>NZ_CP011010.1:1623214-1934642 GCF_001274595.1 Stenotrophomonas maltophilia
GCACAACCGTCACATTGATGGCGTAGCGTGTTAATCTAGTGTTAACCGTTATGGCTGCCTTCAGCCAAGCGGTAGGGAACCCCAGATAACTCTCCGACCAGCCACCCGCAGGGCTGTTTGGATGCGCTTTTTTTCCGCCATCGCCAACTCGCATCGAGGCTACCGAAAAATGACCCACCCACTCCGGATGTCCAAGCTTACCCTTGGTCTCGTGGCTGCACTCGCCGCCGCTCCCGCCTTCGCCCAGAGCACCTCCGCCGGTGTCGGCGGCCAGGTGATGTCCGCCGCAGGCCAGCCTGTCGCCGGTGCTGAAGTCACCATCACCCACACCGAGTCGGGCACCGTTTCGCGTGCCACCACCGATGCGTCGGGTCGATACAATGCGCGCGGCCTGCGCGTGGGTGGTCCGTACACCATCACCATCACCAAGCCGGGTGCTGGCACCAAGACCGAAGAAGGTGTCTACCTGAACCTGAACCAGGTCAACACCGTCAACGCCAACCTGGGCGGTGACCTGGCTGCCACCAACCTGGACGCGGTCAATGTTGTTGCCGCTGCCGTGGGCAGCGATCTGTTCAGCGCCTACAAGATGGGCACCGGCACCAACGTCAACCGCGAGACGCTGGAGTCGCTGCCGTCGGTGAACCGCAACATCCAGGACTACATCCGCCTGGATCCGCGCATCTCGCAGGTCAGCAAGGCTGACGGCGCGATCTCGGTCGGTGGCCAGAACACCCGTTACAACGCCATCCGCATCGACGGCATCGGCGCCGGCGACCCGTTCGGCCTGGAATCCAACAACCTGCCGACCGAGCGTCAGCCGGTGTCGATGGATGCGATCCAGGAAATCAACATCGACATCGCCAACTATGACACCACCATCGCCGGCGGTACCGGTGCGGTGATCAATGCGGTGACCAAGTCGGGTACCAACAACTTCGGCGGCACCGTGTACTACGCGTACCGCGACAAGGACATGGTCCGCAAGGAGCTGGACGGCGTCCGCTTCAACGGCTTCGATGACGAGAAGACCTACGGCATGACCTTCGGCGGCCCGATCGTCAAGGACAAGCTGTTCTTCTTCGCCAACTACGAGAAGATGGAGCGCTCGGCTCCGGGCGTCAGCCTGACCGATTCGCCGTACGGCAAGGGCACCATCACCGATGCCGACATCGCCCGTGCGCAGCAGATCGCCACCGGTTACGGCTTCGACGCAGGCTCGCTCAATCCCCCGGCCAACAAGACCGAGGTGGAAGAGTACGCGCTGAAGATCGACTGGAACATCAACGAGAACCACCGCGCCGCGGTGCGTTACAACAAGCTCGAGCAGAACGTCGTCCGCTTCCCGCAGATCAGCAACAGCGCGATCTCGCTGAGCACCTTCTGGTACCAGCAGCCGAAGACCTACGAATCCTGGATGGGTGAACTGTTCAGCGACTGGTCCGAGAACTTCTCGACCGAGTTCAAGATCTCGCACAAGGAATACACCTCGGTCCGTACCACCCCGTCCAGCCTGCCGCAGATCCAGGTCCGTGGTTTCGGTGCCAGCGGCAATGACTCGCTGTACTTCGGTACCGAGCAGAACTCGCATGTCAATGCAGTCGAGAGCAAGGAGCTGAGCGCCTTCGGTGCCGCCAACTGGTACATCGGCGACCACACCGTCAAGTTCGGTTTCGACTACTCCAAGAACGACCTGATGAACTACTACGGCCGCAACGTCAACGGCGCGTATGTGTTCAACAACCTGGCTGATTTCGCAGCGGGCCGCGTCAACCAGTACGTGGTGCGTGCCCCGCGCGCGGGTGGCAGCTACGACGACATCCCGGCCAATTACACCCTGAAGAACACCGGTCTGTTCATCCAGGACAGCTGGGCGGTCAACAGCAACCTGACCGTGCAGGGCGGCGTCCGCGTCGACATGCCGGACTTCAGCAACCAGCGCCTGTACAACCCGCGCATCATGGAGCTGTACGGCTACGACAACACCAAGCTGCCCGACAAGAAGCTGGTGCAGCCGCGCTTCGGCTTCAACTACACCTTCGACAGCGATCGTCCGACCCAGCTGCGTGGCGGCGTGGGCCTGTTCGGTGGCGCGGCCCCGAACGTGTGGCTGGCAGGTGCCTACCAGAACACCGGCCTGAACTACACCGAGTACACCGTTCGTAACCAGACCGGCATTTTCACCCCGAACACCAACCCGCCGTACATCCCGGCTGCGGGTGCCGGTGCTCGCCAGAACGTCGACATCGCCGCGCCGGACCTGAAGCTGCCGTCGGTGTGGAAGTCGAACCTTGCCTTCGACCACGAACTGCCGTGGTACGGCATCGTCGCGTCGGCTGAGTTCCTGTACACCAAGGTCAAGAGCGGCATCTACTTCGAGCGCCTGGACCTGTACAAGAACGCTGGTGGCCCGTCATACACCCGTATCGGCCAGGACGGTCGTGAGCTGTACTGGAACCCGCAGGGCTACGTGCCGTGCGCCGGCACCAACTGCTCGATCCGCGAAGGCGCGACCGCCGTCGGCGGTGGCACCGTGGGTGGCAAGGCCAACCGTCCGGATGACATCGGCGACGTGCTGCTGATGCGCAACACCGACAAGGGCAGCAGCCGCCAGTTCACCGTCGGCCTGAACAAGCCGCTGACCGAGAACTGGGGCTGGTCGCTGGCCTACACCTACACCGCCGCGAAGGAAGTCAGCCCGCTGACCAGCTCGCAGAACACCTCCAACTGGGGCAGCACCCTGATCGGCACCGCCAACGAGAACGTGGCCTATGATTCGCGCTACGCGATCAAGGACCGCGTGACCGGTTCGATCAACTGGAAGAAGGCGTTCTTCGGCAACTACAACACCACCGTGGGCCTGTTCTACGAAGGTCGTTCGGGTCGTCCGTTCAGCTACATCTACTACAACGACATGAACGGCGACGCCGCTGCCACCACCGGCGCCGGCTACTTCAACGACCTGTTCTACGTGCCGAACGGCCCGGGCGACGTCAAGTTCACCGGCGGCGCGACGATGGAGAAGGCCTTCTTCGACTGGCTGGCTGCCAACCCGCAGCTGGCGAAGTACCAGGGCCAGATCGCCCCGGCCAACGCCTTCCGCACCAAGTGGGTCAACAGCTTCGACCTGCACATCGCCCAGGAATTCCCGGGCTTCGTGAAGGAGCACAAGGGTGAGCTGGCGCTGGACATCATGAATGTCGGCAACCTGCTCAACAAGAAGTGGGGCCGCATCGAAGATTACGGCTTCAACTCGACCGCCCGCGTGGCCAGCTACGCAGGTATCGATCCGGCCACCGGCAAGTACATCTACAACTTCACCGGCAGCACCGATACCCCGACCATCCAGGAAAACAACAACGACAAGGGCAACACCGGCGTGTCGCGTTGGTCGATGCAGCTGACCCTGAAGTACAAGTTCTGATCCGTCAGAGCCTGAAGATGTAAGTGGAAACGGCCGGGGAAACCCGGCCGTTTTCCGTTCAGGCGAAAGTCCTTGCAGGCGGCTCTGCATGGGCGTAGCATCCAGAAATGTGCGCGGCGCCAATGCCGCCGAAGCGGTCCCAGGCAGGTGATCACGGGCAGCACATATCCAACGGTCGGGTTTCCCGGCCGTTTTGCTTTTTAAGGGGGCGGCAGTACAGTCGGAAACCTTGAAGGAAGCGAAAAATTGGATATGACCACGAACGAAAAAGCAGCCCGCGCGCTGCCGGTGCAGGACGCACGGATCTACCCGCGCGGTGGGCTGGATGTGCTGTCGCGGGCCGAAGTGGCGCGCCTGCGCGATGCCTCCGCCGGCGGCATGCACGAGCTGCTGCGCCGCTGCGCGCTGGCCGTGCTGACCAGCGGCAGTGCCTCTGACGATCCGCGTGCGGCGCGCGATCTGTATCCCGATTTCGACATCCAGGTGGCGCAGCAGGATCGCGGCGTGCGCATCGACCTGGTCAACGCGCCGGCGATGGCCTTCGTCGATGGCGAGATCATCCGCGGCGTTGCCGAACTGCTGTTCGCGGTGGTGCGTGACCTGGCCTACATGGCCATCGAGATGGGCCCGGCCTATGCGGCCGAGCTGGAGTCGTCCGAAGGCATCACCAATGCGGTGTTCGGCCTGCTGCGCAACGCCCGCATCCTCAACCCGGGTGATCCGAACCTGGTGGTGTGCTGGGGCGGCCACTCGATCTCGCGCGACGAATACCTGTACACCAAACAGGTGGGCTACGAGTTGGGCCTGCGCGGCCTGGACATCTGCACCGGCTGCGGCCCGGGCGCGATGAAGGGCCCGATGAAGGGCGCCACCATCGCCCACGCCAAGCAGCGCCGTACCGTGACGCGTTACATCGGCCTGACCGAGCCGGGCATCATCGCCGCCGAGTCGCCGAACCCGATCGTCAACCACCTGGTGATCATGCCGGACATCGAGAAGCGCCTTGAGGCCTTCGTCCGCATCGGCCACGGCATCATCGTGTTCGCCGGTGGCGTCGGTACCGCCGAGGAGATCCTGTACCTGCTCGGCATCCTGCTGCGCGAGGAGAACAAGGATCTGCCGTTCCCGCTGATCCTGACCGGCCCGACCGTGGCCGCGCCGTACTTCGAGCAGATCGACCGCTTCATCCGCCTGACCCTGGGCGATGAAGCCGCCGAGCGCTACGAGATCATCATCGGTGACCCGGTGGCGGTGGCGAAGAAGATGGCCAACGGCATCAAGCGCGTGCGCGAACACCGCCTGGCGCAGAAGGATTCGTTCTTCTTCAACTGGTCGATCGAGATTCCGTGGGAGTACCAGCAGCCGTTCGTGCCGACCCACGAGGCGATGGCCGCGCTGGACCTGCACCACGGGCGTGCGCCGCACGCGCTGGCGGCCGACCTGCGCCGGGCGTTCTCGGGCATCGTGGCCGGCAACGTGAAGGAAGACGGCATGCGCCGCATCGAGCAGTTCGGGCCGTTCCAGATCCACGGCGACACCGACATGATGCAGGCCCTGGACGCGCTGCTGCGCGCCTTCGTCGAACAGCGCCGGATGAAGATCTCCGGCGAATACCAGCCCTGCTACCAGGTGCTGGCCTGAGCCTGCGCCGGCGCGATGGGGCTCGCGCCGGGCCGGACAGGAGAGGGCGGGTCGTCAAGCCTTTGACGCCCGTCGTCCCGGATTGACCGTTCATCCTGCCGCCGCTTGCCGGTGGCAGGGCGATGGCCCATCGTGGCCATCAACACGCTGGGGAGCGTCCAATGTCTTTGCGCCGGGAAAGCGGCTTCACGTTGATCGAGCTGATGGTCACCATCGCCGTGGTGGCGATCCTGGCCGCGATCGCGTTTCCGAGCTTCCAGGGCACCCTGCGTTCCAGCCGGGTGACCTCGGGCAACAATGAAATCCTGGGCCTGCTCAGCCTGGCCCGCAGCGAGGCGATCCGCAGCAACCGCGGCGGCGGCGTGTGCGGCAGCAGCGATGGCGCCAGCTGCGACGGCAGCTGGTCTGGCGGCATGCTGGCCTTCGCCGATACCAACGGTGATGGCGAGATGTCGTCGGGTGAGACCGTCCTGCGCTTCGTCAATGGAAGCCCGAAGCTGACGGTCAGCGGGCCGTCGGAGGTGATCGCCTTCGATGGCCGTGGGCGCCGCAGGGCCAGCGCCGATCAGCAGATCCTGCTGGAGCCGGATGTCTGCAGCAAGGACGCGCTGCACAAGCGCACATTGACGGTGAACGCCTCCGGGCAGATCCGCAGCACCAAGGAAGCCTGCCCATGAAATCCCGTTCCGTCCGCGCGCGGCAGGCAGGGGGCTTCACCCTGCTGGAAGTGCTGATCGCCATCATCGTGCTGGCATTCGGCCTGCTGGGTTTCGCGCTGCTGCAGACCATGAACGTCCGCTTCGTGCAGAGCGCCAACTACCGTACCCAGGCCACCAATCTTGCCTATGACCTGACCGAGCAGATGCGCAGCAACCGCTATCAGGCGGCGTGGTATACCACCGCGTCGTTTGCCGCAGGCAGCAAGACCGCCGAGAAGGCGTGCAGTGCCGATACCGGCGACGTCGCCATTTCCGCCAAGGTCGCGCGCTGGCAGTGCCAGGTGGTGAAGGCGCTGGGTGATGACGCCGGCGCGGAAGTCACCTACAACGGCGGCAACGTGAGGGTGGCCGTCAGCTGGGGCGACCAGCGCTGGGATCCGGACGATCCGGACAAGGCCACCACCTTCGCCCTGGATACGGAGCTGTGAGCATGGCCATGAACCGTCGTGCCGCGATGGCCGGCCTGTCGCTGGTTGAGCTGATGGTCGCGCTGGTGATCAGCCTCGTGCTGATGCTGGGCGTGGTCCAGGTGTTCATCGCCTCGCAGACGGCCTCCCGCCTGTCCGAGGGCGCCTCCCGCGTGCAGGAGAACGCGCGTTTCGCGCTGGATTTCCTGGAGCGCGACATCCGCATGGCCGGACACATGGGCTGCGTCAACGACCAGGCCCATGTGGTGAAGAACCAGGGCGACCCGGTGTCACACCTGGGGGCAACCTCGGGCGACGGCAGTCCGCTGGATTTCAGCGTGTCCATCCAGGGCTTCGATGCGCCCGAGACGACGCCGGGCGGGAGCCTGACGCTGGGCGCGGACTGGTCGGCTCCGACCGGCCTGCCTACCGCGATCGAAGGGCTCATCCCGGTACCCGCCGGCGGCAGCGACGTGCTCGTCCTGCGCTTCTTCGCGCCGGAAGGCGTGCCGGTCACTGCCATTTCCACGGACGGCGGCAACGCGCTGCTGGACATGGACAGCACCCGCGTCGCCCGCCTGACTGGCGGTGGCGTGGGTGATCCGACCCTGTTCGGCATCGCCGACTGCGGCCACGCGGATGTGTTCGCGGGCACGTTGAGCGCCGCACGGGTCACCGCCGCCTCGCTCGACCTGTCGCGCTATGCCGCGCAGCCCACCGGGCAGACGATGCTGTATCGCGCCGAGTCGATGGTCTATTACGTGGGCATCAATCCGGAGACGAAGCAGCCGGGCCTGCGCCGCGCGCGTGCCGACAGTGATGGCGCCTACTCGATCAACGAAGAACTGGTGGAAGGCATCGAAAGCCTGCAGTTGATGTACGGCCTGGACAACACCGCCAACATCAGCCTGGACACGCCGCCGGCCGGCAACATCACGCAGTTCGCTGCGGCCGATGGCGTCAGCACTGATGCCGATGCCGCGGGTGCCGCGCAATGGCTGCGCGTGGGGCAGGTGCAGGTGGGGCTGCTGGCACGCAGTCCGTCGCCGTCGTCCTCGACCCGCTCGGCCAATGCGCTGTCCGTGCTCGGCGTGGGCTTTGCCAACGGCGACAAGTCCGATGGTCATTACCGCTCCAGCTATGAAGTGTCGATTGCGCTGCGCAATCGCCTGTTCGGAAACTGACCATGACTCCTTTCCCGCGCTCCTTCCGGCCTGTCGTCGCTCCCGCCCAGCAGCGTGGTGCGGTGCTGTATGTGGCCCTGGTGATGCTCATCCTGCTGGCGCTGCTCGGAATTGCCGGCATGCAGGTGGCCGGCATGCAGGAAAAGATGGCGGCCAACTACCGGGCGGCCAACCGCGCTTTCCAGAATTCGGAAGGCGTGGTGCGGGCGGCCGAGCGTTCGGTGGAACAGATCACCAATCGCGAAAGCGTGAGCGAGGGCAGCCTGCTGCAGGCAGGGGATGTATCGCGTGTCTGCGATGACGGTTTCGATCCGGCCAGCTGGGCGGAGGACCGGCGCGACGAGACGTCGCCGGCCGTCAACGTGCGGCAGATCGACAGCTGCGTGGTCGGCGAATCGTCGCTGGACATGGGCCGACCGCTGGATGACACCACACCGATCTACCAGATCACCGGGTTCGCTACCGACGATGCCGATGCGAGCTCGTCGTCGGTGGTGATCGACACCGTATTCAAACTCTGAGGACGCAGGCCATGGCTTCGCGCAAATTCCGCTTCATGGCCGCAGGCGGCGCCGCACTGGCGCTGGGGGGAGGCTATTTCATCTACAGCCTGATGGCCGCCCAGGCCCAGGGCACGCTGGCGCAGGCGCCGCTGAACATCCAGGTGCAGACGCCGCCAGCGTTCCTGATGGCGCTGGACGATTCCGGTTCGATGCTGTGGGAAACGCTGAACAATACGCGCGACGGTGCTTATCGCTGGGATGGCAGCAGCTTCTACAACAAGGGAATAGCCAACGGATTCGATGGTTCGGGGCAGCGTTACCTGTATGTGTTTCCGAGTTATGGGCGGGATAGCAATGTGGCTATCCCGCCGTTGGATAACTTTGGATTCGCGCGTTCGCCAGATGTCAATTCATCCTATTACGATCCCCGTGAGAGCTACCCAGGCTGGAAGACGGGACTGTCTGCACCGGCAACCTCCAATTACCTGGAGATCAAAGCGGCCAGTGCTCCTCTCGATCCCCGGCCGGCCGGCGCGCCCGCCAAGATCGGTGGTGCGCTGAATCTGACGGCGGACTCGCTGTTGACCAGCATGCAGACTGGCGGCAGGGATTCGGGAAGCTGGCGATTCCGCTTCCGTTCCGGGATGAAACTGCCGGTAGGCACCCGTATCGAGCGCGGCCGGTGCAGCTTGAGCGGTGGAGCTGTGCAGGGGGAGGGAACGTTTGACAGAGTCACCCGTGAGACTTCCATCAACAGCTCAAGCTGCGACGCTGCTGTGGCTTTCTACCCGGCGACGTTCTTCCTTGAGAATCCCGCTACGCTTCCTGCGGATTACGGCTATACCGCCACACCGGTAGCTATTGCCAGTTCGCCGGGTGGCCGGCCGGGGACGCTGTACAAGTACGAGATCAAGCTTGCGAACTTCGGCAATAACCAAGCGAAGTACGACAATGCCATGCAGAGCTTCGCAAACTGGTTCAGCCTGTACCGGACTCGCCGCGAGGCGTTGATCGGCGCGGCCACCAATGCGCTGTATGACACTACCAATCTGCGAGTGGGCTGGTTCCGCATCAATGGTCGACGTCCAGTGACCATGTTCGACATGACGACCGAGTCGCAAAGGGCGAAGCTGCTCAGCGAAATCACCCGTGAAATGCGGGCCGACGACAGTACGCCCAATCGTTCTGCCGCCGACTACCTGGGCCAGCAGTTCCAGCGCACGGATGAAGGGGCTCCTGTGCTTCTGGCCTGCCAGAAGAATGCGGGCATGCTGTTCACCGATGGTTACATCAATGAAGATGGAAACACGACATTGATGAAGGATCTGGTGGCACCGTACTACAAGGGCCCTCTGGTTCCTTCGCTTGATAACGGTTCGGTGCCGGTTCCTGCAGAGTGCAAGGGTTCCAGTCCGGACGCTTCACTGGACTGCAACAAGCAGCTGCACATGAATTTCTACGGTGTGACGCTGGGTACGCAGGGCAAGGAGTTCGGCGTCAAGTACCTGCCGGACCCGGAGCGGCCCTGGGTCCTGAGTCCTGACCCCTACGTGACAAAACCCAATTTCCCGACCACAACGCAGAACCTCAAGCCGGAGGCAGTCGACGAGCTGTGGAACGCGGTGTATGACAGCCACGGCGAAATGGTCAATGCCACGCGTCCAGGCGATATCACTGCTGCCATGCGCCGTATCATCAGCAACGTCGCCCAGGGCGCAACGCCGTCCGGTTCACGTTCGTTGACCGGTGCGCGCATAGGCGTGGGCTCGCTGTCGGTGGAGCCATTCTACGAGGCAACCAACAACGGCACGGACTGGTATGGAAAGCTGCATGCCTTCAAGCTGAAGGTTGATGCGACCACCCGCGCGATCGTTTCTGAAGAAGCGTGGGAAGCGGCCGCGCAGATGCCGGCGGCCGCATCGCGCCGCATTCGCTTCTGGCGCGATGGTGCGCTGGTGGACTTCTCCGGTGGCAATGTCAGTCTGGCCAATCTGTGCGACAAGTCGGGTGTGATGTATCCGGGCATCCTGATCTGCAGCGCTTCGGAACTGGAAGGGCTGGCTACGGACTCGACAACGGCAGTGGCATACCTGCGCGGAGATGTCAGCCATGAGAAGCGCAACGGCGGCAAGCTGCGCGACCGCAGTACGGTGCTGGGCGACATCATCACCTCCACCCCGGCCCTGAGCTCGCCGCTGGATGACTACGGTTTCCGCCGCCTGCCAGGCTCGATGGGCACCAGTTATGCCGACTACATGGTCACCAAGCGCAATGACCACAGGTATATGGTCTATGCCGCTGCCAACGACGGCATGCTGCACGCCTTCGATGGCGGCATGGGGGCCGACGGGGAGATGGACGGTGAAGGTGGCAAGGAGCTGTTTGCGTACATTCCATCCACGTCGCTGGGCCACATGGGCAACCTGCTGCTGCCCAACGACCCCACCAACCAGAACGTCCAGCGCTTCCAGCATCGCTACTACGTCGATGGCCCGGTAACGGTCAGCGATACCTATGGCAGCAACGGCTGGACGACCTCGCTGGTAGGCACGGCCGGAGCTGGCGGGCGCAGTGTGTTCGCGCTGGATGTGTCCGATCCTGCCCAGTTCGGCGGTGCCGGCTCCCTGCTGTGGGAGATCAGCGACCTCAACGCCGCACTGGATGAAGAGGTGCGCGCCAACATCGGCCACGTGCTGGGCAAGCCGGTGATCGTGCCGATGAAGAACGCCGACGGTTCTGTGGGCTTCCGCGCGATATTTGGCAACGGCTATGAAAGCAGGAGTGGCAAGGCCGTGTTGTTCGTTGTCGACATGCTGGCCAGCAGCACGCCGACCATCCGCATGATCGAGGCGGTCGAGTCGGGTCAGAACCTGCCTGCCGGCAACAATGGCCTGGGCAATATCGTCGTGGTCGATCGCTGGGGTGGGACGAGCCAGAACGACCGGGTGCGCGACGGCCTGGCCGATACCGTCTACGCTGCTGACAAGCGGGGTGCGATCTGGAAATTCGACCTGCGCGACGATGCAGCACCGACGGCGCCGCTGTTCACCACCGATACCCACGTCGATCGCAGCGACCAGCGGACCTACCGCCAGCCGATTACCGGTGGCATGACGGTGACCACGGGGGCCTCCGGTGGTGTGATGCTGATCTTCGGCACCGGCAGCTTCTCCTACTACGGCGATGAGAACGACGCGGCGGTGCAGGCGCTGTATGGCATCAACGACACCGAAGTCGGGCAGCCCGGAACGACGCTGACCTCAGCCAACCTGCGTCCGTTCACGGCACAGTTCGACAATGGCATGCGCACCCTTTCGCCAGGGACTGTTCCGGCGCAGAGCCGTGGCTGGACTGTGACGCTGTCAGGCAAGGAGCGTGCGGTGGGTAATCCGCGCATTGTTTCGGGTGTGGTGTTCATGCCGACCTACATTCCTTCAGAGTCCCAGGGCTGTTCGGTGGATGGTGCGAACTGGGTGTTCGGCCTGCAGGCCAGCAGTGGCGAGGCGGCGATGTCACAGGTGCGCTTTGGTGCTCCTGATGGCGCGTCGCCCGGCGCAGGCACGGCTGGCGTGCCCTTGAGTACGGGCGGCAACGCGCCGGTGCGGGATGTCACCACTTCGGTGGTGCCACGGCTGGCGCCGCCGGACCCGGGCAAGCCTGGCAGTCCGCCGCCGAAACCCCCGGGCGATGCCTGCATGATGCAGATTTCGGTGGCTGGCGCGGAGCCGATGTACCTGCCGTACCCCTGCGGTCGCCAGTCGTGGAGGCAGATCCAGTGATCGACGTTCCTTCTTTGCAGGCACCAGGAGCCACCGCAATGCGTACACCGTGGATGGCGGGCCGCGTGGCCCGCGGTTTCAGCCTGATCGAACTGATGATCGTGGTGGCGGTCGTGGCGATCCTTGCTGCGATCGCCTATCCGAACTACAGCGCGCATGTTCTCAAGTCGCGGCGCGCGCAGGCCAAGGCCGATCTGGTGGAGTACGCGCAGCTGGCCGAGCGCTACCACACCATCAACAACACCTATGTGGGCTTCACCTTCCCCGGCGGAGCTGATTCCATCAACTCGCCACGCGAGGGCGGCACCGCGGCCTACACCCTGTCCATGGAGACCGGGCAGTCGACGTTCACGTTCACGGCAGCAGCGGCCAATGCGCAGACCAAGGACAAATGTGGCGACCTGACGCTCAATCAGGCCAACGTGAAGACGTCGCAGGCAACACTGTCCGACTGCTGGTAACGCGAGCGGGAAGCTGCCTGCAGGGCTGCGTGAAAGAGTGTTGCACTCTCGGTTCGAGGTGATTACAATGCGCCTCCCCGCCCGAATAGCTCAGCCGGTTAGAGCACTTGACTGTTAATCAGGGGGTCGTTGGTTCGAGTCCAACTTCGGGCGCCAAGCATTACGCATCAAAGGCTTGCGGTTATCCGCAGGCCTTTTTTGTTGTCAGCAGGGCGGACCGTCCTGGCTGCGGGTCGAGCGGATTCTGCCGCTGTTGCTGACGATGACGCGGGCATGCTCCCGGTCGTCCGCGCAGATGCGCAGCGTCAGGTTCGCTCCGGGACTGCGGCCATCCGGCTGGAAGTAGATCTGTGGCCGGCCGCTGCTGCTGGCGGCGCTGATCCTGACGCTGGAGAGGCCGGACTGGTGCAGCAGGATGGAGTCGACGGAGGAGGGGGGCTGTCGTCGCCCGTCGGTCCTGTACACGATCCAGCCCTGGCTCCAATCGTCGCCGCAGTGGTGCCCATCGGGGCTTGCGCACAGGCCGATCAGCGCACTGCGCATGATGGCCTGGTAGCGCGCGGTGGCCAGGCCGGACTGCAGGCCGAGGCGGGTGGATTCCGCACGTTGATGCAGCATCAGTTCCTGCAGGGCGGGCCAGCCGGCTGCCAGCAGGACGGCAAGGACCGCCACCACCACCAGTAGTTCGAGCAGATGCATGCCGTGCTGTGTGTCGGGGCTGGAAGCAGGAGGGAGGCGCATGCATCCAGCCTCGCTGCCTCGCAGGGACTGCACCATCAGGTAGCGCCGCGCTCGGCTGCCCGGAAACCCCTCAGCCGGCCGTCACTCCTGGCCCCGTATACTCACCTTTCCCGGGAACTGGCAACACCATGAGCGACCGTTTTGAACTCGTCTCGCCGTACTCGCCGGCGGGCGACCAGCCCGATGCCATCGCGAAGCTGACCAGCAACTTCGAAGCGGGCATCGCCAAGCAGACCCTGCTGGGCGTCACCGGCTCGGGCAAGACCTACACCATCGCCAACGTCATCCAGAACGTGCAGAAGCCGACGCTGATCATGGCGCCGAACAAGACGCTGGCGGCGCAGCTGTATGGCGAGTTCAAGGCGTTCTTCCCGCACAACGCGGTGGAGTACTTCGTCAGCTACTACGATTACTACCAGCCGGAAGCCTATGTGCCGTCGTCGGACACCTTCATCGAGAAGGACAGTTCGATCAACGAGCACATCGAGCAGATGCGCCTGGCCGCGACCAAGACCCTGCTGTCGCGCCCAGATGCGATCGTGGTGGCGACCGTATCGGCGATCTATGGCCTGGGTGCCCCCGAGGATTACCTGTCGCTGCGCCTGATCCTGTCCAAGGGCGAGCGCATCGACCAGCGCGACCTGATCAATCACCTGACCCAGCTGCAGTACACGCGCAACGAGTACGAACTGCAGCGCGGTACGTTCCGCGTGCGCGGCGAAGTGATCGATGTGTTCCCGGCCGAGTCGGACAGCGAGGCACTGCGCCTGGAGCTGTTCGATGGTGAGGTCGAGAAAATCACGTTGTTCGACCCGCTCACCGGCGAGACGCTGCGCAACATGCAGCGCTTCACCGTGTACCCGAAGACCCACTACGCGACCACCCGCGAGCGTGTGCTGGCGGCGGTGGACACCATCAAGGTCGAGTTGAAGGAGCGGCTGGAGCAGCTGTACGCGGAGAACAAGCTGGTCGAGGCGCAGCGCCTGGCCCAGCGCACCCAGTTCGACATCGAAATGATGGCCGAGGTCGGCTTCTGCAACGGCATCGAGAACTACTCGCGCCACCTCACCGGCAAGAATGCCGGCGAGCCGCCGCCGACCCTGTTCGACTACCTGCCGCCCGACGCACTATTGGTGATCGACGAATCGCACGTGACCATTCCGCAGATCGGCGCGATGTTCAAGGGCGATCGCTCGCGCAAGGAGACCCTGGTCGAATTCGGCTTCCGACTGCCCTCTGCGCTGGACAATCGCCCGCTGCGCTTCGAGGAGTGGGAAGAGCGCTGCCCACGTGCGATCTACGTGTCGGCTACGCCCGGTCCCTATGAGTATCGTGAAGCCGGTGACGAGATCACCGAGCTGGTGGTGCGCCCGACCGGCTTGATCGACCCGGTGGTGGAAATCCGCCCGGTCGGTACCCAGGTCGATGACCTGATGAGCGAGGCCAACGAGCGCATCAAGGCCGGCGACCGCGTGCTGGTCACCACGCTGACCAAGCGCATGGCGGAGAACCTCACCGAATACCTCACCGAGCATGGCATCCGCGTGCGCTACCTGCATTCGGACGTGGACACGGTCGAGCGCGTGGAGATCATCCGCGACCTGCGCCTGGGCAAGTTCGACGTGCTGGTCGGCATCAACCTGCTGCGCGAAGGCCTGGACATGCCCGAGGTGTCGCTGGTGGCGATCCTGGATGCCGACAAGGAGGGCTTCCTGCGCTCGACGGGTTCGTTGATCCAGACCATCGGCCGCGCGGCGCGCAACGTGCGCGGCAAGGCGATCCTCTATGCCGACAAGATCACCCGTTCGATGCAGGCGGCGATCGACGAGACCGACCGCCGCCGCGCCAAGCAGGTCGAGTACAACGAGGAACACGGCATCGTGCCGCGCTCGGTGGCACGGCCGATCGTCGACGTGCTGGAAGGCGCCCGGTCCGATGCAGCGGAGAAAGAAGCCAAGAAGGGCAAGGGCAAGAGCCGGGCAGGCGTGGCAGAGGAAGGGGCCGACTACCGGTCGCTCAGCCCGGCCCAGCTGGCCACCCGGCTCAAGGCGCTGGAGCAGCAGATGTACCAGCATGCCAAGGACCTGGAGTTCGAGGATGCGGCACGCGTGCGCGACCAGATCCGGCAGCTGAAGGAAGCCAGCCTGGGCTGAACACGGCAGGCAGCCGCATCTTCACAAAAGTGTTGCGCTTCACGGCTGGCATCCGTAATATACGCGGCCTGCACCGACGCAATCGCGGAAATGCAGAAGCAAAACGGGCGGTTAGCTCAGCGGTAGAGCACTACCTTGACATGGTAGGGGTCACAGGTTCGAACCCTGTACCGCCCACCACGAAGTCCCTGAAAAGGGGCTGTCGTGAACTGCAAAGCCCGGCCCTGGCGCCGGGTTTTTACGTAGCAAGGCCAGCTTTCGGGCGGCAAGAACAAGATGGGCGGTTAGCTCAGCGGTAGAGCACTACCTTGACATGGTAGGGGTCACAGGTTCGAACCCTGTACCGCCCACCACCTGGCTCCCGGCATGGCCGGTGCAGCGGTGGATCACGATGAAAGCCGGCCTTGGGCCGGCTTTTTTCGTTTGTGCTGGCAGCCTCGCCGCGCATCAGCGCTGCGCGACCCATTCGTCGATGCTGATCATGCGCTGCAGCTTCCAGTGGCCCTCGACGCGTTCCCAGACCTGCGCGTAGCGCGCCGACCTGGACCGTTGCTGCTGGCCGTCTGCGGCCACAGGCTGGTAGCCAACACGCAGTACGCGGTCCTGGCGCAGCCGGTACAGCTGCAGGGTGGCCGGATCCCGTGCCGCCGGAGCGCCCGCGTGCTCGGCATCGGCCTGCAGGATCTGGCGGCGCAGGGAGACATCCCCGGCATCGGCATCGCGGCCGAACAAGCCAGCGCACAACAGCAGCAGGGCAAGCATCGGCATGGCACGGTGCTCCGGAGAAGGGAGTCCAGCGTGGCACTGCCTCCTGTGCGGTGAAACCGGTATGCGACGAAAGCCGGTAAAGCGTGCGTCAAGTGGGTCCGGGGAGGATGAATCCGGGGCGGGGTGGCCAATACCCCGTGGCCCTGCCACCGCCGCGGAGCCGGAACAGCGTCGCGGCGGTGGCAACCGGTCAGTAAACCCGGGCTTCGGAACGGATGGGATTACAACGGATCACAGCACAGCACCTGGCCCGGCTTGCCGGAATTGCCGAACGGACAGCTCGGGTGCGGTTCGCAGCCCGGCGCGTAGCCGGTCTTGGGCGCGACGGCGAAGGCCTGGGCGGCGCCGAAGGCCATGGCCGCGACAACGACGATACCGGCGACGGACGAAAGGACTTTCTTTCCGATCATGTGTATCTCCTTGGTTGGCGTTGTGGTGTTGCAGTTGCCGAAGGCACGTGAGTGCCAGTGGTGGCGCGTGATGTAGTGATGAGGGGCTGGCGCGTGCCAGGTCAGGGCAGGGCAAGGTCCGGCGCCAACGACGTCATGGCGGCCTGTACGACCTGCTCATCAAGCTGGCCCACATGCTTGTAGGCCACGCCCCCATCGCTGCCCAGCACGATCAGCATCGGGGTGACCGTTGCGCGATAGCGCTTCGATGCATCGCCTTCGCTGTCGATGGCGACCGGGAAGCGCAGATCGTGCGTGTCGGCGTAGTCGGCCAGTTCATCGTAGGGAGGAAGTCCCACGCCGATCAGTTCGCTGGCACCGCGTGCAGCGGCGATCTTCCGCACATGCGGCATCGAGGCCAGGCAGTAGCGGCAGGTCGTGGAAAAGAAGTAGAGGATCTGCGGCGCAGTGCGCGGGCCGCCCAGCTGCACACGGGCCTGCTGCGTGGTCTTCAGCGCAAGCGGGGCGGGAACGCTGCCGCGTGCCAGGCCGTGCGCTTCAAGCCGCATCTCCTGCAGCTGCGAGGCCATCTGTTGGTTGATCTGCCGCAGTTGGCGGTTCTGCCATCCCAGCGCGACGATCAGCGCAGACAGCAACAGGGCCACAACGGGGAACAGGACGCGCTTGATCATCGATCATCCTTGAACGCAGCGTTGGCTCGAACATACCGGAACTGGCGCACGGGATGTTAAGTCGATGTTCGCCACGCGCGCACGGGAGCCGCGCCTGTACTAGAGTGGCACCCGCGCAGGCATGCGCGCCTGCCTTCCCCTCATTACCAGAAGGATTTCCCGATGAGCGATCATGTCCCGGTGTCCCGGCCCAATCCAGTGCTTGAACTGCTGTTCGGCGGCAACATGCTGGAGGGCACGTTCAAGGCGGTGGTCTGGGTGGCCCTGCTGGCTGCGGTCCTGGCCTGGACCACCTTCCGCTGAGTCCTTGCGCGGCGCTGCAGCACCGGCTGCATGCGCCGTTGCTACCCTGCGCTCAGGCGTCGAAGGCCTGGCGCAGGCTGCGCAGGGTCGCCTGGCGCTGTTCCTTCGCGATGGCCTCACCCATCTCCAGCTCCTGCAGGCGCAGCCCGACCAGGGTCATCGACAGCGCGTAGCCGCGCGCTGCATCGGCTACGCGCGAAAGTCCCAGGGCGCGCCGCGCCAACGCGTTGACGTGTTCCAGGTCGGGCATCAGGCCCAGGTAGGCGCGCTCGGCGCTTTCCAGGTCGGGAGCACGCAGGATCGCGTGCGCTTCAGCAGCAGGGGAGACGGAGGCCATGGGGGGTCCTTGTCCGTAGCAGGCGCTCGATCAGAACGAGCGCATCAGGGAAACGAAGGCCGACGTCTGTGTACCACGTCGTGCCATCGGGCTGTCCTTCACCGCATCGCCGAACCACTGGTTGGCGACCACGCCTGTTGCACGCCACTGGGTGCCCAGCGGCGTGCTGACCGCGATCTGCAGGCTCGGCGATGTCGTGCTGCCCGGGCGGTAGGCCGCCAGGCCCGAGCGCAGTGCTTCCTCGTCGCTGATGCCGTAGTAGTAGTCCAGCAGGCGTGCGCTGGAGTGCACCACGCCCACCCGTGGCACCCAGGTGAAGCGGCCGGCCTGGATCGGATAGCTGTAATGCAGGCGCGATTCGAAACCACCGCCATGCCCGGTGATCTCACGCATCACACCGGCCTCGACAATGCCCCAGTCGGCGCTGTATTCACCGTTGATTCCTGCCATGGCCGACATCTGCCGGCTGTGCAGGCGGCGCAGCTGCGGATCATTCACGTCGTCGGTCTTGAAGCGCAGCGTGTAGGGCGTGAGTGCCGCCGACAGCCGCAGGCCCTGGCCTTTGTACAGGTACATGCCCAGCGAGCCGGGGCTGGCGAAGAAGCGCTGGCCCTGCCAGGAAATCGCCGGTACGACCAGCGGCTTGACGTCGTAGTGCGCATACGCGCCGGACGTCGCACCTGCGGTGATGCCGGCCTGCACGCCGGGGCTGCGGTCGGCGGCCTGCGTGATCAACGGCAGGCCGATGGCAGCGGAGAACAGCAGGGGGCGCAGCAGGGTCGGGGACAGCGACGGCATCGATCAGCCACTTTGCGGGGGATGGCTGTGCATGGTGCGGGCCCAACATTGTCAGAACATTGCGCCTGGGCAATCGGCATGCAATGACGCCCAAAGCAGGCGCCAGGCACTATGATCGGCACCGTTTCCGGCAGCCGAGTCCCTGATGCGCATCCTTCTGGTCGAAGACGATCCTGATCTGTCCCGTGCCCTGCAATCGGGCCTGGAGCGGCAGGGCGTGGTGGCCGACGTGGTCGGCAGCCTGGCCGAGGCGGCCATCGCGCTGCGCGAACCGGTGCACCAGCTGATGTTGCTGGACCGCCAGCTTCCCGATGGCGACGGCACGGGTTTTGTCGCTACCGCGCGTGCACTGCGCCCGAACCTGGCGGTGATCATGCTGACGGCCAAGGGCACGTTGTCGGACAAGGTCGAAGGGCTGGACGTCGGTGCCGATGATTACCTGGTCAAGCCGGTGGCGATCGAGGAACTGATGGCGCGCATCCGCGCGGTGTCGCGGCGGCCTTCTGCGATGGTGACACCGAGCCTGCGGCTGGGACGGCTTGAGTTCGACTTCGAATCGCTGCAGGCACAGGTGGAAGGCCAGCCGTTGGCGCTGCCGCGCCGGCAGGTGCTGGTGCTGCAGGCGCTGGCGATGCGGCAGGGGCGCACGGTCACCCGCAGTGCGCTGGAAGCGGCGGTATACGGCTTTGACGATGAGATCCAGTCCAATGCGCTCGATGCGCACATTTCCAAGCTGCGCAAGGCGCTTCAGCAGGCCGGGGCGGGCGTGGAGATCCACGTGATCCGGGGCGTCGGCTACCTGCTGGCGGAGGCCTGAGATGGCGCGTCCGATCCGTTCCATCACGCTCGGCCTGGCCTGGCGCCTGTTCCTCGCGCAGGCATTCACCGTGCTGTTCGCGGTGGTCGCGCTGATCCTGACCTGGGGTGACAAGGACTCCTGGGGCATGGACATGTTCATGGCCGAGGCGGTGGCCAAGGCCGTGCACAGTGAGGGCGGCCGGTTGGTGCTGGATGAAGCGCGCTGGCGCAGGCTGGACGCGGATGCGGGAGGCAATCTCTGGTTCGCGGCGGTCGATGACAAGGGCATCTGGCTGGAACGCGGCACGATTCCGGCCATCCACGCGCCGTTGCTGGCGCGGTTGCCGGCGCTGGGTGCCACCGAACTCGGTTCGCTGGTGCCGCCCTACCTGGATGTGGCAAGGGTGATGATCCGCAACGAGGATGGCCGACGCATCACGGTGATGGTGGGGGGCGCACCGAAGGGCGGGCTGCTGGATGGCGCACTGATGGTGTTGCGCCTGATTGGCTTGTGGTTCTTCCTGCCGCTGATCGTGGTCACGCTGCTGGTGATGCCGACGGTGATCCACCGCGCGATGCGCGGTGTGCGGCGTTCCGCGCAGCAGGCCAAGGAGCTGGATATCGGCCAGCCGGGCGCGCGGCTGGATGCGCAGCTGGTGTCGACCGAGGTTGCGCCGCTGGTGGAAGCGTTCAACGATGCGATCGACAAGGTGCAGCAGGGCTACGCGGCGCGCGACAAGTTCCTCGCCGATGCCGCACACGAGCTGCGCGTGCCGATCGCGGTGGTGCAGGCGCGCCTGTCACAGCTGCCGCAGGGCGAACTCAAGTCGCAGCTGCTCACCGACGTTGCCCGCCTTGGCAACGTGGCCGAGCATCTGCTCGACCTGCAGCGGCTTGACCGCAATGTCGGTGCGCTGCAACGGCTGGACCTGGCGCTGCTGGTGCGCGAAGCCGCTGCCGAGCTGGCGCCGCTGGTGGTAGGGGCGGGCTATGGTTTCGAGGTGGATGCGCCGGACGCGCCGGTGTGGATCCACGGCGACAGCCTGGCACTGGGTCGGGTGATCGCCAACCTGGTGCACAACGCCATCGTTCACGGTGGCGGGCGCGGCACCATCTGCGTGCGCCTGGATGAGCGCGGCCTGCTGGAGGTCAGCGATCAGGGTGCCGGCATTCCGGTCAATGATCGCGAGGCGATCTTCGAGCCGTTCCACCGGCTGCGCGCGGCCGGCAGTGGCAGTGGGCTGGGCCTGCATCTGGTGAAGGAGATCGTGCAGCACCACGGCGGCTCGGTCAGTGTCGGCGAAGCGACCGGCGGCGGCGCCAGCTTCCGGGTCAATTTCCATCGCGGCACCGTTCGGCGCTGACAGCCGCGCGGGGCGTTGCCCGATAGGCAAGCCGTCGTGACCGATTGCAGGCTGCACGGATGGTTTCCGAACGATCCGCTCCACCCCTGTTCGGTGGGGGCAGTGCCACAGGGCTGGTGCTGGGCGCGCTGGCCTGCATGCAGCTGCCGGTGCTGCTGCCGCTGTGGCTGTGCGCGCCGTTGGCGGTCGCCGCTGGCGCCTGCTGGCTGGCGCGCTGGCGTGGCCGGGGCTGGGCGATGGCCGTGTTCGGGCTGGCATGGGCGACGCTGCACGGGCATTGGGCGCTGCACCGCCAGATGCCTCCCGCTGCGCCGGCGCAGGATGTGCGGGTGCAGGGACGCGTGGTCGAGCTTCCACACAGCGGGCCCGGTTACACGCGTTTCGTACTGCGTGTGGACGAGGCCGGGGCGCTGCCGTCGCTGCGTGGCACGCGCCTGCAGGTGACCTGGAGCGATCCGTGGCGCGGGCCTGCAAGCGCTGGCAGCGGGGGCGGGCGCCATGCGGTTCGCGCGGGGGCGCACTGGGACCTGTCACTGCGCCTGCGGGCGCCGCGTTCACGGATCAATCCGGGCGGCTTCGATGCCGAGCGGCATGCCTTGCAGCGGGGCATTTCCGGCAATGGCACGGTCCGTGATCCGGCAAGCGCACGTGAGCGGCTGCCCGCACGGGGCCTGCAGGCCTGGCGTGAACGCAGCAGCGCCGCGATTGCCACGCAGGTGGCGCATCCGGCTGCACGGTTCGTGCAGGCGCTGGCACTGGGCGACACCCGTGGCGTGTCCGATGCCGATTGGGAGCACCTGCGCGCGCTGGGCCTGACCCATCTGGTCGCCATTTCCGGATTCCACGTGGGCGTGGTGGCTGGATTCGGTGCGCTGTTGTGCCGCGTGTCGTGGTGGTTGTGGCCAGCGCTGGGGCGGGTCCGGCCACGGCCGCAGGCCGCCGCGTGGGGCGCCACACTGGCTGCGGCCGCCTATGCCGTTGCGGCCGGTGGCGCGCTGCCGACCGTGCGCGCGGCGCTGATGATCGGCCTGGTTGCGCTGGCCCGGGCCGGACGCCGCCCGGTTGCCGCAGGGCAGGGGCTGGCGCTGGCTGCGATGGTGATGGTGCTGCCGGCGCCGATGTCGGTCCTGTCAGCAGGGTTCTGGTTGAGCTTTGGCGGGGTGCTGTGGCTGTTGTGGTGCCTGCCGCGCACCGCGCCGGAGGGGGTTGGCGGTGGCCTGCGCGGTTTCCTGGCGGCGCAGGGAGTGGCGAGCGTGGGCCTGCTGCCCCTGTGCGTGGCCTTGTTCGGTGGCACCGCGCGGTTGGGGCCGCTGGTCAATCTGCCGATCATCCCGTGGTGGACGTTGCTGGTGGTGCCGATGTCGCTGTTGGGGACCGCTCTTCACGCCCTGCACGACGGCGCCGGAGGATGGGCATGGCGTGCCGCCGCCGGGTTGTTCGAGGTCAGCTGGCAGGCCCTGCAGCCGCTGGCGCTGCACCCGCGGGCGATGTGGTGGCTGGCCGAGGCGCCGGGCTGGGCGGTGCCGGCGGCGTTGCTGGGGGTGTTCTGGTGGCTGCTGCCGCGCGGGGCCGGCGGTGGCCTGGTGGGGCTGTTGCTGTGCCTGCCACTGCTGTGGCCGGCGCGCGGGGCACCCGCGCAGGGTGAGCTGGAACTGCTGGTGCACGATGTCGGCCAGGGCACGGCGGTGCTGGTGCGCACGGCGCGGCACGCGCTCTGGTATGACGTCGGGCCGCCGACCGGCGCCGACGGCAATGAACGGATCCTGATCCCGGCCCTGCGCGCGCTGGGCCAGGGGCCGCCCGAGCAGGTGATGCTCAGCCATGACCATCTGGACCACATCGGCAGCCTGCCCAGCCTGCGGCGTCAGCTGCCCGGGCTGCATGCGCTGGCACCGCCCGGCAGCGCGATTGCCGGGGCCAGGCCCTGCCGGCAGGGAATGCGCTGGCAGTGGGACGGTGTCGACTTCCAGGTATTGCACCCGGCGCCGGGCAGCCGGCAGGGCGGCAACGAAGACAGCTGCGTGCTGCGCATCGCCAGCCGCCACGGCGTTGTTCTGCTGCCCGGTGACATCGGCCGTTCGGCGGAGCGGGCGCTGCTGCAGGCTTGGCCGACCGCGTTGAAGGCCGACGTGGTGCTGGTGCCGCACCATGGCAGCGGCGGCAGCTCCAGCGCGGGATGGGTGGCGGCGGTGGCACCGCGGCTGGCCCTGGTTTCGGCCGGGCACCAGAACCGCTTCGGACACCCGCGCCGGGAAGTGGTCCAGCGCTGGCAGGCGCAGGGAGCCGAGGTGCTGGCGACCGCCGACGCCGGGGCGATCCGCGTATGGCTTGGTGCGCAAGGGCTGCAGCTGCGTGAACAGCGTGTCCACGCATCCCGTTGGTGGGATGCCGCTGGGCGGGCGCGGTCGGCTGCTATCCTATCGTCGATTGAACAAGCGGCCGTTGGGCCGGAGGGTTGAAACGTGTGGGAACTGGTCAAGGCCGGTGGCTGGCCGATGGTGCCGCTGCTGCTGTTGGGCGTACTGGCTTTGGCGATCATCCTGGAGCGTTTCTGGTCCCTGCGGCGGACGGAAGTGCTGCCGCCCGGCCTCGGCCAGGAAGTGCGCAACTGGGCCGCGCGCGGCAAGCTTGATCCGGCCCATCTGCAGACCCTGCGTGCCAACTCGCCGCTGGGCGCGCTGCTGGCCGCCGCGCTGGAAGCGCGCAATCGCCCGCGTGACCAGATCCGCGAGCGCATCGAGGACACCGGCCGCCACCTGGTGCACCGCATGGAACGTTTCCTCAACGCACTGGGCACCATCGCCTCGGCGGGCCCGTTGCTGGGCCTGCTCGGCACGGTGATCGGCATGATCCAGATGTTCCTGGGCATCCTCGACCACGGCGTGGGTGACGTGAACCAGCTGGCCGGTGGCATCGGCAAGGCCCTGGTCTGCACCGCCACCGGCATGATCGTGGCGATTCCGGCGCTGATGTTCCATCGCTACTTCAAGGGCCGCATCCACGGTTACGTGGTGGAGATGGAGCAGGAAGCCAGCGCATTGCTGGATACGCTCGACGGTCGCCCCGGGGTGATGAACCCGGCCGCGGCGGTGCGTTCGTCCAACGCTGCCACGGCGAAGGCCTGATCGATGCGTATCGGCAACGACCGGTCCCAGGATGAGCCGCATATCGACCTGGTGCCACTGATCGACGTCATCCTGGTGCTGATCATCTTCTTTGTGGTCACCACCACGTTCGATGCGCGTTCGACGCTGCAGGTGCAGCTGCCGACCGCCAGCCAGCAGCAGACCAACGAGCCGCCGCGCTCGCTCAGCGTGCTGATCAACGCCGAGGGCCGCTATTTCATCAATGACCAGGAAGTGCTGCGCAGCGACGTCGAGTCGGTCAAGCAGACCATTGCCGCCGTGGCGGGCAGTGATCGCGAGCAGACCGTGCTGCTGCGCGCCGATGCACGCACTCCCTACCAGGCCGTGGTGACCGCGCAGGATGCGCTGGGCCAGCTCGGCTTCCGCCGTATTGCCATTGCAACAGCACCCGAGGTGCGTCCATGAGTTCCAAACACGCGCCGGTGTGGCCGATCTACAAGCGTCTGCTGGGATATACCCGTGCCTACTGGGTCCTGATGGTCGCCGCTGTCATCGCCATGGCGGTGGAGTCGGTGGCCGGGTACTTCTTCACCAAGCTGATGGAGCCGCTGGTCAACCGCGGCTTCGTCAATCCCGAGCCAAGGATGGCGGTGATCCTGCCGTTGACCATCCTCGGCCTGTTCCTGATGCGCAGTGCCGCCACCTGGGTCAGCGACTACGCACTGGCCAAGACCGGCCGCAGCGTGGTGCGCGACCTGCGTGAGCAGGTACTGGCCAAGTACCTGCACCTGCCGTCCTCGCACTTCGATACCGAATCGACCCCGGTGATGGTCAGCCGCCTGAATTTCGACACCGAGCAGGTCACCCAGGCCAGCGCCGATGCGCTCAAGACCGTGGTCGCCGATACCCTGACCATCATCGCGATGCTGGCGGTGATGCTGCAGATGAGCGTCAAGGTCACCGTGGCGATGCTGGTGGTGGTGCCGATGATCGGCGTGATCGTGTCCTACGTCGGCAAGCGCTACCGGCGTATCAGCCGCGGCATCCAGGACGGCATGGGCACGATGGCGCAGACCGCCGAGCAGTCGCTGGCCGCGCAGCAGGAAGTGAAGGTGCACGGCACCCAGCAGCATGAGATGTCGCGTTACTCGCGCCTGGCCAACCGCATGCTGGCACTGAACATGAAGGTGGAAATCACCCGTGCCGGCGCGTCCAGCGTGGTCCAGTTCCTGGCCGCGCTGGCGCTGGCGGTGATCGTCTGGGTGTCGACCCGCGAAGCGCTCGCCGGCCGTCTGAACGCCGGCCAGTTCATGGGCCTGATGATCTCGATGACCGCGATCATTCCCTCGCTGCGCCGCCTGACCAGCGTGCAGTCCTCGATCTCGCGTGGCGTGTCCGCTGCCGAGCGCCTGTTCGGCATCCTCGACATGCCGGTCGAGCGCGACGAAGGCCGCAACACGGTGCAGCGCGTGCAGGGTGAACTGGCCTTCGAGCACGTCATGCTGCGCTACCGCGCCGATAGTGGCATCGCGCTGGATGACATCAGCTTCGTTGCCAAGCCGGGCACGGTGACCGCCATCGTTGGCCGATCCGGCAGCGGCAAGACCAGCCTGATCCGGCTGGTACCGCGCTTCTACGAACCCAGTGGTGGGCGCATCACCCTCGACGGCGTGGCCCTGGACGACTATCCGCTGGCCGATCTGCGCCGCCAGGTGGCGATGGTCGGGCAGAAGGTCATGCTGTTCGACGACACCATCGGCGCCAACATCGCCTATGGCATGGACGCGACCGATGATCAGATCCGCGCGGCCGCCGAAGCGGCCAATGCGTGGGAATTCATCGCACGCATGCCGCAGCAGCTGCAGACCCCGGTCGGCGAGAACGGCGCGCTGCTGTCCGGCGGCCAGCGCCAGCGCCTGGCGATCGCGCGCGCGATCCTGCGTGATGCCCCGATCCTGATCCTCGATGAAGCCACCGCCGCGCTCGACAACGAATCCGAGCGGCTGGTACAGGATGCACTGCAGCGCCTGATGCCCGAGCGCACCACGCTGGTGATCGCACACCGCCTGTCAACCATCGAGCATGCCGACCAGGTGCTGGTGATGGACCACGGTCGCATCGTTGAACGCGGCACCCACAAGGAGCTGCTGAGCATGGGTGGCCTGTACCAGCATCTGCACAGCATGCAGTTCCGCGAAAGGCAGGACTGATGGCTGGCAAGGGTACCCAGACCCCGCCGTACTGGTACGACGGCAGCCCGGTTCCCTGGGCGATGCGCCTGCTGGCGCCGCTGTACGCCGGTGTCACCGCGCTGCGCCGGCGTGCCTATCGGCGCGGCTGGCGCAAGCACTACACGTTGCCGGTGCCGGTCATCGTGGTCGGCAACATCACCGCAGGCGGCACCGGCAAGACGCCGTTGACCATCGCCCTGGTCGAGCGCCTTCGTGCCGCCGGCTGGAAGCCGGGCGTGGCCAGCCGCGGCTATGGCCGCGAGGATGCGGACAAGCCACTGTGGGTACAGGCCGACACGCCGACCGCCAAGGGCGGCGACGAGCCGGTGCTGATCGCGTGGAAGACCGGCGTGCCGGTGCGCGTGGATCGTGATCGCGTTGCCGCTGGCAAGGCGCTGATCGAGGCCGGCTGCAATGTGATCGTCTGCGACGATGGCCTGCAGCACTACCGGCTGGCACGCGACATCGAAATTGAAGTGGTCGATGCCCAGCGCCGCTACGGCAATGGCCGGATGATTCCGGCCGGACCGCTGCGTGAGCCGGTCAGCCGCGCTACCGAGTGCGACTTCCGGGTGGTCAACCTCGGCCAGGCCGATGAGGATGCCGCAGCCCAGGCCTGTGGATTCGGCCAGTGGCCGATGGCCCTGCACATCGACAGTGCGCAGCCGCTGGCCGGTGGCCGTGCGCGCCCGCTGTCGTATTTCAAGGGCCAGCGTGTGCACGCGGTGGCCGGCATCGCCCATCCGCAGCGCTTCTTCGACATGCTGCGCGCGCGTGGCATCGGCGTGGTGCCGCATGCCTTTGCCGACCATCAGGCGTATCAGCCGCAGGACCTGTCCTTCGGCAGCCAGCTGCCGGTGCTGATGACCGAGAAGGACGCGGTGAAGTGCCGTCAGTTCGGCAACGACTGGCACTACGCCGTCCCGCTGCGTGCCGAGCTGCCTGCTGCGTTCTGGGTGGCGCTGACCGATCGCCTGGACAAGCTGAGACCGAACTGAGTGGCGCGGCGGCGCTTGCATTCACCTGCCGCCGGCCGCATTCCTGTTGCAACGAGCCTGCCGAGTACCGCCCGCATGACCGAATTCGTCGTCGCCATCCCGGCCCGCTATGCCGCATCGAGGCTGCCGGGCAAGCCGCTGCGCCTGCTGGGCGGTGAGCCGCTGGTCCTGCACGTGGCGCGCCGCGCGCTGCAGGCGGGTGCTGGCGAGGTCTGGGTCGCCACCGACGACCAGCGCATCGCCGACACGCTGTCCGGGCTGGCCGAAGTGAAGGTGGCGATGACCGCAACATCGCACGCGTCCGGCACCGACCGTCTGGCCGAGTGCGCGCGCATTGCCGGCTGGGCCGATGACACCGTGGTGGTGAACCTGCAGGGCGATGAACCCTTCGCGCCTGCGGCCGGTATCCGCGCAGTGGCCGACGCGCTGGTCGGCGGCAATGCGCCGATGTCGACCCTGGCCACCACCGTCGAGGACGCGCACACCCTGTTCGACCCGAACGTGGTCAAGCTGGTGCGCAACGTGCGCAACGAGGCGATGTACTTCAGCCGTGCGCCGATCGCCTGGCACCGCGATGGCTTCGCCCGCAGTCGCGACACCCTGCCGGACGGCCATGCCTGGCTGCGCCATATCGGCATCTATGGCTATCGCGCCGGCTTCCTGCAGCAGTTCGCGGGGATGCCGCCGGGCCAGCTGGAGCAGGTCGAGTCGCTGGAACAGCTGCGGGTGCTGGAAGCCGGCTATGCGATCAGCGTGGCGATCTCGCCCGAGCCGTTCCCGCCGGGCATCGATACCCCCGAGGACCTCGAGCGCGCCGAAGCGCTGCTGCAGGCGATGGCGGCGCGATGAAACTGCTGGTCGTCTGCCTCGGCAACATCTGCCGTTCGCCGATGGCCGAAGGTGCGCTGCGCGCACGCCTGGACGCCTCGCCGCTGGCCGGGCGGGTGCAGGTCGATTCGGCCGGTACCGGTGACTGGCACGTCGGTGAGCCACCGGACCGGCGCGCGATCGCCTGCGCGGCCGGGCACGGCGTGGACATTGGCGGCCTGCGTGCACGCCAGCTGCAGGCCGTGGATTTCGACCGCTTCGACTGGGTCCTGTGCGCCGACGAAGCCAATCTGCGTGATGCCGCCCGCCTGGCGACGCCCGCCCAGCGCGAGCGGCTGGCACTGTACCTGCCGTGGTCGGGCGGGCAGGGTCGGGTCGCGATCCCCGACCCTTACACCGGTGGCAACGATCACTTCGAACAGGTCTGGACGCTGGTCGACAATGCGGCAGAACGTGCCGTGGCACGACTGTTGCATGACGCCGACTCCGGCATAATCGGACCATGAACGTCCAGCCCGTCCCGGACCTGCCCGAGTTCGCCACCTGGCTCAACGCCACCCCCTGCACCCTGACCGAACTGCGCGGTCGGCCGGTGGCGTTGTTGTTCGTCAACGCCGCCTCTGCCTGGAGCGCCCAGCGGTTGGCCGAATTCGGCCAGTGGCTGTCACGCCACCCGGGCAAGCTGCAGCCGCTGGTGCTGCAGGTGCCGCGCTTTGATTTCGAGCGCGACCCGGGGGCCGCATTGAAGCTGCTGCGCCGGCAGGGCCTGACGATGCCGGTGCTGCTGGATGCCGACTGGGATGGCTGGCGTCGCTTTGGCATCAACGCCTGGCCAACGATGGTGCTGCTGGACGCGCAGGGCCGCGAGCAGCAACGGCTGGTCGGGCAGGGCGCGCCCGGTGAGCTTGAGCGTGCCTTGAACGCGCTGTGCCAGGGCGCCCCTTCGGCGCCGCCGCGGGGAGGCAGCGAACTGCATCCGGAGCCGCGCCAGGCCTTGCGTTTTCCGTTGGGGCTGGCCGTCAGCACCGAGCGCCTGTACATCGCCGACAGCGGCCATCACCGCATCCTCGAATGCAGCCATGGTGGCCGCATCCTGCGCCAGTTCGGGCTGGGTACCGCCGATTTCATGGATGGCAACCTTGCCGAGGCGGCGTTCCATCGACCGCAGGCGCTGGTCCTTGAACGCGACGCGCTGTACGTGGCTGATACCGGCAACCATGCGGTGCGACGCATCAACCTGCTCACCGGCATCGTCGACACGCTGTGCGGCAACGGCCGCCCCGGCGCGCCGGTGGAGGGCCCGGTCGCGCAGGCGCGGCAGGTATCGCTGGACCATCCGGTCGGCCTGGCCATCGCCGACAACCAGCTGCATATCGCCATGGCCGGCGACAACCGCATCTGGAGCTATCACCTGGGCCAGCGCAGCCTGCAGTGGCGTGCCGGCAGCGGTGCCATCGACGAGCGCGACGGCAGTGGCCACCTGGCCGCCTTCGCCCAGCCCACCGCGCTGGCGGTGGTGCAGCAGGTGCTGTACGTGGCCGACGCGCTGGGGTCCTCGATCCGTGCGCTGCAGCTGCGCGGCGACCTGGTGCAGACGCTGGTCGGGCAGGGACCCTGGCGCTTCGGCAATGAGGATGGCCCGCGCGCGCAGGCCCGCCTGCAGTTCCCGCAGGCGATTGCCTTGAGTCCGGACGCTCCGCTGCTGTGGATCGCCGACTCCGGCAATGGCCGTCTGCGCACGCTTCGCCTGGGCGGCGGCGAACTCACCACCCAGCCGCTGCCGCGTCGCCTGCAGGGCCCGGCCGGGCTGGCGGTGGGCGCCGGCGCGGTGTGGATCGCCGAGACCGATGCCCACGCCGTGCTGCGCCTGGACCCTGAAAGTGGCGTGCTCAGCGAAGTACCGATCAGCGAATGACCGACGTTCCCGCCCCGGCCTTTGATGGCAAGGCCTTCGCGGCCCATCTCAGCACCGCACCCGGCGTGTACCGCATGTACGCGGCCGACGACACCTTGCTGTACGTGGGCAAGGCGCGTGCACTGCGCAACCGCGTCGGCAGCTATTTCAATGGCAGCCCGAAGAACGCGCGGATCATGTCGATGATCTCGCAGATCGCGCGCATGGACGTCACTGTCACGCGCTCGGAAGCCGAGGCGCTCCTGCTGGAAAACCAGCTGATCAAGTCGTTGTCGCCGCGCTACAACGTTTCCTTGCGCGACGACAAGACCTACCCGCATGTGCTGCTGACCCGCGAGGACTGGCCGCGCATCGCGCTGCATCGCGGCCCGCGTGCCATTCCCGGCCGCTATTTCGGGCCGTACCCGGGTGTCACTGCGGTACGCGAGACGCTCAACCTGATGCACAAGCTGTTCAAGCTGCGCAGCTGCGAAGACAGCGTGTTCCGCAATCGTTCGCGACCGTGCCTGCAGTACCAGATCGGTCGCTGCAGCGCGCCTTGCGTGGAGCTGGTGGCGCCCAGCGAATATGCCGAGTCGGTGCGTCGTGCCGCGCTGTTCCTGGAAGGCAAGAGCGATGAGTTGACCCGCGAGCTGGGCGAGCAGATGCAGGTGGCCAGCGAGGCGTTGGAATTCGAACAGGCCGCACGCCTGCGCGACCTGATTTCCTCACTGCGCAGCATGCAGACCCGTCAGTACGTGGATGGCCGCGCCGCCGACCTGGACGTGCTGGCGGTGGCCATGCAGGGCTCGCAGGCCTGTGTGCTGCTGCTGGCGTTCCGTGATGGGCGCAACCTGGGCACCCGTCCGTTCTTCCCGCGCACCAATGGCGAGGAAAGCCCCGAGGAAGTGCTGGCCGCGTTCGTCTCGCAGTACTACATCGAATTCGAGCCGCCGCGCGAGATCCTGCTGGATCGCGAGATTCCCGATGCCGACCTGCTGGTCGCCGCGCTGTCGGCCTCGGCCGAACGCAAGGTGCAGCTGAAGTGGAACGTGCGTGGCGAGCGTGCCGGCTACGTCGAACTTGCCAGCCGCAACGCGCAGCTGACCCTGGCCACCGAACTCAACAGCCGCAACGCGCAGCACGCGCGCAGCGACGCGCTGCGCGACATGCTGGGCCTGGCCGAGCCGGTCAAGCGGGTCGAGTGCTTCGACATCAGTCATACCCTCGGCGAAGCCACCGTGGCCTCCTGCGTGGTGTTCGATGCTGCTGGCCCGGTGCGCGCGCAGTACCGCCGCTTCAACATCAGCGGTATCGAGCCGGGCGATGACTACGCCGCCATGCGCCAGGCCATCGACCGCCGCTTCCGCCGTGCCGTGGAAGAGCAGGGCGTGCTGCCGGACGTGCTGCTGATCGACGGTGGCGCCGGCCAGCTGGCGCAGGCCCAGGCCGCACTGGCCGACCTGGGCGTGGAAGGCGTGCTGCTGGTGGGCGTGGCCAAGGGCGTGGAGCGCCGCGCCGGCCATGAAGCGCTGGTGATGCCCGACGGCCGCGAACTGCGCCCGGGCGCGGCCAATCCGGCGCTGCAGTTCATCCAGCAGGTGCGCGACGAGGCGCACCGCTTCGCCATCACCGGCCACCGCGGCCGCCGGCAGAAAGCGCGGATGACCAGCAAGCTGGAAGACATCCCCGGCATCGGGCCGCGTCGCCGTGCCAGCCTGCTCAAGCATTTCGGTGGCCTCGTGGGCCTGAAAGCTGCCGGCGAAGCGGAAATCGCCAAGGTGGAAGGCATCAATGACGCCCTCGCGGCGCGTATCTACGCTAACCTGCACGGGTTGGCCACGCCCGATGCGGCCGAGTAGAGAGAGAAGCACGCAAGCATGAAGTTGACCCTGCCCACCTGGCTGACGTTGTTGCGGATCGTGATGATCCCGGTGCTGGTGCTGGTGTTCTACCTGCCCTACACCTGGACCAACTTCGCTTCGGCGGCGATCTTCGGCCTGGCCGCGATCACCGACTGGCTCGATGGCTGGATTGCCCGCCGCTACCAGCTGGAATCGGCGTTCGGCGCCTTCCTCGACCCGGTCGCGGACAAGCTGATGGTGGCGGTGGCGCTGTTCCTGATCGTGCAGGGCCACCCGACGCCGTGGATGGCGTTCTGGGCGGCGGTGATCGTCGGCCGTGAGATCGCGGTGTCGGCGCTGCGCGAGTGGATGGCGGAGCTGGGCCAGCGTGCCAAGGTGCGCGTGGCGATGATCGGCAAGGTCAAGACCACCGCGCAGATGGTCGCGCTGCTGTGCCTGCTCTATTCGGTGGCACCGAACGTGCCAGTGGAAGACATCTGGATGGGCTGGCCGGTGTTCCACATCGGCGACTGGACCCTGGCGATTGCGGCGGTGCTGACGCTGTGGTCGGGCCTGCAGTACCTGCACGCCGCCTGGCCAAGCCTGCGCGAAGACGAACGCGCCGCACGCGAGCGCTCGCGGCAGAAGAAGCTGGGCAACGGTTGATCGGGCGCGACATCCACGCATGGCGTGGATCTACTGGAAATGCTGCATCCATGCCAGGCGTGGATACGCACTGCCAGGTGCCTCGCATACGCCAAAAAAACCGCTTGACGCCATTCCTGGAACAGGTAGAATTTCGCCTCCCAAGCGGGAATAGCTCAGTTGGTAGAGCGCAACCTTGCCAAGGTTGAGGTCGCGAGTTCGAGTCTCGTTTCCCGCTCCAGATTCAAGAAGAACGCTCCCGCAAGGGGGCGTTTTTCGTTTGCGTGCGCGCCACTGCGATCAATCATCGTCCTGTGCCGACGTGCGTGCGCGCATGCCGGTGATGCGCGCTTCCTCGCGTGCAACCTGGCGGTCGGCAAACCAGTCCTGCACATCGCCTGCAAAGCTCGCCGGGCGTCCCTTGCCCTGCACGCCCTCGGCAATCGACGCCAGGCTGGAACGCGCCAGTTCTTCGCGCATCGCCTTCTGCGCATTGATCATCACCGCGTGGATGCCGCACACGCCGCGGTTGGCCCAGCGCGGTGGGTTGCCATCGAACAGCGCGCAGCGCCCGCGGATCTCCTGGCAGTCGAACAGCGCCTTCTGCCCCTCAACGGCGTCGACCACGTCCAGCACGCTGATGTCCTCGGGCGCACGCGCCAGCTGGTAGCCGCCGCGGATGCCGCCGGTGGACTCGACGATGCCGGCTTTCTCCAGCTTCGGAAAGATCTTCGCCATGAAGGCTGCCGGCACGCCCTGCAGTTCGGCCAGGTCGCGGCTGCTGGGCCGCTGTTCCAGCGGCGGGACCAGCCAGAGCAGGCAGTGCAGGGCGTACTCGACGCCCGTTCCGATGTGGGCCATGGGACCGGTCCAGAAAAATGTAACGCGGACTATAGGGGCCTGAGTTACTGGCCGCAAGCGAGTGGTGCCCCATGCAGGGCATTGATTTCATTGGCGTTGTGGCTGGGGGAACGCGCACGGCAGGGGCGTGCTGGCCTGAACGGTCCGCCATCGACTGCTTGCGCCACATAACGCGGACTCATATGATCCGCGTTATGTGGCGTGCCGGCGCACCACATCACTCACGCCCCTGCCATCCACGCGCATGGGTGCCTGAATCTCATTTCCCAGAAGGACTTACCTCCGTGTCCAAACGCATTGTTGTCATCGGCGCCGGCTTTGCCGGCATGTGGAGCGCGCTGGCCGCCGCCCGTCTTCTCGATCAGGCCGCGCGCCATGATGTGCAGATCGTGCTGGTAGCGCCGTCCCCTGAGCTGCATGTGCGCCCACGCCTGTACGAAAAGGGGCCGGAGCGCATGAAGGCCCCGCTGCAGCCCATCTTCGATGCCGTCGGCGTGCACTACCTTGCCGGCCGCGTCGAGCACATCGATGTTGCCAACCAGCAGGTGCAGGTGGTGGGCCATGGTGCGGATGCCGCATCGCAGACGCTGCACTACGATCGCCTGGTGCTGGCCGCCGGCAGCCGCCTGAACTGCCCGCCGATTCCGGGCCTGCAGCAGCACGCCTTCAATGTCGATCAGATCGCCGACGCGGCGCGATTGCAGGTGCACCTGGAGCATCTTGCCGATCGCCCCGAAAACGCAGGACGCAACACGGTGGTGATCGCGGGTGCCGGCTTCACCGGTATCGAAACCGCAGCCGAAATGCCGGACCGCCTGCGCGACGTGCTCGGTGCCGATGCCGCAGTGAACGTCATCATGGTCGAGCGTGCCGAGGCCTTGGGTCCGGACCTCGGCGAAGGCCCACGGCCGGTCATCACCCAGGCCCTGACCGAGCTGGGCGTGTCGTGGCGGCTGGGTTCGGGCGTGGCCCACGTGGATGCCGAAGGCGTGACCCTCGAGAACGGTGAACGCATCGACGCCGCGACCGTCATCTGGACGGCCGGTGCACGTGCCAGCACCTTGGCCGCACAGATCCCCGGCCAGCACGACGCCGTGGGTCGCCTGCACGTCGATCGCACCCTCAAGGCGACGGGTGTCGACGCGGTATTCGCCACTGGCGACTGCGCGCACGCCGCCACGGACGACGATGGCAACGTAGCGATGATGTCCTGCCAGCACGCGATGAACCTGGGACGCTCGGCCGGCCACAATGCGGCCGCCGACCTGATCGGGGAGGCGATGATTCCCTACGCGCAGCCCAAGTACGTGACCTGCCTGGACCTGGGGCCGTGGGGCGCCGTCTACACCGAGGGCTGGGACCGCCAGGTGGTGCTTTTAGGTGCGGAGGCCAAGGCGCTGAAGACCCGCATCAACACCGAATGGATCTATCCGCCCAGTGGTGAGCGTGCGGAGATCCTGGCGTTGGCCGACCCGCTTCGCATCGTGGTTGCCTGACAGCGCCAGGACGTTCAGCAAGCACCGCTCCCTGAAGGGAGTGGTGCTCCTCATGGCGCAGCACGTGCAAAGCACCGCTTCATCCCCACTTCACCGTCACCCCATCGCCCCGCCATGCGCTGGCTTGAAGCTGCATCCCTGATTTCCAGCAGGCCTTGCAGCAATGCCCCACATTCCCTCCGCTTACGACCAGGACGTGGTCATCGTCGGCGCCAGTTTCGCCGGTGCCGCCTGTGCGCTGGCTGCTGCCCAGTACGGCCTGCGCGTGTGCGTGCTGGAACGCAAGGCCGATCCCGGCGAGCGCCTGCACACCACCGGCATCGTGGTGAAGGAAGCGATGGAACAGACGTGGCTGGGGCGTATGCCGGAGCACCTGCTGCAACGCGTCGCGGATGTGCGCCTGTACGCGCCCAACCTGCGCAACGTGCTGCTGACTGCACCCGGCTACTACTTCCTCACCACCGATACGCCGAACCTGATGCGCTGGCTGGCCAGCGAACTGCGTGCGAACGGCGTGGACCTGCACCTGCAACAGTCCTTCACCGGTGCCCGCCGCAGTGGCGAAGGTTGGGATGTGGAAGGAGTGGGGCGCTGCGCCTATCTGGTCGGTGCCGATGGCGCGCGTTCGCGCGTGGCCCAGCGCACCGGCCTCGGTCGGGTGCGTGACAACCTTTACGGCGTCGAACGCGAGTTCGCTGGCCTGCAATTGCCGCAGGGCGATGCATTGCATTGCTTCGTCAGCAAGCGCTTCGCACCGGGCTATATCGGCTGGGTCGCACAGAATCCGACGGGCCTGCAGGTGGGCCTGGCACTGCGCCATGACCCGGCACAGGTGCGGCCGCCGGATATCGATGGCTTCCTTGAGCACGTGCGCGATGTGGTCGGCATTCCGCCCGCCGCGCGGCCTTCGGCCACCCGCGCCGGGTTGGTGCCGTGCGGCCGGCCGGACGGCCCGATCACCGGCCCTGGCGTGATCCTGACCGGCGACGCCGCGGGCATCGTCTCGCCGCTCTCGGCCGGCGGTATCCACTCCTCGTGGCGGCATGGCTGGGCCGTGGGCGATGCCATAGGCCGGCATCTGCGCGGCACCGGCCCACAGCCGGAGCATGTGGCGCGGCAGGTGGCGCCGGCGTTCCATGGCAAGCGCCTGCTGCGCTGGGCGATGGATCATCTGCAGGCCGATTGGCCCCTCAACGTACTGCTGCATACGGCAGCCACGCGGCGCGTCGCCGAGCAGATCTACTTCCACCGTCGCGGTCTTCGCACGTGAAGGGAGCAGGCAGGGGCGCCCAAGCCAGGCCGCTTACGCCAAGTGAAAATTCCTGTTGACGCCGTGCAGCAATATCGACACAATAGCGCTCCTTCGACGCAGGTCGAACGAAATCTGCGGGAATAGCTCAGTTGGTAGAGCGCAACCTTGCCAAGGTTGAGGTCGCGAGTTCGAGTCTCGTTTCCCGCTCCAGATTCAGGAAAAACGCTCCCGCAAGGGGGCGTTTTTTCGTTTGTCGCGATGCTGGCTGCTGCAGTCGCCACAGCCGCGCCACGGCATCTTCATGGAAGGCGTGGTATCAGTGCGCCTGTGGGGAGATTCCGACATCAGTGTCGCAATCGGAATGGCGGGTCGCATCGGTCGTGGGGACGGCCGGACGCGTGAGCCGCGGGATGGGCTCCGGCAAGGCTCAATGGCTTGGAATGTGCACCAGCGTTCTGCGCGTCGCGCGCGCTGAAAGGCTGGCGAAAGGCCAGCATCAGCGTTGCCTGAACCGCACGCGTGTTGTGACGTTTTTCGGACCAATTCTCCATGTTCGCTCCACAATCGCACGGTAGCCTTCATGCTCCTTCTACACGTTGGCGGGCTGGTGGTCAGGCGTATCACTCCAGTGGCAGTGCCCAGGACCGGGCGCGGATCTTCCCTGCAGGCGGTGCTGCGCCCCGGCGCACTGCTGGCCAGCCTGGCCCTGGCAGGTTGCATGTCGGTGCCGGTGCCGGACCTGCCCGGCCGCACGCCCAGCGCCTGGACCCAGCTGCCACAGGGGCAGGGCGTGGCGGTGGACGCCAGGCAATGGTGGAAGGTGCTGGCCGACCCGGCGCTGGATGGCCTGGTGGACCAGGCCATTGCCGGCAACCTCGACCTGCAGCAGGCCACGCTGCGCCTGCAGGCGGTGCGGATCGTCGCCGGCACGTCGGACTCACGCTTCCTGCCGGAGATCTCGGCCAGCGCCAAGCAGGTGCAGGACGCCGCCGCCGTCGATACCTATTTCCATGCGGGCATTGAAGCGATCTGGGACCTGGGCCTGTTCGGTGCCGCCGAGAGTGCGCAGTTGAGCGCGCAGGCTTCGGCCGGCAATGCCGAGGCGCTGCGCAGTGCTGCGCAGGTTGCGGTGATCGCCGACGTGGTGCGCAGCTACCTGGATCTGACCGTGGCGCAGGCCCAGCAGGACCTGCTGGCCCGGCAGCAGGCGGTGGATGATCGCGGCGAGCAGTTGGCGCTGGTTCGCCAGCGCCTGCGCCTGGATGAGCCGGGCGAACTTGATCGGCTGCGGGCTCGCCAGGCAGCCACCCGCGCGGCCACGGCGCAGGCCAGCGAGAATGCGGACAATGCCGCCCGTGCATTGGCCCTGCTGCTGGGCCGCGATGGCCCGGACCCGGCCTGGCGTGCGTATCGCACGCCGCCGAAGCTGGGCGCATTCTCGCTGCAGCAGGTGCCGGCCGACCTGCTGCGTCACCGTCCGCAGATCCTGCTGGCCGAATCGGAAGTGATGCAGGCTGCGGCAAGCAAGGGTTCCGCGCGTGCCGCGATGTATCCGCGGGTCAGCCTCGGCGGTTCGATCCTGTACGCCTACAACCTCACCCAGAACGCCCGCTCCAATTCCGATTCCAGTCCCTCCATCGGCCCGTACATCGATATTCCGCTGTGGGATTGGGGCCAGCGCCGCGCGCGGTTCCATGCCGATGAGAAACAGCTGGATGCCGCGCTACTCGGCTACCGCAAGGCGGTGCTGGAAGGGGTGAGCGAAGTGGAAGGCGCACTGGGCAGCCTGGCACGCCAGGACAGCAGCATCCAGTCGCTGCGTGCGGCCAATGATGCCGCCGGCCAGCAGGTCAAGCGCCAGGCACGGCAGGTGCAGTTGGGCCTGTCCAGCGAATTCGATGGCCTCGACACCCAGCGCGCTGCGTTGTCTTCGCAGGCCGATCTGATCGGTGCGCAGGGCGCGCGCGTGCTGGCATTCGCCTCCCTGTATCGCGCACTTGGCGGCGCGCCGCTGCCCGTCGAGGGCGAGGGCGAACCGCAATGATCGCGCTGGCGAGGAAAACCCTGGCCTATGAGTGGCGCCGGTTCCTGCCGGTGGTGCTGGCGATGTGCTTCGCCGGCGTGCTGCTGATCGTGCAGGCGGCGCTGGTGCTGGGCATCTTCGGTACCGCCGCGATCTATGTGAAGGCATCCTCCGCCGACATATGGGCCGGTTTTCCCGGCACCCAGAGCGTCAACTACGGCCATGCAATCAGCGCGGACGTGGAAAGCCACCTGCGCATGGACCCGGATGTCACCCGCGTCGAACCCTACGAATGGGTCGATGGCGAATGGCGCTCCAGCGCGCAGGGTACCGGTAACGTGTCGGTCTACCTGTCCGGTATCTCCACCCAGGATGACGCGATGATGTTCGCGCGCATCCTGCCGGCCGACCTGCGCGCGCAGCTGCGCGAGCCGGGCGCGGTGATCGTCGACAGTGCCGATCTGGATACGCTGGGCGTGGACCTGCAGGACAACCGTGCCTGGATCAACGGCAAGGCGGTGCGCGTGGTTGCCGCACAGCCGGGGCTGCGCGGCCTTGGCGGCGTCAACGTGCTGGCGTCGCTGGATACCGCGCGTGCCATTGCCGGTACCGACCCGCATGAAGGCAGTACCTATTTCGTGGCGGGCCTGCGTTCGCCGGAGCTGGCCGACCGCGTGCGCGATCGTCTGGCCGCGTCGATGGGCCAGGCCACGCCGGTCGAGTTCTGGACGGCGCCCGAGTTTGCCAGCCGCTCGCAGCAGTACTGGCTGTTCGATACCGGCGCCGGCATCGCGGTGTTGTTCATGGCGGTCATCGTCTGCTTCGTCGGCGCGGTGATCACCAACCAGTCGTTTGCTTCGGTGGTGGCCGGCTCGGTGCGCGAATACGCCACGCTCAATGCGCTTGGCGCCGGCCGCTACGCGCTGGCGCGAGTGGTGTTCGAGCAGGCGCTGCTGATCGGTGGGGTCGGCATGTTGCTGGCGGCGGCGTTCAGCACCGTCGTGCTGTTGATCGCGCAGACCCAGCGCGTGCCGGTGCAGCTGACGCCGATGGTCATCATCGGCTGCGTGGTGCTGGTCGCGGTGATGGCCATGCTGTCCAGCATCATGGCGGTCCGCAGCGTGGTCCGCTCCGATCCATCGTTGCTGCTGCGTTGAGGGCCGGCCGATGACTTCCACACCCGCCGTCGCCCCGACCCTGCAGGCAGACGCACTGGAAAAGGGCTTCATGTCCGGCGATGTGCAGGTACCGGTGCTGCGCGGTCTGTCGCTGGACATCTACCCCGGCGAGCTGACCCTGGTGTCGGGCCCGTCCGGCTGCGGCAAGAGCACGCTGTTGTCGCTGCTGTCCGGCCTATCTTCACCCGATGGTGGCCGCGTGCATGCGCTGGGCCAGGATGTGGGTCACATGAGCCGTAGCGAGGTGGAGCGTTTCCGCCTGCACCATGTCGGCTTTGTGTTCCAGGGCTTCAACCTGTTCCCGGCGCTGACCGCGCTTGAGCAGGTGCAGCTGCCGCTGGGCTACCGTGGCATGAGCAATCGCGAAAGCGAGCCGCTGGCCCGCAGGGCGCTGGAAGAAGTCGGCCTCAGCCACCGCAGCCATATGCGCCCGGCGCAGCTGTCCGGCGGCGAGAAGCAGCGCGTTGCCGTCGCCCGCGCCTTCGCCAAATCACCGACGCTGATCTTCGCCGATGAACCCACCAGCGCGCTGGACGCCGAGAACGGCCAGCGCGTGATCGACATTCTGCATCGCTACGCACGTGCGCATGGCGCCACCGTGCTGTGCGTGAGCCACGATCCGCGCCTGATCCGGCATGCCGATCGGGTGATCGCCATGGAAGACGGCATGGTCCGTGATGACCGCCGCCAGAACGAAACTGTAGAGTCCGCCCCATGACCAAGACGTCGCACCTGCTTCCCCTCAGCCTGGCCCTGTCCGCGGCATTGCTGCTTGGCGCCTGTTCCAAAGACGCGCCCGCCCAGGCACCTGCAGGTAAGGGAAGCACTGCCACCGCCGGCAAGGTCGCGGTGGCACGCGGCATCATCGACGTCGAGGGTGGCCTGATCGCGCTGGCGCCGCCGGTGGATGGCTCGATCACCGCCGCGCCGGTGAAGGAGGGCGCCACGGTGAAGAAGGGACAGTTGCTGCTGTCGCTGGATGGTGCCCTGCTGCAGCAGGAGGTGGCGATGGCCACCGCCGATCTCGCCCTGGCCAATGACCGTCTGAAGGGCAGCCAGGCGCAGCTGCGCGAACTGGAGCGCAACGCCACCTGCCTGTCCACCGGCGCCAGCGAAGGCGTGTCGTCCAATCAGCAGGCCGACGCGGCCAGGCAGCAGCTGGCCGGCGTGCGCGCCGACGTCGACGTGGCCGGCGCGCAGGTCGACATGGCCCAGCACAAGCTGGAACACGCCAGACTGAAACTGCAGCAGATGTCGTTGAGCGCGCCCGAAGCCGGCACCGTGGTCGGCCAGGTGCCGGGCCTCGGCGCCTTCGTGCAGGCCGGCAAGCCAGCGATCTCGCTGCTGCCGGCACGCCCGCTGCAGGTGCGTGCAGAGCTGAGCGCCGCCTATGCCGACGCGGTGCAGGTGGGCATGAAGGCCACCGTGGTGCCGGACAGTGATGGCGCCGAGAACACCAGTGCGCTGCCGTCCGCACGCGTGGTGCGCATCAGCCCCGTGTTCGCGCAGGCACGCCTGCCCGAAGACGCAGGGCGCGGCGTGGCCAAGGTGGTGGAGTGCGTGCTGGAGTTCGACGGCGCGGCCAAGGCGCGCTTCGGCCAGCATGTGCGGGTGGAGTTCCGGAGGTAGGTGTCGGCCTCAGCTCCCGAGCCAGCGGCGTAGGCGCGGCCACAGCGAGGCCGGCACGATCACGAACTGCGCAAGCAGTAGGATGGCGCTGGCGGCAATCAACCAGAGCAGATGTACGGCGCGTACGGGTGATTGATGCATGGAGATCGCGCCCCAGTAGGCCGTCCAGGCCAGCCATGGAAAGATGCCGAGCTGCATTCGCAACCACAGGCGTCGGAACCTCCATGGCTGCACGATCAGGCCCATTGCAACGATCTCCGCCAGGATGATCAGTGCGAAGGAAATGACTGATCCTGTGGGATACGGCACGACTCCGGACACGATGTCAGGCTGCTGCCAATGATCCGGCTGGAAGCCGGCATGGATGAGCGCGGAAACCAGCAGCAGCCAGATGAGGAACACGAGCATCCAGAAGGCTGGGCAGGCGCGGAAAATGAGGGACAAGGGCACGATTCAGGCGGCCGTTGCTGGAGGATCCTCAACCTTCCTGGATTGGTCTGCCGCTATCCATGCAAAAGGTCCGAAAGATGAAACGGCAAAGCACTCGGACCCATTGCCTTACGGAACCGCAATCCGGGCCTTCTTCCTGGTGGAAAGGCGTCCGAGGACGCTGACCAGCGACACCCCGCCCAGTGCCAGCAGCAGCCCCACGTCCAGCAGCAGCAACCACAGCAGATGCATGCCGTGCACGGGTGGCTGGTGCATGGCCGACAGCATCCACGGCACCGACCACGCCAGCAGCAGGGCGAAGGCGATCAGCAGGCGCAGCCATAGCCTCTTCAGTTTCCAGGGCCGCACGATGAGTGCGGTCACCACCAGCTCCACCGTTCCCAGCAGCGCGAACACGATGACGCTGCTGGTGGGGTAGCGCGGCTCGATGCCTTCGAGGTGATGCAGCAGCCAGTAGTCCGGGGTGAAGCCGGCATTGACGAGCGCGGCGATCAGCGCCAGCCAGGTGAGCGAGACCAGCAGCCAGAACAGGCGGACGTAGCGTCTAGGCATCGGCGATGTCCGTGATGGGGCGTGAGGTTCCGAGCGACGAACAGCGCAGGCTTACCGCGATTGCGGCCAGTGCCAGCAGGCCGGGGCCGACGGTGAAATACAGCAGGCGCAGCGGGTGGTTGTGCATCAGCGTCCAGGTCGCGAACGCCAGCGGGATCGCCAGTACCAGCAGCTTCGCGAACAGTGGCCGCAGGGCTGCGATCAATGGCTGGGCGGCAAGGAACATCCAGAGCAGGTGGAACTGAGCGATGCCCAGGCCGATGTCGCGATGGGAGGTGAATCCGAAATGGTCGCGATAGGCGTTCATCCCCAGCGGGATCAGCGACCAGTACAGCAGTGCCACCAGCAGATGCAGCAGCAGGGCGATCAACAGGGGCTTGCCGCGAAGGAACATGGCCGAAGGGAACTGGGCGGGGCAGCGTACCCCAGCGCGGACGCCCGTGACCGCATCGTGTGAAGACTGTTGACGGCGTGAAGGAATTTGGACACAATAGCGCTCCTTCGACGCAGGTCGAAGAATCTGCGGGAATAGCTCAGTTGGTAGAGCGCAACCTTGCCAAGGTTGAGGTCGCGAGTTCGAGTCTCGTTTCCCGCTCCAGATTCTACAGGGCCCCGGTAGGGGCCTTGTTTTTCTCCCGCCACGGCAAGGCGGGGCACGTTGGGCCACAAGGCTTTGCGCGCAGTCAGAAAGGTGAAATCGCTGGTGTGTGTCCCGGATTTCCGGTACCATGTCGGCTTACGCGGGAATAGCTCAGTTGGTAGAGCGCAACCTTGCCAAGGTTGAGGTCGCGAGTTCGAGTCTCGTTTCCCGCTCCATGTTCCGACAGGCCCCATCTTGGGGTTTTGTCTTGTCAGGGCCCTGTTCCTGGCGCGCAGTACGTTGGCCTCATGGCAGAGTGGCTATGCACCGGATTGCAAATCCGTTTACAGCGGTTCGATTCCGCTTGAGGCCTCCAATTGAAAAGCCCTGACTCCGGTCAGGGCTTTTTTATTTCTGCGTAGCGCACCTGCGGCGTGGCCCTGCCAAACTTCATGTACGTCGCTGGGACTGGACTGCTAGGCTGACCACTGCGCATGAACGCCTGCAGGAACCAGGGATGTTGATCCGGCCACTGCAACACGACGACGCGGACACGCTGTGGGCGGCCCGCCTGCAGGCGCTGCGTGAATCACCCGCTGCGTTCCTTTCCACGCTGGCCGAGGCCAGCGGTGAGACCGCACAGGTGATGCGGACTCAACTCGATGACGCCCATACCCGTTACTTCGGCGCCTTTGACCAGGCACAGCTGGTTGGCTTCCTGCGCTATGTGCGGCCCGTACGTTTGTCACGGCGGCACACGGCGGAAATTCACAGCGTCCACGTGAGCGCAGGGCATCGTGGGCACGGAATCGCCCGGCAGCTGTTCCTTGGGGCATTTGCCGCCGCACGCGCGGAGGACATCGAGTCGCTCACCCTCACGGTGCTGGCAGACAACGCTGCCGCGCGCGGACTGTACGCGTCGCTGGGATTCATCGAATCCGGCACCGAGCCGCGCGCGGTGAAGCGCGATGGCCGCTACGTGGACATGGTGTCGTACTGGATTGCACTGGCCTGACGGCCGAGGGGGCCTGCGAAATGCCAGGACAGCCCGGCGGCACGTGCAGGCATCCCCGATCCGCCGTATCGTGCGTTGGTGATCCATTGCGAACCAGGGAGAGGTGAGGGATGAAGGGAATTCTGCTTGCGGTAGCCCTGATGGCGGGTAGCGCGCCGCTGGCGTCGGCCCAGGTCTACAAATGCAAGGGCGCATCCGGGGAAACGGTGTACAGCCAGAATCCGTGCGCGGCCGGTGCTGAGCCGATGAAGCTGCGGTCCACCCGTCCCTCGACCGAATCTGCGGGGGAGGCGTCGAACCGCGCCGCCGTGTACCAGAACACCGCGCTGGCGGACGCCGGTATCGCCGAGCGCAACTGCGTGCAGGGCGAGCGCTCCCGCATCTACGGCCCGTTGGAGTCACGCAGCCAACAGGTGGGCCGCCAGATCGCTGAATTGAACCGGCAACTGGCTACGGCCGGCACCAACCTCGCTGGTGCCACCCAGGATTCAGGCATTCGTGCACAGATCGCCAGCCTGCAGCAGTCGATGAGTGCGGAGCGGGTTGCGGCGGACACCCAGATGTCGAACGCACGCGAGCAGTGCGCTGCGACCCGCCGCGAGCGGGAGCGCTCGGTGCGCGACACGTTCAGCAACACGCCCGCGACCACGCGCTGATCCGCCCGCTACGCCGGAGCCCGCTCCGGCGTCTGCGCCCGGAAGTTGCGCGCGACGGGTTCGCCGACGCCCAGGTAGTGCCGGAACAGATAGATCAGCGGTTTCCAGCGTGCCACGTCAATATGCTGCGTGCCGGCCTGGGTGATGTCCTCATGGGCATGCACGCAACGGATCCGCCCCTCGGCAATCACGAAGCCCTGCCCATCGTCATCGCTTGGGGGCTGCATTGCCATCATCGTGACTTCCACTTGCAACGGGCATTCGGCAATCGTCGCAGGTGCCACCTGCACGGACGGCACGCTGCTGAAGCCGCCCAACGCGAATTTGTCGCGGACATGCACATAGCCCATCGCCTGCTTGGCATCGGGCACCGGGTCACGCCCGGTCGCGCGTGCGATGGCTTCCACCTGCGCGGCCTGGGTGTGGCACGGGAAGTTCAACACGCACTCGTTGCGCAGCTGAAGGTTGCGATAGCCCTGGCCCTGCGTTCCCAGGCCCAGCACCACCCGGTTGCCCAGCGCCCAGAACGAAGAGAGCGGGCTGATGTTGCTGCTGCCGTCTGGATTGAGCGTGGTCATCAGCAGTACCGGCGTGCCTGGGTACAGGACCGAGGGGGTGATGCGTCGGCGTCGGATCGAAGGGCGGGTCACAGCAGTTCTCGCGTGAAACGGGACGGCCACTGTGCGCCGGGGAAGGCGGATGATGCTTCGGCCTGCATCGAACTGTCGGCCGGGCCTTGCATGCCACAATGCCGGCATGGTCCACACCCCCGGTTCCCTTGTCAGTGTCGGCGCCCTGGTCGGTGACCAGGCACGCGCCGCGATGCTGCTGCAGCTGATGGATGGCCGCGCCTACACCGCGATGGAACTGGCACGGGTGGCCGGGGTGACGCCGCAGACGGCGAGCACGCATCTGCGTCGCCTGATCGAAGGCGATCTGCTGGTCGCCATCCCACAGGGCCGCCATCGCTACCATCGGCTGGCGTCCACCGAGGTCGCCGACATGCTGGAAGGTATCCTGCGGGTTGCCGGCCGCACGCCGTCCTGCACCGCTGCTGCGTCGCGCAGCATGCCGGCGTTGCGCGAGGCGCGCTCGTGCTACCGGCACCTGGCCGGTGTACATGCCGTGGCCATTGCCGAACGCCTGCTGCAGGCCGGGCACCTTTTGCCGCGTGATGGCTACTGGCAAGTGACTCTGGAGGGCGCCGAGTTCCTGAAGGCGCTCGGCCAGCCGCTGGCCGAGGTGCTGCAACGCCCCGCGACCGGCAAGCCCGCACGCTATTGCCGCGGTTGCCTGGATTGCACGGAGCGGCGCCCGCATCTGGCCGGACTGGTCGGTGAGGCGATGCTGGACAGCTTCGTGAAGAATGACTGGCTGCGGCGCGTTGAAGGCCGGCGCGAACTTCGGCTGACACCGCCCGGGCGCGAGGCGCTGTGGAAGCGGTTTGGCCTGCCAACCTGAGCGGCGCTGGTCAGTCTCATCCGCCCGCGACATGGGGAGGCGCTATGGTCAGGTTCCAAGTCTTAGGGAGCTGCAATGGCGAGCAAGGACATGATGGACCGCAATACGCCGCCGGAATGCCGGCGATGAGCAAATCGGCTGCGGAAGTACGCTGGTTGACGTTCCGGCTGATGAACGGCCAGTCGATTGGGCCCGACCGGTTGAAGGATGGATGGGTGATCGCTTCGGAGACCCGGCACTGCGGGGTGCGCCGCGAGGCCATCGAAGGTGCGGGCGTGGTCTACGCGCTGTACGCACCGGCCAATCTGGCCTCGCCGCGCCGCGCGGAAATGCGCATGCGCGAGTTCCTGATGAGTTCGGGTTACACCTTCACCATGGGCACGCTGGGCGGCTGACGCCGCCCGTTGCGTTTACGGGCGCACCGTCAGCGCCTGGCCGAGTGTTCCGATCGGGCCGCGCGCATCATGCAGCACGGTGCTGGTCAGGCCGATGCCCTGGCGGCCGAACGACACCGACGTGTCGAAGCCCAGCCACTCGCCTTCGGGCACGCCGAACAGGTGAGCGGTGAGATCCAGGTTCGGGAACGCCACCTCCTTCGGATCAGCACGTACCGCCATGCCGTTGGACAGGTCGAACAGCGTCGCGGCGCGGGCCAATGGGCTGACCGTCTCGCTATCCAGCAGCGGCTGTGTTGCGCGTGCCCAGTAGGTTGCGCGGCCGGGGCCCTGGTCGTGGCGACGGATCTCGATGCTCTGGATGAAGCCACCGGGCCAGACCGTGCCCGGGTCCCACGCCGGCATCGATTCCGGTGGAGCAATGCCTGGAATCGGCGTGCCGGCGATGGCCGCGGTGTCGTTCGGGCGCATCAACCAGGCGCGCGCGCGCAGAGCCGGGCGATCGTCATGCCGCAGCGTGGCCTCGACCAGTTCGATGGTGCGGCCGCTTCGCAGCACCTGTACGTCGGCCTCCATCGCTTCGATCGGAATGGTGCCGAGGATGTCGTAGGACAGGCGCGCGATCAGGAAGCCATGGCCACGCGCCGCGGCATCACGCTCCAGGTGGTGGGCGAGCAGGCCGATCGCCGGCGCGATGTGCTGCTCGCGGATGTTCCAGGCGCCGCCGGTATGTTCGGTCGGCAGGTAGCGGGTCTCGCTCAGTCGTTCGAAGAAGGCCATCGAGTGCGTTGCTTCAGCAGGGAAGGAAGGCGGCAGGAACTCCACCGGTCTCTGCATCGTAAGCGTTCGGCACCGCGGCGGGCAGAGCCGGCCCCCGCAGGAGCCGGCCGGATGCCGGTCAGGGAGAAGGGCAATCCATTTCACGGCACAGGCGGTACTCGGCGTCGCATTGTTCGGAAGTCTTGCCCAACGGTCCATGTGTCGCCCGCAGGCACTGCTCGTATTTCAGCGTGCAGAAGTCGCAAGAGTCAGCGGCGAAGGCCAGGCCGGTCACGGCCATGCCAAGGAACATCACGGTCTTCAAGGTCGTCTTGATCATCACGTCAGTCCTTTGTCTGCCCATCAATGGGCGGGGCTACCATAGCAGTCCTTCCAGCGCGGCCTTGACGCACCGCGACACGCATTGTTTTCACCGCTGTGCAGCCTTCAACGCCTCGACCACCTCGGCTTCAGAGAAGCCGCAATGCCCTTCGCCCGCCGCAGGCAACACCCGTGGCAAGGGCCGTGCGCCGGCGCGCGCGGCCAGCTGCGGATACACCGCCTGCATGCGCGGCACGATGGTGGGATCGTTGTGGTTGAACTGGATCACCAGCGGTCGCTTCAAGGCGCCGCTCAGTGCCAGCGTCGCGCGGACATCGGCCTGCGCGGCAGGCACGGCGTCGACACGCTGCACACCGGCATTGAACGCCGTATCGTCACCGAAGCCGCGGTAGACCACGCCCCTGTTGCCCACCGGCATGCCGCCACTGCGCGTGGCCAGTTCGTGCAGGACCAGCGCGTGCAGGCTGATCGTACCGGCCAGCGCATCCGTAGAGACCTGCAACTGCCTGGCCAGCACGGCGGCATGTTCCGGGTCCCGCTGCAGCGCGGTGGCAATGCCTTGATACAGGGCCGCCTGTGACAGCGCGGCCGCTTCCGGCGAGGCCAGCCCGGTGGTCGGCAGGCCGTCTGCGTGGGGGAAGAAGTAATCGAACGCGACGAGCGTGGTCAGCAGGTCGGCGGCGATCTGCTCGCCACTGAGGTTGGCGCCGCACAGCGAGGCGCCCCCTGCGTAGTGCTGTGGATACCGCTCGAGGCTGGCGATGGCCACCGCACCGCCCATCGAGAACCCTAGCAGCCAAGTGTGGCGCACGCGCTTGAGTTCGTGCAGCGCCTGCCGGCGCAGGCGCTCCATGTCGGTGATCGCGTCGGCCACGGCCCAGCCCTGGCTGGAATACGCGCTCTGCGCGACGGCGTAACCGGCGGCCAGCAGTGTTGCGGTGCTGTCGTTGGCGGCCATCGGGGTGGTGCGCGGCACGCCCACCGGCTCATAGCCATGCGCCAGCATCACCAGGTCGCCGTTCCAGCTGGCCGGCACGTCCAGGCGCCACGGCGCTCCCTGCAGTTCGCCACTGAGCGCGCGTGGTGCAGTCGCTGGTGCGGCCAGCAACGATGTCGACGGCAGCAGCAGGCCGAGAGCGATGGCGCAACGAAGCAAGCAACGCATCATGGTCGTTCCATCCGGGAATGGCGCCGAGCATAGATGCCCCGGGAATGTTGCGCGCGCTGCATTGCCGCAGGGAAGTGCCGGTCGGTCGCGCGGTCGTCACGGCCATGCAGCCTTCGCGGCACTTCCAGGTAGGGCCGCCGGCCGGTTCGCCCAATGACGTGGTGAATCCGATACGATCCGTCGTATTGAAGCAGTGCCGCTTGATCTGGAGTCCCGTCATGGTTGATCGTCTCGCCATCCTGCTCGAACGCTTCGCGGTCACCGCCTCGGTGTTCCATGCCGGCGCGTTGTGCGGCATCAATACCCTGGAAGGCGAGGATGAGGCCGGCCAGCTGCACCTGGTGCGGCGGGGGCCGCTGCAGGTCAGCCATGGCCAGCAGACGGTGCAGGTCGAGGCCCCCAGCCTGTTGCTGTACCCCCGGCCGATGCCCCACCGGTTCATTACCGACCCGCAGCTTGGCGCCGACATGGCCTGCGCCAACCTGCATTTCGAAGGCGGCCGGCTCAATCCGATCAGCGCTGCGCTGCCCGATTTCATCTGCCTGCCGCTGGCCGACCTGTACGGCGGCCATGCCGCGCTGGAGCTGCTGTTCGAAGAGGCCTTCGAGCAGCGCTGCGGGCGGGCGGCAATGGTCAACCGCCTGTTCGAGGTAGTGATGATCCAGGTACTGCGCCAGCTGATGGAAGGCGGCGAGATGCGCGGTGGCCTGTTCGCCGGGCTCGGTCATCCACGCCTGCGCTTGGCGCTGGTGGCGATGCACGCAGCGCCCGCACAGGCGTGGACGCTGGAAGACCTGGCCGATGTGGCGGGCATGTCGCGCAGCGTGTTTGCGGCCAGTTTCCGCGAGGCGATGGGTACGACGCCGGGCCACTACCTGCAGGGCTGGCGGGTGGGGTTGGCCCAGCAGGCACTGCGCCAGGGCCGTCCCTTGAAGCGGATTGCCGATGACGTCGGTTACGGCAGCGAGGCCGCCCTGTCGCGCGCGTTCAAGGCACACACCGGGCAGTCGCCACGGGAATGGCGTGTGCAGGCGCGCGCCAGCGCGGCCTGATCGTCAGCCCAGCACCAGCCGGGCCAGCTTCATGCCGCCGAACAGGCCGGCCAGGCCCAGTGCCACCGAACCCCCGGCATACAATGCTGCCAGCCCATGCTGGCCGCGCTGCAGCAGCAGGCCGATCTCCAGCGCATAGGTCGAGAACGTGGTGTAGCCGCCGAGAATGCCGGTGGCCAGCAGCAGCCGCAGCTGCGGCGAGGCGCCATTGCGCAGGGCGAAGGCCTCGACCACCACGCCCATCAGCAGCGCGCCGCTGATGTTGATCAGGAAGGTCGACCAGGGCCACGGGCTGCCGACCGCGACGCGTGCGCCGATCAGGTTGCAGGCATGGCGCAGGCAGGCACCGAGGCCGCCTCCGATGAAGACCAGAAAGTAATTGTTCAATGCTTGCATCGCGTGCCTCGAGTGCGGGTTCGCAGGTCCGATGGCGAACGCCGAGGGCAGGCACGGCCTGCCGTCGACGAACACCGGGTTCGTCTTGGCAGGAGCCATCAGCCCTTCCAGGCGGTTATCGGGGAGCTCCATCCCCATCGCGGGCCATGCTACCAGCGGCAGTGCGTTTACGTCATCGAGGTCGTCAGTACGCGGGCGACCTTGCTGCGGCTGAAGCCATCCATCAGCAGCTCGAACGCGAGCAGGTCCAGCGCGGCATGGCGGCGGTGGTCGATTTCCAGCCCGTTCTCGGCCACCAGGTGGCTGACCAGCTCGTAGGCGTCCTGCCAGACATCCAGATGGGCCTGGCTGGGGATGTAGGCATTGCCGGGTTCGCCTACGCCGCGTCCGGTCACCCCGTACAGCAGTTCGCGCGCGTCCAGCTTGGCCGCATCGGCGATGCGGAACAGCTGTGCGGCCTTCACATGAGAGGCGCTCACATGGTCATTGAGCCAGTTGCTGATGGTTGCCGTTGTGGATTTGGCGGCGCGGGCCAGATCGGCCGGGCGAGGGTGCCCGGCTTTCTTCATGGCGGCGGCGAGTCGTTGGCCGAGAGTATTCATCTATGCAAGCCAGCTTAACGCGTGGAATGCCAAGAATCCTTGCCGCGAGAATAAGTCTGGTTAACAGAAGAACCGACCGTGACCGAATTCTGGAGCAAACGGCAGGTGCGTACCCGGCTGGGACTGAGGACCGATGCCGAACTGGCCCGCTTCTTTGGCATAAGCCGATCCGCAGTGTCGCAATGGCCTAAGGACCTTCCGATTCCTGCCCTGCGGCAGTACATCCTGCGTCAGCACTACCCGCAGCTGTTCCCTGAAACCGACGCGCCAGGCAGCGAATCCATCTGATCTGCGCCGTCTTTTGTCGCATCTAGCACGCTAAGCGCCATTTGCTAAGTAGACTTAGCAAAATGGGCAAATTCAATGGGTCGAAAGAACTCAATCAGTGTCGTCAATAGAAGTTCGGCGTCTGTCGGCCGGAGGGCACGTCGGGTTCAACCCATCCGGCGCCACCGGGGCAGCGTATGTAGTTTTGTGAACGATTAATAATTTCGATCACGAAAGTCGGTGCATGTAATTGACCTGTCGTGAAATCTATGACTAATTGGCATCAACCGGACGTGAAGCCCGGGAGTCTTTCAGTAGCACGCAAGTGAGTCGGTAGACCGTCAACAATGCAGAACAAGTCCAACGGAGGTCGTATGGAATACGGCATGCATGGCTTGGCTGAACGGGTACGCCGCGAACTGGAAGCCAGCTATCACAAACACGGATGCGGTCCGGCGTTCTGGGATACCTACCAGCAGGTGCTGGATCGCCTGGTCCCGCAGGGGACCGAACGCACCGAAGTCACCAACGAAATGGCGCTGATCATCGAGCAGCTGGGCATTGTCCGCCGTGCACAGCTGGTCCCGCCGCACGCCGACGGGCCGCGCTGATTCAGAGCAGGCGCCAGCCGCCGCAGGCAAGCAGCGCCAGCAGCAGAGACAGCAGGGCCAGGGTTCGCGGTCGCCACCAGCGCCGCGGTTGGCCGGTCATCACCTGCGGACTGCAGTAGCGCAGCAGCCCCCGGCCGAAACCGGACCGGTGCTGGTGCTGTGCGCAGGCTTCCAGGCAGGCGCCGCAGGCCAGGCAATCGGCCTGCGGCCCCTGGCGGATGTCCAGCTGCATCGGGCAGGCGCTGACACACGCGGCGCAGTCGGTGCAGTCACCCAGGCGGTCTGCGCTGAACGTTGGCATCGGTCCTGCCAGCAGCGGATGCGCGGCACGGAACACGTAGTCCTGCGCGGTGGTCGGGTCGAGCAGGCCACGGCCGCGACCGAGCACACCACCCAGGCCGGATGGGCGCGGTCCGCGCGGCTCGGCGCGGCGCGCGTCATACAGGACGCGCGGTGTATGGGGATCGGTCAGCAGTGGCTGCAGGCGTGCGAACGGGCACAGCGAACGGCAGACCTGCTCGCGCAGGAAGCCGGCATTGCCCCAGGTGGCAGCGGCGTAGAACAGTACCCAGAACGTTTCCCAGCCACTCCAGGCGGCGTGCGGCGCGGCGGCCACCAGCCCGGCGATCGGGCTGAACAGGCCGACAAAGGTGATTCCGGTCCACAGCGACAGCAGGCCCCATGCAAGCTGCGTGGCCGGTCGCGCCAGTGCCGCTGGCAGTGCCCGGGATACGGTGCGGCCGATCCAGTCGAAGGCACGTCGCCACAATGTCTGCGGACAGGCATGGCCGCACCAGATGCGTCCGGCCAGATGGGTGAGCAGCGCAAGGCTCACCGCCAGCACTGCCAACAGGCCGATCAGCACTCCCACATCACCCGGCCACAGCGTCCAGCCGAACAGGTCGAAGCGCCGGGCATTGATGTCCAGCAACACGGCCTGATGACCGTCCCAGCGCAACCAGGGCAGCGCATAGAACAGTGCCAGCAGGCCTGCGCTGAGGATGCCGCGCCAGTGCCGCGGGCGCGGCGTCGTGGGGCAGGGCGTACTCATCCCAGTGGCAGCTCGTCGTCGTCGTCGCTCGGCATCGGCCGTTGCAGGTACCAGGTAACCGCGCTGGACAGCGCCGTCACCGTCCAGAACATGAAAAAGCCTGCGGTATAGCCCAGCTCGCGGCTGATGGTGGTTCCCGGGAAGCTGATGGCCTGCAGGCGTAACGGATCGACGAAGGCGAAGAACACCATGCTGGCCACGCCAGCGGCGATGAAGCTGGGCCAGAGGATGGCGCCCCAATGCTGGATCAGCTGCTGGCGGCGGCTGAGGGAGGGTCTGTTCATGCTGTCCCGGATCGATAAGTGGGCGGCGCGTATACTCCGCCTGGTCCGGCGCAGCATCCGCAGGGCATGCTTCCTGCAAGCGTGCCAGCCTAGGGGCAGCGAACTGCGCCGACATTGATCTGGATCAACGGCGGTGCCGGCCGGCTGCGGCACACTGCCGGCACGCTTTGGGTACCCGATGAACGCCACGCCTCCGCCTGTCCTCCCCGTTGCCTCGCCCGAGTTGTGTACCGAGCAGGACGTGACCCGCCTGGTCCACGACTTCTATGCGCGCGTGCGCGAAGAAGAGCGGTTGGGGCCGGTGTTCGAAGCGCATGTCCACGACTGGCCGGAGCACCTGGCGCAGCTGGTCGACTTCTGGTCGGCGATGCTGCGCGCTACCCGCCGCTTCAAGGGCTCGCCGATGTCCAAGCACATGGCCATCGAGCTGGACAAGGATCTGTTCGACCGCTGGCTGGTGCTGTTCCGCATCACCACCGCCGAATGCAACAACCCGCCGATGCAGGCGCTGGCCAACGACGTGGCCGCACGCATCGGTGACACCTTCTGGAAGCGCTACCAGATGCTGCGCTGGCCGCAGGTCGGCCTGCCGGTGCTGGGCATCCCTGCCAAGGATTGATCTGGGTCAAGGCGGTCACGGCCGCCCGGCGCGATGCTGGCGCCATGGACACGTTCTCTCCCGCTGCCGGCGGCCTGGCCTGGACCTTCGACCCCGACCTGTTGCGCCGCCACGATCGGCCCGGGCCGCGCTACACCTCGTACCCGACCGCGCCGCATTTCCACGACGGCTTCGACGCGCCGGCACTGCGCCAGGCGATCGCCGACAGCAACCAGCTGGCCCGCGCGCTGTCGCTGTACGTGCACGTGCCGTTCTGCTCCAGCCCGTGCTTCTACTGCGGCTGCAACCGGGTGATCACCCGCGATCGCGGCCGTGGCCACAGCTACGTCTCGCGCGTGCTGGCCGAGGCCGACCTGCTGGCGCCGCAGTTCGAGGACGGCCGTGAGGTCATCCAGCTGCACCTGGGCGGGGGCACGCCGAACTTCCTCGAAGCCGAGGCGATGACTGCGCTGGTGGAAGGCCTGCGCCGTCGCTTCGATTTCAGCGATTCGCCACAGCGTGATTTCTCGATCGAACTGGACCCGCGCTTCATCGATACCCACGACGTCGCCATGCTGGCGCGGCTGGGTTTCAACCGCGCCAGCCTGGGCGTGCAGGACTTTGATCCGCAGGTACAGGAGTCGATCAACCGCATACAGGGCGTGCAGCAGACGCTGGATATCCTGCAAGCCTGCCGCGACAGTGGCATGCGCTCGGTCAACGTCGACCTGATCTATGGCCTTCCCGGGCAGAGCCTGGAGGGGTTCGGCCGTACCCTTGAGCGGGTGCTGGCGCTGCGCCCGGATCGCCTGGCGGTGTATGGCTACGCACACCTGCCGCACCTGTTCCGCGCACAGAAGCAGATCGACGAACGCCGCTTGCCCTCGCCGGAAGACAAGCTGGCGCTGCTGGGCCTGGCAGTGGAGAAGCTCTCCGCCGCCGGCTACCAGTACATCGGCATGGATCACTTCGCGCTGCCGGAAGAGGATCTGTCACGCGCGCAGCGTGCCGGCCAGCTGCATCGCAATTTCATGGGGTACACCACCCACGCCGATACCGATCTGCTCGGCCTGGGCGTGAGTGCGATCAGCCACATTGGTGCCACCTACAGCCAGAATCCGCGTGACCTGCCGTCGTGGGAGGACGCGGTGGACCAGGGCCAGCTGCCGGTCTGGCGCGGCGTGGCGCTGAGTGCCGACGACCAGCTGCGCGCGGAACTGATCCAGCAGCTGATGTGCCAGGGCGAGGTGGATGGCGCTGTGCTGGGCCAGCGCCACGGCGTGGATTTCGAGCGGTACTTCGCTGAAGACCTGCGGTCGGTGCAGCGGCTGCAGGAGGACGGCCTGGCGGAGTACCGCGAGGGCGTGGTGCGTGCCAGCGAGCCGGGACGGCCGCTGCTGCGGCTGCTGGCGATGTGCTTCGATCCGTACCTGCGCGCGGCGCATGAGCAGCCGCGCTACTCGCGTGCGATCTGAAAACTCAGCGCTTCTTGCCGAAGCCGCGCTCCGGATGCCTGGCCGCCATGCCGCCGCTGGCGGTGGTACGCCAGTTGCCGCTCAGGTCCTGCACGCTGGTCGAGTACGAACCATCGCTGTACTCGGTGCGCCACCTGCCACTCAGGTCGCGTGTGCTGGTCGAGCGGGCACCGTTGCTGTACTGGGTGATGATCCTGCCACTCAGATCGGTGGTGGTGTCGGAGTAGCTGCCGTCGCTGTAGGTGGTGCGCTTGCGTCCGCTGAGATCGGTCGTGGTGACTGAGCGGCTGCCGTTGCTGTGCTCGGCGATCACGCGTTTGGACAGGTCACGGGTGATGCGGGTGGACGAACCATCGCTGTGGCGGATGTCCATGCTGCCATCGCGATTGCGACGGGTATCGGAGTGCGACTGAGCCAACGCCGGAAGACTGGCGGTGCAGAGCAGGGCAAGCATCAGGACAGAAAGCTTCATGTGCGGGTTCCTTGTGCAATGCCCCGAAGGGCGGACGCCATCCTGCGCTGCGATGTTGGTGCCCGGAGCCGGAATCGAACCGGCATGGGGTTGCCCCCGGCGGATTTTAAGTCCGATGCGTCTACCAGTTTCGCCATCCGGGCCTGCAACGCGGCGCCGATTGTAGCCCACCCGCAGGGCTGCGACCCGATTGTGCAGGGTGGGTGGCGTGCTTAACTGTCGTTCCTATTCATGTCATAGTTCCAGCCATCGTTCCCAGGGGGGGAGCCATCTGATGTCGCTACACGCGATTGCCTATGCCAGTGAGGCCCGTGCCGATCTGCAGACAACCGATCTTGATCGCCTGTTGGCCGATGCCACGGCATTCAATCGCGTAGCGGGTGTCACCGGTGTCCTGATGTTCGATGGCACGCGTTTCCTGCAGTACCTGGAAGGCCCCGAAGATGGCATCGATTCGGTGTTCCAGCGCATCGTCAATGCCCGCAGCCATGGACAGGTGAAGATGTTGTGCCGCGCGCCGGTGCTGCAGCGGGCGTTTCCGCGATGGTCGATGGGTACCCGCAGGATCGAGGCAGACCTGCTGACACAGATCGTCGAGGCGGCTTGGCCGGGCTTCCTGCTTGGCAGCGGTGGCTTCGAACGCCTGCTGCAGGCCTGGACCGGCGCAGACGGCGAGCTCGAGCCGGCGGCGGTCGCGCTGGGTTCCTGAGCCAGTCTGGGCGACGCCTGTCCGATTTCAGTCGTATCACCTCCGGTTCAACAGTGGAAGCCGCTCATGAAGCAGGGGTGCCGGCGATGGCCCAGGCCCGTCTAAAGGCGATCGCCTGCAAACCCGGCAGACGGGCAGCGCGGTAGACTCGGGGGCAGTTGCAACCGAGGAAAGCCATGCACCGGTATATCGTCTACCTGCTCGCCATCCTGATGTTCCCGATATGCCTGTGGCTGGCCACGATCTGGCCGGCCTGGTACTGGGGCGTCGGCCTGACTGCCGCGATGGTGGCGCTGGGGACCTGGGATCTGCTGCAGAAGCGCAGCACGCTGCGCCGCAACTATCCGGTGATGGCGCATTTCCGCTATGGCCTGGAGTCGATCGGCCCGGAGATCCGCCAGTACTTCGTGCAGAGCGACCTGGAAGACGTGCCGTTCTCGCGGCAACAGCGGGCGTTGATCTACCAGCGCGCCAAGAACGAGATGGACACGGTGCCGTTCGGTACCCTGCGCAGCACCTATGCGGTGGACTACGAGTGGATCAACCATTCGCTGGCGCCCACGTCCATTGCCAAGCATGATTTTCGCGTGCTGATCGGCGCCAACTGCGCCAAGCCCTATTCGGCCAGCGTGTTCAACATTTCGGCGATGAGCTTCGGCTCGCTGTCGGCCAATGCAATCCGTGCGCTGAACGAAGGCGCGCGCCGCGGTGGCTTCTACCACGACACCGGCGAAGGCTCGATCTCGCCCTACCACCGCGAGATGGGCGGCGATCTGGTCTGGGAAATCGGCTCGGGCTATTTCGGTTGCCGTGATGAGAAGGGTGCCTTCAGCGAAGAGCGCTTCGTCGCCAACGCCACCCACGACCAGGTCAGGATGATCGAGATCAAGCTGTCACAGGGCGCCAAGCCGGGCCACGGTGGCGTGCTGCCGGCACCGAAGGTGACTGCTGAGATCTCGGTGACCCGTGGCGTGCCGATGGGCGTGGACTGCGTGTCGCCGTCGCGTCACTCGGCGTTCTCGACGCCCGTCGAACTGCTGCAGTTCGTCGCGCGCCTGCGCGGGTTGTCCGGTGGCAAACCGGTGGGTTTCAAGCTGGCCATCGGCCACCCCTGGGAATGGTTCGGTATCGCCAAGGCGATGCAGGAAACCGGTCTGCTTCCCGACTTCATCGTGGTCGACGGTGCCGAGGGTGGCACCGGTGCGGCACCGGCCGAGTTCGTCGACCACGTCGGCGTGCCGATGCACGAAGCGCTGCTGCTGGTGCACAACACGCTGGTCGGGCTGGATCTGCGTGAGCGCATCCGCATCGGCGCGGCCGGCAAGATCACCAGTGCATTCGACATCGCGCGCACCATCGCACTGGGCGCCGACTGGTGCAATGCCGGGCGTGGCTTCATGTTCGCGCTGGGTTGCATCCAGTCGTTGAGCTGCCACACCGACAAGTGCCCGACCGGTATTGCCACCCAGAACCCGGCGCGCTGGAAGCATCTGGACGCACCAGACAAGGCCACGCGCGTGCACAGCTACCACGAGCACACACTGCATGCCTTGAAGGAACTGCTGTGCGCGGCCGGCCTGAACGATCCGGCCGAACTGGGGCCTGAGCACATCCTGCGTCGCGTTTCGCCGGTCGAGATCCGTTCGCTTGCCTCCTTGTACCGCTACCTGGAACCGGGCGAGCTGCTGCACAAGGTGCCCGACCACGCGGTGTTCCATGCGTTCTGGGCCGATGCGCGCAGCGACTCGTTCCAGCCGCCGTCGAAGATCCAGGCACTGCGCGCCAGCAAGTCGCGGTAGCTGCCGTTGTAGAGTCGAGCCATGCTCGACTGCGTGTCTGGAACGAAGAACAGTCGAGCAAGCTCGACTCTACAAGGAGATGTCATGCAGTTCAGAACAGGCACGGCCGACGATGTAGCCACGCTGTGGGCGCTGCGTACGCGGTGCGTGCGCGAGACCTGCAGCAGCCATTACCCGCCGGAGGTGATCGCGCCCTGGTCGGCCTCGCCACCGCCGTCGCAGTACGCGCGGCTGCTGGGGCAGGGCGGTTGCGTGGTGGCCGAGGATGCGCAGGGCGCCCTGCTCGGCTTCGGCGTGTTCGATACCGATGCCAATGAAATCGATGCGTTGTTCGTTGATCCGGACCGGGGTGGCAAGGGGATCGGCCAGGCCCTGATGCAGCGCCTGCTGGCGATGGCCGACCGTGAGCGCGACGTGGTGTTGTCGGCCTCGCTCAATGCCGTGCCGTTCTATCAACGGCAGGGCTTCATTGCCGAGCGCGAGGAAGCCTACCCGCATCCCAGCGGCGTGGCGCTGGCCTCGGTGAGCATGCGCCGGCCATGGTGAGCGCCCGGCAATTGCAGAGTCGAGCCATGCTCGACTGCTTTATCGCCTGAATCAAATGCAGTCGAGCATGGCTCGGCTCTACAGTTCGGGCGTCACCGCCCGGCCAACCATCCGATCACGCCTTCCGCCGCACGCAGGCCGCTGGCGTAGCAGGCAGTAAGAAGGTAGCCGCCGGTCGGGGCCTCCCAATCGAGCATCTCGCCTGCACAGAACACGCCGGGCAACGCCCGCAGCATCAGGCCATCATCCAGTGCATCCAGGCGTACGCCACCGGCCGTGCTGATCACTTCGGCCATTGGTCGTGGCCGCAGCAGGCGCAACGGCAGCCGCTTGAGCGTGGAGGCCACGGCAGGCAGATCATTGCCGGCCTCCTTGCCGAGGATCTCGAACACCAGCGCCGCCTTCACCGCATCCAGGCCGGCCTGCCGGCGCAGGTGCTCGCCGAAGCTGCGGCCCTTGCGCGGGCGCGACAGGTCGGCCAGCAGGCGTGCCTCGTCGCGGCCCGGCACCAGATCCAGCCACAGCATGGCGTGTCCATCGCGATTGATGGTCTCGCGCAGGTCAGCCGCCAGCGCGTAGATCAGGCTGCCTTCGATACCGTACTCGCTGGCCACGCATTCGCCCTGCAGCGACTGCGGCTGGCCGGCCAGGTCGATCCAGTGCGCGACCACCGGCTTCAACGGTGCGCCGGCATTGCGCTGGGCGAAGAACGGCGTCCAATCCACGTCGAAACCGCAATTGGCCGACTGCAGGGGCGCAATGTCCACGCCACGCGCCTGCAGAGGCGCGACCCAGGCGCCGTCACTGCCCAGCTGCGGCCAGCTGCCGCCGCCCATCGCCAGCACCGTGGCATCGGCGTGGACATCGATCTCGCCTGCTTCGGTGGCGAAGCGCAGCGCGCCGTCGTCGTTCCAGCCGATCCAGCGATGGTTGGCATGCAGGCGTACGCCCTGTTCCTTCAGCCGGCGCACCCAGCCGCGCAGCAGTGGCGCGGCCTTGCGGTCGACCGGGAACACGCGGCCGGAGCTGCCCACGTAGGTCTCCACACCGAAACCGGCGGCCCAGTCACGCAGCGCCTGCGCGTCGAAGCCGTCCAGCCACTGGCCGACGGCAGTCGCCTGCTCGCGGTAACGGCTGTCGAACAGCGGCCGCGGATCGGAATGGGTGAGGTTGAGCCCGCCCTTGCCGGCAATCAGGAACTTACGGCCGGGCGAACCCTTGGCCTCGTACAGGTCGACGTCCAGCCCGGCCGCACGCAGGCGCTCGGCGGCGAACAGGCCGGCCGGGCCACCGCCGATCACGGCGACCCGACACTGCGCTGCGGTATTACGGTTTGACATCGAGCAGCTCGACGTCGAACACCAGCGACGAGCCGGCCGGAATCGGACCGACCCGGCGGTCGCCGTAGCCGTAGTCCGGGGGGATCATCAACGTGCGCTTGCCGCCGACCTTCATGCCGGCCACGCCTTCATCCCAGCCGCGGATGACCTGGCCGGCGCCGAGTGCGAAAGTGAACGGTTCGCCACGGCTGACCGAGCTGTCGAAGGTCTTGCCGTGCTTGGTCTCGGTGCGGTTGTCGTAGATCCAGCCGGTGTAGTGCACGGTGACCTTGCTGCCGGCGACAGCCTCGGCACCGGTGCCGGGCACGCTGTCGATGCGCTCAAAGGTGGTCAGGGTGCCGCCCGGCGGTGGGCCGGAGGGCCCGGTCGAGCAGCCAGCGGCGGCGAGGGACAGCAGCAGGGGAAGCAGCAGGCGGCGCATCGGGCGTCTCCGGAAGGGCGCAGGGCGAGGGCGGCAAGGGTAGCGCATCGGTGCCGGGTATCATGGGGGCATGGCAAAACTTCTGCTCAATCTGCGCAACGTCGGCGACGACGAATATGCCGATGTCTGCACGCTGCTGGATCAGCATGGCATCGCCTGGTATCGCACCGAACCCAGCCCCTGGGGTATCTCCAACGGCGGTCTGTGGCTGCGCGAGGATGCCGATCATCCGCGTGCGAAGGCGCTGATGGCCGAGTATCAGGCCGCGCGCGGCGAGCGCGTGCGTGCAGAGCGCGAGCAGGCGCTGCGCGACGGCACGGCGGAGACCTTCGGCAGCCTGTTGCGGCGGCGCCCGGTGTTCGTGGTGCTGGTGCTGCTGGGGATGGCGGGCGCGGCGGCGCTGGTGCTGCTGCCGTTCATGCTGTTGCGGGGGTAAAGGGGGCTTCCTGCCGGGTTGCACCCGGCACCCGGCACCCGCAGAAGCAACGGCAACGGCAAAAGCTGGATTCCGTGGGATGGCGCGGCGGTGTGGGCAGGCGGGGGACGGCAAAAACTGCTCCTGCGTGCCTCGTAGAGCGCCATCCATGGCGCTCTGCGCCCCCGCCTGCCCACACCGCCCCGCCCCTGACAGGTTCATGAGCTTTGTAGATCCACGCGGTGCGTGGATGAACGGGCAAGTCTGCTCCTGGGATGGTCTGGCGCTAAAATGGCGGGATGATCGCCAATACCGCCGCCTACCATTTCGCCGTCATCGACGCTCCCCAGGTCCTGTGCGACCAGCTGCTGGCGCGGGCCGAGGCGGCTGGGCTGCGGGGCACGATCCTGGTGGCGGGCGAGGGGCTGAACCTGTTCCTGGCCGGTGCGCCGAAGTCGGTCGAGGGCTTCTATGCGGCGCTGCACGCCGATGCGCGTTTTGCCGATATGCGGGTCAAGACCAGCCTCAGCGAGCACCAGCCATTTGCGCGGCTGAAGGCCAAGGTGAAGGACGAGATCATCAGCTTCCGCCGCGATGACGGCCAGCCGCTGGAGTACCCGCGCGCTCCGGCGGTCGATCCGGCCACGGTGCAGCGCTGGCTGCGGCAGGGCCACGATGACGTCGGCAAGCCGGTGGTGATGCTCGACACCCGCAACCTGCAGGAAGTGGAGTACGGCACCTTCAAGGATGCGCTGGTGCTGCCCATCCACAAGTTCACCGACCTGCCCGAGGCGCTGGCGCCGCACCGCGAGGCGTTGAAGGGCAGCACCGTGGTCAGCTTCTGCACCGGCGGTATCCGCTGCGAGAAGGCCGCACTGTGGATGGTCAACGACGGCATGGACAACGTGCTGCAGCTCGACGGCGGCATCCTCGGCTATTTCGAGGACGTCGGTGGCGAGGGCTACGAAGGCCGCTGTTTCGTGTTCGACGAGCGCGTGGCGCTGGATGCCGAGCTGAAGCCGATGGTCGACCAGCCACTGCCCGAGCCGCGCCCCAGCGCGTTCTGACTACACATTGGTAGAGCCGGCCGCTGGCCGGCTGCAAGGGCTGTCTGTCTGCCGGCCAGCGGCCGGCACTACCCGACACGCGTGGCGCCCCGGGCCATGTCCGGCGGGCTCTGAACCCATTCCGCAGGAATCAGCATCCCGCCACCGTCACTGGCCGCCGCGCCTGGCCGACCCCATGCATGGGAAATCCTGTGACGGAAAACCGCTGATGATCCCGTTGTCGATTCTCGACCTGGCCCCGGTCTGCGAGGGCAGTGACACCACCGCCGCCTTCGCCAACATGCTGGAACTGGCCCAGCACGCCGATGCGCTGGGCTACCGCCGCTACTGGCTGGCCGAACACCACAACATGCCCGGCATCGCCAGCGCGGCCACGGCCGTGCTGATCGGCCACGTCGCCGGTGGCACCAAGCGCATCCGCGTCGGTGCCGGCGGCATCATGCTGCCCAACCACGCGCCGCTGCAGGTGGCCGAACAGTTCGGTACGCTGGCCTCGCTGTATCCCGACCGCATCGACCTAGGCCTGGGTCGGGCGCCCGGCACCGACCAGCCCACCGCACGCGCCCTGCGCCGCTACTTCGACAGTGCCGACCAGTTCCCGCAGGACGTGCGCGAGCTGCTGCACTACTTCGAGCCGGTGCAACCCGGCCAGCCCGTGCAGGCGGTTCCCGGCGGCGGCCTGCGCGTACCGACCTGGATCCTGGGTTCGAGCCTGTTCGGTGCGCGCATGGCCGCTTCGATGGGCCTGCCGTACGCGTTCGCCTCGCATTTCGCTCCGGACGTGATGGACGAAGCGCTGGCGGTCTATCGCCGCGAGTTCCGCCCCTCGGCCACGCTGAAGCAGCCGCACGCGATGCTGGCGCTGAACGTCGTTGCCAGCGACAGCGAAGCCGAGTCGCGCCGCCTGTTCACCAGCCAGCAGCAGAGTTTCGTCAACCTGCGGCGCGGTCGCCCGGGCAAGATCCCGGCACCGATCGACGACATCGAAACCTTCTGGGAACCGCATGAAAAGCTGGGCGTGGAGCGGGCATTGGCCTGCACCGTGTTGGGTGATCCGCAGCAGGTGGCCGACGGCATCGCCGCCTTCGTCGAACGGCACGCGCCCGACGAACTGATGCTCACCGCCAACCTGTATGACCACCGTGCGCGCCTGCGTTCGTTCGAACTGGCGATGCACGCCTGGCACGCTCGCCACGCGGGCTGAACACTTGCGTCACGGGCTGTTGCAGCCACACCGCGTCTGATGGGGGCTCATCCCAATGGAGCCCCCCCATGGCCGATACCCGCGCCGAACACATCGCCCAGCTGGCCGAACTGATCAAGGACGTGGAGGTGGCGATGTTCACCACCACCGGGGTGGATGGCCGCCTCTACAGCCGGCCGCTGGCCACCCAGCAGGTCGCGTTCGGCGGTGACCTGTGGTTCGTCATCACCGCCGACAGCCCGAAGGTGGCCGAGATCGCACTCGATCCGCGGGTGAACGTGGCCTATGCCTCGCCCTCGAAGAACACGTATGTGTCGGTGTCCGGTCGCGCTCGCGTGGTGGATGATCGCGCGAAGATCGAGGAACTGTGGTCGCCTGCGATGAAGCTGTTCTTCCCTGGCGGCAAGGAGGATCCCAACCTGCGCCTGATCCATGTGCGGGCCGATTCGGCCGAGTACTGGGATGGCCCGGGTACGCTGCTGGGCAAGGCGCTGACGTTCGTGCTGTCGGCGGTGCAGGACGAACCGGCGGCGTTGGCCGACAACGGGTTCATCGACCTGCGCTGATGACCGATGTCCGGTACTGGTAGTGCCGGCCGCTGGCCGGCAATCCTGCAAACGTGGCAGCCGGCCAGCGGCCGGCCCTACCGGGTTCCGGTTCAGAACCAGCGCTGGAACAGCTCCACCGTGTAGCCCACCAGTTGCCCGGAACTGAAACCAAAGAACGCGATGGCCGCCAGCGCGGCAATCCAGTTGAACAGCATCAGCGCGCCATCGCGTTCCAGCAATGCCAGTGCGAACAGCAGCAGCTGGAAGCCGAACAGGAAGTTGGTGAACGGGATCGGCAGCGACAGCAGTACGCCCAGCAGCACCAGCAGCAGGCCGGTGAACGCGTGCGCCGGCAGCGGGGTCAGCAGCTGCGACAGGCGCGGTTTCAGCATCTTGTCCAGGCGCCGCAGCGGCCGGTCGATGCGGTCGAGGAAGCGGTGCATGGTGCCGCGCTTCGGCCCGCGGCGGGCGATGAAGCCGGGCAGCCACGGGCGCCGCAGGCAGCACAGCATCTGCAGGCCGATCAGGATCACCAGCGGGCCGCTGACCGCGCCGCCCATGCCCGGGATCGGGATGAACGACGGCAGGATCGCCACGAACAGGAACACGCCGAACGCGCTCTGTTGCAGGTTGCACAGGATCTGGCCGAGCGGCATGTGCTCGGCCGGGTCGCCGGAGGCGAACATCTCCAGCAGGGTACGGATGCCCTCGTTGCGGTAGGCCGAGCGCTCGGCGCCCGGACCCTGGCCGGCCTCAGGCGGTAAGCTCATCGGCCTGCTCGTCGGACAGCGTGCGCAGCAGCAGCTTGTCCACCCGCGCACCGTCCAGGTCGACGACTTCGAATCGCCAGCCGGCCCAGTCGAAGTATTCGCCGGCATGCGGGATGCGGCCGAAGTAGTGGATGCACATGCCGGCCAGCGTGTAGTAGTCGCCGTCCTCGGCATCGGGCAGGTCGTTGCTGCCGATCAGCTCGCGCAGGTCCTCGATCGGCAGCGAGCCATCCACCAGCAGCGAGCCATCCTCGCGGGTCACCACCAGCGCATCCTCGTCGGCGTTCTCCACCGCCTGCAGGCGGCCGACCACGGCCCCCATCAGGTCGCTGATGGTCACCAGGCCCTGGATCTCGCCGTACTCGTCCACCACCAGCGCCATCGACTGCTGTTCCTCGCGGAAGATCTCCAGCAGCTTCATCGCATGGGTCGATTCGGAAACGTACAGCGGCTCGCGCAGGGTCTGGAACAGCGCGGTGTCGCCGCGCGCCATGCGCGTGGCCAGCGACTTCAGCTCAAGCACGCCGACCACGTCCATGTCGTTGTCGCGGTACACCGGGTACCGCGAGAACTCATGCTCGGCCATGATTTCCAGGTTGCGCTCCAGCCCGGCCTGGGTGTCGAGCCAGGCAATGCGGTTGCGCGGGGTCATCAGGCTGTCGGCGGTGCGGTCGCCCAGGCGCATGACACGGTTCATCATGTCGCGCTCGTGGGCATCGATCACGCCGGCCTCATGGCTTTCGGCCACCAGCATGCGGATCTCTTCTTCGGTCACCGAGGCGACTTCATCCTTGCCCAGGCCGAACAGCCGCAGCACCAGCTGGGTGGTCCTGGACAGCAGCCACACGAAGGGAAGGGCCAGTTTGGCCAGCCAGCTCATCGGCATCGCCACCAGGCCGGCAATGGCCTCCGAACGGGTCAGCGCCAGGCGCTTGGGAACCAGTTCGCCGAAGATCAGGGTGATGAAGGTGATCAGGCTGACCGCCAGCGCAGTGCCGACGTTGCCAGCGTAGGCAAAGCCCGGCATCAGGCCCTGGATCCAGCCGGCGAAGGCCTCGCCCAGCGCTTCACCGCCGAGGTAGCCGGTCAGCACGCCGATCACGGTGATGCCGATCTGCACGGTGGACAGGAAGCTCTCCGGCTTTTCCGACAGCTCCAGTGCCTTGGCGGCCCGCTTGGAGGTGGCGGCCATCTGCTTCAGGCGGCTCTTGCGCGAGGTCATGACCGACATCTCGGACATGGCGAAGAAGCCGTTCAGCAGAACAAGCGCGAAGACAATCAGGATCATTTCAAACACGGGCGTCGTCCCCGGTTGGTGGCAGGGAGGGCGGGTGCTTGCGATGGCGGCTGGCGCTCAGGAGCGGGGTCCGGCGCGGCGCTGGGGGATAAGGGTCGTCGTCCATAAGGTGCGCCCGAAGGCGCGCTGGCATCTTAGCAAAGGGGCGTGGCAGGGTGGCAACTGCCTGTTCAGGTTGGGCGGGCCAAGGCCCGGAAAGGGGGCAGGGATACCCGAGATGGTCATCTAGCCGTCATAATTCCGTCTGGTGCCGTCCTTCCCGCGACGGCTGACAGGTTTCTCAATGTTCTCTCTGCAGACCATTTTCGGTTCCGGCAAACAGTTCTACACCCTGCTCGATGAGGCCGCCGTCGCGGCATCCGACGCCGCCAAGGCGCTGCATTCCATGCTGCGCGAGGCCGACCGCCAGCCGGCGCTGGACGCTTTCAAGCTGGCCCGCCTGCGCGAACGCGCGGCCTCGGACAAGATCAGCCAGGCGCTGGTGGACAGCTTCATGACCCCGATCGAGCGCGAAGACATCGAAGCGCTGGGTTCGGCGCTGTACAAGATTCCCAAGCAGATCGAGAAGTTCGCCGATCGCTATTCGCTGGCCACGACCCACCTGGAGCACATCGACTTCGCGCCGCGCGCGGCGATGCTGGAACAGGCCGCCGGGGTGGTGGTGGAGATGGTGGCCGACCTGCGCCACATGAACCTGGACCGGATGACCGCGCTCAACGAGAAGCTGCGCTCGCTGGAGAACGAGGCCGACCGGCTGATGCTCGAGCTGTACCGCGACATCTATTCGGGCCGCCTGGACAACCTGCAGATGTTCCTGCTGAAGGAATTCTTCGAGATCCTGGAAAAGGCCATCGACCGCTGCCGCGAGGCCGGCGTGGTGGCGTACCAGATCGTGTTGAAGAACAGCTGACGGACGCCGCCGCATGTTGACCCTTGTCCTGGTGGTGATCCTGGCCGCGCTCGTCTTCGAGTTCATCAACGGCTTCCACGACACTGCCAACTCCATTGCCACCGTGGTGGCGACCAAGGTGCTCTCGCCCGGCTGGGCGGTGATGCTGGCCGCCTTCATGAACCTCATCGGTGCACTGACCGGTACCGCGGTGGCGCTGACCATTGCTTCGGGCCTGCTCAACACCAACGTGGTCGACGTCACCCCGCAGGTGATCCTGTGCGCCCTGCTGGGCGGCATCATCTGGAACCTGATCACCTGGTGGAAGGGACTGCCGTCCTCGTCCTCGCACGCGCTGATCGGCGGCCTCTGCGGCGCCGGACTGGCCGCTGCGCACAACAACTGGGACGCGCTGATCTGGTCCGAGCGCCTGGGCAGCTGGGCGCAGAACAAGGGCCTGCTGTGGAAGGTGTTCGTGCCGATGATCACCTCGCCGATCGCCGGCTTCCTGCTTGGCATCGTGGTGATGGTGCTGCTGTGGGGGCTGATCGCCGGCCTGGCCAAGATCGGTGGTGCCATCGGCCGCCTGGCCCGTCCGCGCATCGTCAACGCGTTCTTCGGCAAGGCACAGATCGCCTCGGCGGCCTACATGGGCTTTGCCCACGGCCACAACGACGCGCAGAAGACCATGGGCATCATCGCGATGACCCTGATCGGTGCCGAAGCGACCGGCGCACTGAACGACCTGCCGTCGTGGCTGGCCTTCATGCACCCGGACGCCCATGCCGGTGACGGCATCGCGATGTGGATCGTGCTGACCTGCGCCGTGGTGATGGCCGCCGGTACCGCTTCGGGCGGCTGGAAGATCATCAAGACCCTGGGCCACAAGATGGTCAAGCTGCATCCGATCCACGGCTTCGCCGCGGAAACCAGCTCGGCCACCATCCTGACCCTGGCCGCCCACTTCGGCATGCCGGTCTCGACCACCCACAGCATCTCCACCGCGATCATGGGCGTCGGCTTCGCCAAGAACCCGCGTTCGCTGAAGTTCGGCGTGATCGAACGCATCGTCTGGGCCTGGATCCTGACCATCCCGGCGGCCGGTGGCTGTGCCTACCTGATCCTGAAGCTGTTCGAGCTGTTCGGCTGGACCTGATCTGCAGGCACACGTTGCACAAAAAAAGCCCGCCGGATTCCGGCGGGCTTTTTTCATGGGCAAAGAATTTTTCCGCATCCATCGTGTCGACCAAGGTCGACACCCGCCAGAGCAGAAACCGGGATCCGATCCCGTGCCGGCCAACGGTCGGCATCCATCGGCAGCAGCGGGAAACTGTCGAAGGCGGGGTGGGTCCGGTTGCGGGGGTGTCCGCGGCATGGATGCCGCGGCCAAGCCCCCAGGGACGGGTTCACGGCGTCCCCCGCAACCGGACCCATCCCGCCAACCCACTGGAACCCGGCTTTTGACGTTGCCGTTGCCGTCAGCGGGTGCCGGGCCGCAGGCCCGGCCGAACACCTCAATTACGCTGGAACAGCGCCTGCACATCCCTGCGGAACGCCGCCTGGCTGTCCGCCCGGCTGTAGAACATGTGCCCGCCCGGATAGCTGCGCACCTGCACGCGATCCGGGTTGCTGCCCATCGCCGGCATCTGGTCCACCGTCAGGATCGACCCCATGAACGGACACGACAGGTCGTTCCAGCCATGCACGATCAGCACCTGCAGATGCGGATCGATCGCCACCGCCTGCCGCAACTGGGTCACCGCACCCTGGCGCAGCTCACCATTGCGGTCCCACAGCCGGTTCACGTCGTAGTTCAGAGCCTGGTAGCGCGCATCCACCTTCCAGCCGACCACGCGGGTCACGAAGTCGACCATCGCCGTGGTGGTCGGCGCGATGATGCTGTCCAGCAGCGGATCATTGGCGCGCTGCTCCGGATCGTTCGGGAACGGATCGAATGCGGTCACGTTGGAATCGTAGCGGCTGCCCAGCGTGCCCTTGTCGCGGAACACTTCACGCAGGTACGCCTGCGTTTCCAGGCGGCCACCGGCGCGGCGCACGAACTGTGGGTCCAGTCCGGTCAGCTCGGTCACCCTGCGCAGCATCGCTTCGGTCGCCTGCGGATCGCTGCGGCCCTTCATCAGCGCCGTCGCGTAGTCGCCGCGGGTGTATTCGACCACCTCGCGCATCGCTGCATCGGTCAGCCTGCCCTGGCGCTCCAGGTGCGCGGCGGCAATTGACGGCAGCGTCTGCATCCAGGCCATCGGCGAGACATCGGCGTTGTCTTCCAGGGTCGGGCTCAGATAGGGCGAGACCAGCACCAGGCCGTTCATCGCCACGCCCAGCCGGGTCTGCAGGAAGTGGGTGATGCGCGGGCCGCGATAACCGCCATAGCTCTCGCCGGTCAGGTACTTGCGTGAGGCCATGCGCTGGTTGCGCAGCAGCCAGTCGTAGATCGAGCGCGACAGGTACTCGATGTCGGCGCTGGGGTTGTACAGCGCTTTCTTGGCTTCGTCATCGCCGATGCGTGCACGGCTGAAGCCGGTGCCGACCGGATCGATGAACACCAGGTCGGTGAAGTCCAGCCAGGTACCCGGATTGTCATGCAGGGTAGCCGGCGCCGAGGCGCTGTCGCCCTCCGAACCGAAGGTCACCACCTTGGGCCCGATCGCGCCCATGTTGAGGTAGACCGACGACGCGCCGGGCCCGCCATTGAGCGCGAAGGTCACCGGCCGGTCCTTGCCCGGCATCGTGTAGGCGGTGAACACCACGTCGGCGATCACCTTGCCCTTGGCATCGCGCACCGGCAGGGTGCCGACGGTGGCGGTGTAGTCCAGGGTGCGGCCGGCCAGGTGCATGCTCTGGCGTGCCGACGCATCGGCCGGCAGGGCGGGCGCTTCGGTCTTGTCGTCTTTCGGATCGGGCTTGGCCTCGGCGTCGGGCGCGGCCAGCACGCTGGCCGGGGCGATGAGCAGGCCGACGCAGAGCGCGGCGATATGCAGCAGGGACTTCATGGCACCGTTTCGGCAGCGGAAGGGGGTTCCGATGCTAGGCCGGGGAGGGCCGCGCCGTATGTGTCCAAAGGCATGTCCGCAGGCTGCAGCCTCCAGCAGCCAGATTGGGTCAAGCGGGCAGGGCGGCGGCCGCGTCGTCGTCGGCCAGCAGGCCGTAGACGGCCGAGTCAGAGAGTTCCCCCTGGATTCGCCAGCGCTGCCGCAGCACGCCCTCGCGGTGGAAGCCCAGCCGTTCCAGCACGTGTGCGGAAGGCGCATTGCGCGGGTCTATCTCGGCTTCGACGCGATGCAGGCGCAGCGTGCGGAACAGATAGGCCAGCACCTGCTGCAGCGCCTCGTGCATGTAGCCCTGGCCCTGCTGGTCGGGCGCCAGCAGGTAGCCGATCTCTGCGCGCGCGGCGTCACGGTCCACGGCGAACACCACGCAGACGCCGAGCAGCGGGCCGTCCATGGATTCGCGCACGGCCAGTTTCAGCTGGGTGCCGATGGCATGGGCGGCAAGATCGTCATCGATCTGTTCGCGCGCCTCGGCCGGTCGTGTCCAGGCCGGGTGGTTCCACCAGCGCATCACGTCCGGATCCGACTGCAGTACGAACAACGCGGCAGCGTCGTCGCGGCGGATCGGGCTCAGGACCAGCCGCGCGCTGTGCAGCGGCAGGCCGGGGAACAGCTGCGAGTGGCTGGCCAATACGGTGGTCCACGCGGATGGACGCGCATTATGGCGCCGCCGGGTTTGCCGATGGGGGCGGGATGAGTCCGGCCGCCAACCGGTAGTGCCTGCCTCCAACTGGTAGTGCCGGCCGCTGGCCGGCAACCTCGACTGCCGGCCAGCGGCCGGCACTACCAGAGGATGGCGTCAGACTTCCAGCGAAGCCAGGTCGCCCTTGGTTTCCAGCCAGCCCTTGCGGTCGGAGGCGCGCTTCTTGGCCAGCAGCATGTCCATCAGCGAACTCGTCTGCTCGCGATCGTCCACGGTCAGCTGCACCAGGCGGCGCGTATCCGGGTGGATGGTGGATTCACGCAGCTGCGGCGGGTTCATCTCGCCCAGGCCCTTGAAGCGGGTCACGTTGATGGCGCCCTTGATCTTCTCGCGTTCGATCTTGTCCAGCATCGAGCGCTTTTCTTCCTCGTCCAGGGCGTAGAACACCTGCTTGCCCACGTCGATGCGGAACAGCGGTGGCATCGCCACGAACACGTGGCCGGCATCGACCAGCGCCGGGAAGTGCTTCAGGAACAGCGCGGTGAGCAGGGTGGCGATGTGCAGGCCGTCGGAGTCCGCGTCGGCCAGGATGATGACCTTGCCGTAGCGCAGCCCGCTGATGTCATCCTTGCCCGGGTCGCAACCGATGGCGATGGCCAGGTTGTGCACTTCTTCCGAGGCCAGCACGCTGTTGGAGGAAACTTCCCAGGTATTCAGGATCTTGCCGCGCAACGGCATGATCGCCTGGAAGTCCTTGTCGCGGGCCTGCTTCGCGCTACCGCCTGCCGAGTCACCTTCCACCAGGAACAGCTCGGTGCGCGACAGGTCCTGGCTGATGCAGTCGGCCAGCTTGCCGGGCAGCGCCGGGCCCTGGGTGACCTTCTTGCGGACGACCAGCTTCTCGGTCTTGAGGCGCGCGCTGGCGCGTTCGATGGCGATCTGCGCGATCTTCTCGCCCAGCTCCACGTTCTGGTTCAGCAGCAGGCTGAAGGCATCGTGGGCCGCGCCCTCGACGAAGCCGGCGGCCTGGCGCGAGGACAGGCGTTCCTTGGTCTGTCCGCTGAACTGCGGGTCGGTCATCTTCAGCGACAGCACGAACGACACGCGGTCCCACACGTCTTCCGGGGCCAGCTTGACGCCGCGCGGCAGCAGGTTGCGGAAGTCGCAGAACTCGCGCAGCGCCTCGGTCAGGCCGGTACGCAGGCCGTTGACGTGGGTGCCGTGCTGCGCGGTGGGAATCAGGTTGACGTAGCTTTCCTGTACCAGTTCACCTTCCGGCAGCCAGGCCACGGCCCAGTCCACCACCTCGGTGTCCTTCTTCAGGTTGCCGACGAACAGGTCGGCCGGCAGCGATTCGCGCTCGCCCAGTTCCAGCTTCAGGTAATCGCGCAGGCCGTCTTCGTAGTACCAGGTATCGACTTCACCGGTGGCTTCGTCGGTCAGCTTGACGGTCAGGCCGGGGCACAGCACCGCCTTGGCGCGCAGCAGGTGCTTGAGTGCGCGCACCGCGAACTTCGGCGTATCGAAGTACTTCGGGTCCGGCCAGAAGCGCACGCGGGTACCGGTGTTCTTCTTGCCGACGCTGCCGACCACTTCCAGCGGGGTGGCGCGGTCGCCATTGCGGAAGGTGATGCGGTGTTCGGCGCCTTCGCGCTTGATGTGCACTTCCACCAGGGTCGACAGCGCGTTCACCACGCTGACGCCGACGCCGTGCAGGCCGCCGGAGAAGGTGTAGTTGTTGTTGCTGAACTTGCCGCCCGCATGCAGGCGGGTGAGGATCAGTTCGACGCCCGGGATCTTCTCTTCCGGGTGGATGTCCACCGGCATGCCGCGGCCGTCATCGCTGACCTCCACGCTGCCGTCCTTGTACAGGGTGATCTCGATCGAGCGGGCGTGGCCGGCCAGGGCCTCGTCCACCGAGTTGTCGATCACTTCCTGCGCCAGGTGGTTCGGGCGCGCGGTGTCGGTATACATGCCGGGACGGCGCTTGACCGGGTCAAGGCCGGACAGGACTTCAATATCGGCGGCGTTATAGCGGGCGTTCATCTATCTTCAAAGCGCGGAGCGACGCGCAAGTGTGCGGTCTGGACGGCGATTTTGCACGCCTGCGGTTCAGCCTCGGCGCCGGGGAGGGGGTAAAATGGCAGCCGCTGGAATCTGAACGCCGGCGACCCCGGTTGGGTCGAAACGTCCAAGCCATACCGCGAGGAGGACCTCATGAAGAAGTTGCTGACCATTGCGATCCTGGCCGCTGCCGCCGTTGCAGTGCCGCTGGTGGTGGCGCAGAACGCCGGCCAGCCGGCGCCGCAGCAGGGTGACCAGGCCGACAAGGCGCAGGCCGAGGCGGATGCCAAGGCCAAGCGTCGCGCGCAGGCCACTGCCGAAATGAAGGCGCAGGGCCAGCCGGCCCCGCAGCAGGAAGAGGAAGAAGAGGCGAGGAAGAAGAAGTAATCCTTCCACCCTCCGAAGCCCTTGCCGCAAGGGATTCGCCCCCCGACGCCCCGCTCTGCGGGGCGTTTCTTTTGGGTGATGGCCGCAACTGCCTCTTGGGTTGGCGGCCATCAATCTGTAAACTACGGCTTTCCGGGAGTAAGTGCGTGTCCACCCTTTGCGAATGGGCTGGCGCGACCATGCGTGGTCGCCAGCAATGCGGGTCGCAGGTGACGGTCGATAGGGCCGGCACGGCCGCCCCGACCTCGCACGGTGGTCCCCGTCCGGCGCCTGCCGCCGCACGGTTCCGCACCTCCCTCGCTGCCCCAGCGAACCGGAAAACCCCCTTCAGGCTCCATGCCCGCCCCCAGGGCGCGCGTGGTGCTGCCGTTTTCCATTTCCAGACAGGATGCTTGCAGCCATGACTCCCTTGATTTTCGTAACCGGCGGCGTGGTGTCCTCGCTCGGCAAAGGCATTGCCGCGGCGTCACTGGCCGCCATTCTCGAAGCCCGTGGCCTGAAGGTCACGATGATGAAGCTCGACCCGTACATCAACGTGGACCCGGGCACCATGAGCCCGTTCCAGCACGGTGAGGTGTACGTCACCGACGACGGCGCCGAGACCGACCTCGACCTGGGCCACTACGAACGCTTCGTGCGCACCCGCCTGAGCCGCAAGAACTCGGTCACCACCGGCCGCATCTACGAGAACGTGATCCGCAAGGAGCGTCGCGGCGACTACCTGGGCGCCACCGTGCAGGTCATTCCGCACATCACCGACGAGATCCGCCGCTGCATCGACGAAGCCACCGAAGGCTATGACGTGGCGCTGGTCGAGATCGGCGGCACCGTGGGCGACATCGAATCGCTGCCGTTCCTGGAGGCGATCCGCCAGGTGCGCACCGAGCGCGGCCCGGAGAAGGCGCTGTTCATGCACCTCACCCTGGTGCCGTACATCGGCGCCGCCGGCGAGCTGAAGACCAAGCCGACCCAGCACTCGGTGAAGGAACTGCGCTCGATCGGCATCCAGCCGGACGTGCTGCTGTGCCGTTCCGAGCAGGCTGTGCCGGATTCGGAGCGCCGCAAGATCGCGCAGTTCACCAACGTCTCCGAACGCGCCGTCATCAGCGTGCCTGACGTGGACGTGCTGTACCGCATTCCGTCCGGCCTGCACGCGCAGGGCCTGGACGAGATCGTCGTCAACCAGCTGAAATTGGCCGACAAGGCCGGTCCGGTCGACCTGTCGATGTGGGAGGATGCGGTCGACGCGACCCTGCACCCGCTGGACGAAGTCACCATTGCTGTGGTCGGCAAGTACGTCGACCACCAGGATGCCTACAAGTCGGTGGGCGAGGCGCTCAAGCACGGTGGCCTGCGCCAGCGCACCAAGGTCAACCTGAAGTGGCTGGAAGCCCAGGACCTGGAAGGCACCGACATGGCCGCGCTGGCCGACGTCGACGGCATCCTGGTGCCGGGTGGCTTCGGCGACCGTGGTTTTGAAGGCAAGGTGCTGACCTCGAAGTTCGCGCGCGAGCAGCAGGTGCCGTACTTCGGCATCTGCTACGGCATGCAGGCGGCGGTGGTTGATTACGCCCGCAACGTGGTCGGCCTGGAAGGCGCCAACAGCACCGAGAACGATCGCCAGTCGCCGAACCCGGTGATCGGCCTGATCACCGAATGGCGCACCGCTACCGGCGATGTCGAGAAGCGTGACGACAAGAGCGACCTGGGCGGCACCATGCGCCTGGGCCTGCAGGAACAGCGCCTGAAGCCGGGTACGCTGGCCCGTGAGCTGTACGGCAAGGATGTGGTCGCCGAGCGCCATCGCCACCGTTACGAGTTCAACAACCGCTACCGCACCCAGCTGGAAGACGCGGGCCTGGTGATCGCCGGCAAGTCGATGGACGACACCCTGGTGGAAGTGGTCGAGCTAGCGCGCGATGTGCACCCGTGGTTCCTGGCCTGCCAGGCGCACCCGGAATTCCTGTCCACGCCGCGTGACGGCCACCCGCTGTTCATCGGTTTCATCCGTGCCGCGCGCGAGCGCAAGGCGGGCGGAAAGCTGCTTTCCGAAGTGCGCGCCTGACTTGTGAATGGGGGCTTCGGCCCCCATCCTGCATGCTTCAACCCCCAGCGCACCGGCATGACCGGTGCTGCGGACAACAAGGAAACGCCATGAAACTGTGTGGATTCGAGGTCGGGCTGGACCAGCCCCTGTTCCTGATCGCGGGCCCCTGCGTGATCGAGTCGATGCAGCTGCAGCTCGATACCGCCGGCAAGCTGAAGGAGATCACCGACCGCCTCGGCGTCAACTTCATCTTCAAGTCCAGCTTCGACAAGGCCAACCGCACTTCGGGCACCGCCTTCCGCGGCCCGGGAATGGAAGAGGGCCTGAAGGTGCTGGCCGAGGTGAAGAAGCAGATCGGCGTGCCGGTGCTGACCGACGTCCATGAATACACCCCGATGGACGAAGTGGCCTCGGTGGTGGACGTGCTGCAGACCCCGGCGTTCCTGGTCCGCCAGACCGACTTCATCCGCAAGGTGTGCTCGGCCGGCAAGCCGGTCAACATCAAGAAGGGCCAGTTCCTGGCGCCGTGGGACATGAAGCCGGTCGTGGAAAAGGCCAAGGCCACCGGCAACGAGCAGATCATGGTCTGCGAGCGCGGCGCCAGCTTCGGCTACAACAACCTGGTCAGCGACATGCGTTCGCTGGCGGTGATGCGCGACACCGGTTGCCCGGTGGTGTTCGATGCCACCCATTCGGTGCAGCTGCCGGGCGGCCAGGGCACCAGTTCGGGCGGCCAGCGCGAGCACGTGCCGGTGCTGGCCCGTGCCGCAGTGGCGGTGGGTATCTCCGGCCTGTTCGCCGAGACCCATCCGGATCCGTCCAAGGCCCTGTCCGATGGCCCCAATGCGTGGCCGCTGGATCAGATGGAAGCCCTGCTCGAGACCCTGATGGAGCTCGATGCGGTGACCAAGAAGCACGGCTTCTCGCGCTTCGCGTGAGTCGCGACCCGTGGGTGGCGCTGGACGCCCAGCGTCACCGTCGGCACTGGAAGCAATGGCCGTGGGGCTTGATCGCACTCGGCCTGGCCGTGCTGTTCACGATGGGCATGTTCGGCCTGGTGCTGATCGGCGCCGCGTCGGTGCGGCCGCCCGGTGATGGCGGCAGCGCAATCAATCTGCGCGCATATTTCATGGCATTGCTGGCGGCAGAGCTGCTGGCTGCCGTGGGCTGCGCCGTGTCCGCCGTACTGGCCTGGCGGCTGAATCGCGGCAAGGTGGCGGCGGGCCTGGCGGTCATCCTGCTGTCGCTGTGGCTGGGTGCCCTGTTCTACGGTCTTCTTTGATGAATACGAGCGCGTCGGCGCGCGGTTGGCCCTGGGGCCTGATCGCGCTGGGGCTGTCCGTGCTCGCCTGGGCGTCCCTGCTGCTGGGTGTAATGGCCTTTGCGGCCAGCTTCGGCTCGCCGGGTGACGGCAACCACGGCATGCGGGCCATGCAGTACTGGATTCTGGCCGCTCTGGTCATGCTCGGCCTGTCGTTCGTCGGCAGTGCGGTGGCGATGGTGCTGGCCTGGCGATGGCAGCGTGGACCCATCTGGGCAGCCATTGCCGGTGCGCTGTTGGCGATGCTGCTGTCGCTGGTCCTGATCGTGATCGGGTCCAGCTGGGGCTGATGCCGATCAGGCCATTTGGCAAGTGGCGGGCAGCCGGGGATAATCACGCGGCATTCGTTTTGTCGCCCCCTCTCCATACAGGTAACCGGCCCGACCATGAGTACGATCCGCAGCATCCACGCCCGTGAAATCCTCGACAGCCGTGGCAACCCCACGCTGGAAGCCGAAGTCATCCTGGAGGACGGTTCGTTCGGTCGTGCCGCGGTTCCCTCCGGCGCCTCGACCGGCACCAAGGAAGCGGTCGAGCTGCGTGACGGCGACAAGACCCGTTACCTGGGCAAGGGCGTGCGCAAGGCCGTCGACAACGTCAACGGCGCCATTGCCAACGCGCTGAAGGATTTTGAAGCCACCGACCAGGCCGGCCTCGACCGTCGCCTGATCGACCTCGACGGCACCGAGAACAAGGGTCGCCTGGGTGCGAACGCGCTGCTGGGTGTTTCGATGGCTGCCGCGCACGCTGCCGCCGCTTCGAACAAGCAGGCGCTGTGGCAGTACCTCGCCGCCAAGACCGGCGTGACCCCGTCGCTGCCGGTGCCGATGATGAACATCATCAACGGCGGCGCGCATGCCGACAACAACGTCGACTTCCAGGAATTCATGGTGCTGCCGGTGGGCTTCACCTCGTTCTCCGAAGCGCTGCGTGCCGGCACCGAGATCTTCCATTCGCTGAAGTCGGTGCTGAAGGGCCACGGCCTGAGCACGGCGGTCGGCGATGAAGGCGGCTTCGCACCGGACTTCCGCAGCAACGTCGAAGCGCTCGACACCATCCTCGAAGCGATCGGCAAGGCCGGCTACACCGCCGGTGAAGACGTGCTGCTGGGCCTGGACGTGGCCTCCAGCGAGTTCTTCGAGAACGGCAAGTACAACCTGGTTGGCGAGAACAAGCGCCTGACCTCCGAGCAGTTCGTCGACTTCCTCGCCGACTGGGCCGCGCAGTACCCGATCATCACCATCGAAGATGGCCTGGCCGAGAACGACTGGGCCGGCTGGAAGCTGCTGACCGATCGCATCGGCAAGAAGGTGCAGCTGGTCGGTGACGACCTGTTCGTGACCAACCCGAAGATCTTCCAGGAGGGCATCGACTCAGGCACCGCCAACGCGATCCTGATCAAGGTCAACCAGATCGGCACCCTCAGCGAAACCCTGGAAGCGATCGCCATGGCCGACCGTGCCGGCTATGCCGCCGTGGTCTCGCACCGTTCGGGCGAAACCGAAGACACCACCATCGCCGACATCTCGGTTGCCACCACCGCAACCCAGATCAAGACCGGCTCGCTGTGCCGCAGCGATCGCGTGGCCAAGTACAACCAGCTGCTGCGCATCGAGGAAGCCCTTGGTGCCGGCGCGCGTTACGCCGGTCGTGACGCGTTCGTTTCGCTGAAGCGCTGAGCCGATGCGCGACTGGCGCTGGATGCTGCTGGTGCTGGCCCTGCTGCTGGGCTGGCTGCAGTACCGCTTCTGGTTCGGTCCGGGCAATTCGGGTGAAGTGATGATGCTCGAAGCGCAGGTCGCCAACCAGGAGCGGGACAATGAGGGCCTGCAGCAGCGCAACGATGCGCTTGCTGCCGAAGTGAAGGACCTCAAGGAAGGCCAGTCCGCCATCGAGGAGCGCGCGCGCAGCGAGCTGGGCATGATCAAGCCCGGCGAGAAGTTCTACCGCGTGGTCGAAGATGCGCCGGTTGCACCGGCGCAGTCTGCGGCAGGTGCCAATGCCCAGGCCGCCGAACATCCGGCGGACGTGCCGTGAGCGCGGCGATCTGGGTGGTGGTTCCGGCCGCCGGCCGAGGCACCCGCTTTGGCGCGCCACTACCCAAGCAGTACCTGCAGGCGGGCGGGCAGATCCTGCTCGCCCACACCCTGGACGCGCTGCTGGCGCATCCGGCCGTGGCCGGGGCAATGGTGGTGGTCGGGCAGGACGACGCCGACTGGCCGGGCTGGACCGAGTGGGCGGGCAAGCCGGTGCTGACCTGCATCGGCGGCGCGACCCGTGCCGCTTCGGTGCTGGCCGGGTTGCAGGCGCTGCCGGAGTCGGTGCGCGCCGACGAGTTCGTGCTGGTCCACGACGCGGCGCGTCCGAACCTGTCGCTGGCCGATCTCGGTCGCCTGCTTGAAGTCGGTCGTGCCGATCCGGTCGGCGCGATCCTGGCCGCGCCGGTGCGCGACACGCTCAAGCGCGCGGGCGACGATGGTGGCATCGATGGCACCGAGCCGCGCGAACGGCTGTGGCGTGCGTTGACCCCGCAGCTGTTCCGTCGCCACCAGCTCAGCCGTGCGCTGTCCGAGGCTGCGGCCGCCGGTGTCGAGGTCACCGACGAGGCCATGGCCATGGAGCGCCAGGGCCAGCGCCCGCTGCTTGTGGAAGGCAGCGAGGACAACTTCAAGGTCACCACCCCGGCCGATCTGGACCGGTTCGAATTCGTACTTTCCCGCCGCGCCGGCTGATTGCCCGCGCGGCCCTGCTGCAAGGGTTGCATCCATGAGCACCGCACCGTTCCCGCCCGTCCGCATCGGCCAGGGCTACGACGTCCATGCCTTCGGTGAAGGCGATCACATCATGCTTGGCGGCGTGAACGTACCGCACAGCTGTGGCGTGCTCGCGCACAGCGACGGCGACGTGATCCTGCATGCCCTGTGCGATGCCATGCTCGGCGCGCTGGCGCTGGGTGACATCGGCCAGCACTTCCCCCCGAGTGATGATCGCTGGAAGGGCGCCGACAGCAGTGAGTTCGTGCGCCACTGCGACAGCCTGCTGCGCGAGCGCGGCTGGCGCGTCGGCAACACCGACATCACCGTGATCTGTGAGCGACCCAAGGTTGGACCGCATGCGCTGGCGATGCGCGAGCGCATCGGCGGGCTGCTGCAGCTGCCGCTGGACGCGGTCAGCGTCAAGGCCACCACCTCGGAAAAGCTCGGCTTCACCGGCCGCGGTGAGGGCATCGCTGCTCAGGCGGTGGTGCTGCTGGTGGCGGCATGATTCCGGTACCGCTGGCGTTCGGTGCGCCGCTGCTCACCGCACGCATCCGCACCACGCCGGACGATTTCCAGGTCGACGAACTGCCGGCCTTCGAGGCCACGGGTGAAGGCGAGCACCTGCTGCTGCACATCCGCAAGCGCGGTGCCAATACCGTGCACGTGGCCAAGCTGCTGGCGGCGTGGGCTGGCCTGCCGGAAATGGCGGTCAGCTATGCCGGCATGAAGGATCGCCACGCCGTCACCACCCAGCGCTTCAGCGTGCACCTGCCCAAACGCATCGCGCCGGATCTCGCCGCGCTGGCCAGTGATGAGATTGAAGTGCTCGACGCCACCTGGCACAACCGCAAGCTGCAGCGCGGCGCACTGGCCGGCAACCGCTTCAAGCTGGTGCTGCGCGACGTGAAGGGGGATCGTGCAGCGATCAGCGAACGCCTGCAGCAGATTGCCGAGCGCGGCCTGCCGAACTGGTTCGGTGAGCAGCGCTTCGGCCGCGACGGCGGCAACGTGCCTGCGGCCCTGGCGATGTTCGGTGGCCGTCGCATGCGCAAGGACCAGCGTTCGCTGCTGCTGTCGGCTGCCCGTTCCGCACTGTTCAACCGCGTGCTGGCCGCGCGCGTGGAGCAGGGCAGCTGGGACCAGCCGCTGGACGGCGAAGTGTGGATGCTGGACGGCAGCCGCAGCGTGTTCGGCCCCGAGCCCTATACCGATGTACTGGCCGAACGCCTGGCGCGCTTCGACATCCATCCCAGCGCACCGCTGTGGGGCGAGGGCGAGCTGCGCAGCACCGACGCTGCACGTGAGCTCGAATTGGCAGCGCTGGACGACGAGGAATCGAAAGCGCTGCGGGCCGGCCTGGAAGACGCACGCCTGAAACAGGAGCGCCGCGCGCTGCGCCTGCGTCCGGCGTTGCTGCAGCACGTGTGGCTGGCCGATGACGTGCTGGAACTGTCGTTCGCACTGCCGCCAGGCTGCTACGCCACCGCAGTGCTGCACGAACTCGGCCCGGTCGAAGACGCCTCGCAGGCCTGACCGAAAAAAGGGGGCGGAGGGGATTAAGTCGTTTGTGCCTCAAACGACTTAATCCCCTCCGTCCCATTTTTCATCTGCGCGCCAGCAGCACCAGCACCGCGCCGGTACCGCCTTGCCCGGTCGGTGCCGAATGGAACGCCAGCACATCGTTGCGCAGGCGCAGATGGCGATCGACCAGGTTCTTCAGCACCGGCGCGCCGCCATCGGACTGCAGGCCCTTGCCGTGGATGATGCGTACGCAACCATATTCGTGAGCATGCGCCTCCAGCAGGAACTGGCGCAGCAGCGACTCGGCCTGCGCGGCGGTGGCGCCATGCAGGTCCAGTTCGTCCTGCACCGAATACTGGCCACGCTTCAGCCGCTGGAACAAGCGCGGCGGCAGGTTGTCGCGCCGATAGCTGGCCACATCGCCGGCTTCCAGTGGCGAGCTGTCGCGCAGCAGCCGGGCGAATTCGCCAGCCGCTTCGGCCTCGTCACGTTCGGCCATGCGCGCGCGCGGCTTGGGCCGCGGCGCGGCCGGGGCCGGTTCGGCATCCTTGCGCAGCGGCGTCACTTCGCCGATGGCCGCACGGAACAGGGCGGCCGGATCTTCGTCTTCAGGGTGCGACATGCGCACAGGGTAAACCGCCGGCGCAGGTCTGCCTATGACGGTTCGATGTCGGCCCTGACTGCCGGCAGGGTAGGACCCGCGGCTCGCATGCGGCACAATAGACGATGCCCTTGCAGGGTCGACGGCTTCCGCAGGGGAGTACGGCGGTCCCGCCCACACTGCACGGTGACGGAATCGAATTCTTGGAAAATCAAGCGGTTAAATCGAAGATGCGAATCCTGGTCAGTAACGACGACGGCGTCGACGCCGCAGGCATCCGGATGCTGGCCTCGGTCCTGCGCGAGGCAGGCCACGAAGTCACGGTGGTCGCACCCGACCGCGATCGCTCCGGCGCCAGCAACTCGCTCACCCTGGACCTGCCGATCCGCCTCAAGCGCATCGACCATTACACCGTTTCGGTGGCCGGTACGCCGACCGACTGCGTGCACCTGGCGCTGACCGGCCTGCTGGAGTTCGAGCCCGACATTGTCGTGTCCGGCATCAACAACGCCGCCAACCTGGGCGATGACGTGATCTATTCCGGCACCGTCTCGGCGGCAATGGAAGGTCGCTTCCTCGGCCTGCCGGCAGTGGCGGTCTCGCTGGTCAGCCGCAACCACGATCCGAAGCACTTCGAGACCGCCGCGCGTGCCGCGGTGGAAATCGTCGCCCGGCTCAAGGCCGATCCGCTGCCGGCCGACACCATCCTCAACGTCAATGTGCCTGACCTGCCGTGGAACGAGGTCAAGGGCTTTGAAGTCACCCGGCTCGGCAACCGCCATCGCGCCGAAGGCTGCATCGCGCAGAAGGACCCGCGCGGCAACGAGGTGTACTGGATCGGCCCGGCTGGTCGCGAGCAGGACTCCGGCCCCGGCACCGACTTCCATGCGGTGCGCACCGGGCATATCTCGATCACCCCGATCCAGGTCGACCTGACCCGCTACCAGGCGCTGGAGAAGGTGGCCAGCTGGGTCGGCGGCCTCAGTGCCGCGCTGGACCGGCCGGCATGAGTCCACGCCTGCGATTGCAGCCGGAAGCTGTCGGCATCGGCATGACCTCGCAGCGCGTGCGTGATCGCCTGGTCGATCGCCTGCGCGAGGCCGGCATCGTCGACGAGCCCACCTTGAATGCGATCCGGGTGGTGCCGCGCCATCTGTTCATCGACGAGGCGCTGGCCTCGCGCGCCTACGAAGACACCGCGCTGCCCATCGGCCACGGGCAGACCATTTCGCAGCCGTGGGTCGTGGCGCGGATGACCGAGGCGGTGCTGCAGGGTGCACCGAAGCGGGTGCTGGAGGTCGGTACGGGTTCCGGCTACCAGGCGGCCATCCTCGGCGCGCTGGGCCTGGAGGTCTACACCGTGGAGCGCATCGGAGACCTGCTGCGGCAGGCGCGCAAGCGCTTCCGGGCGCTGGGCATGAACATCCGCACCAAGCATGACGACGGCCGCGTCGGCTGGGCCGAGCACGGCCCGTTCGATGCCATCGTGGTCACTGCTGCGGCGCCGGCACTGGTTGACGCACTGGTCGAACAGCTGGCCGAGGGCGGCCGGTTGGTGGCACCGGTCGGCGGCCCCGGAGCGCAGTCGCTGGTACAGCTGGACCGCAAGGCTGACGGCAGCATCGAACAACGCGTGCTGGCGCCGGTCACCTTCGTGCCGCTGCTGTCTGGCATGCTCGACTAATCCACGGAGCAGGGTTGCATGAAGATTTTCGGGCCGCTGTACGAGCGGGCGATGAAGTGGGCGGCGCACGAACGCGCGCCGACCTACCTGACGGTGTTGAGTTTCTTCGAGGCGATCATCTTCCCGGTGATGCCGGAGGTGATGCTGGCGCCGATGTGCGTGGCCCAGCCCAAACGCGGCTGGTGGTTTGCCACCCTCAGCCTGGCCGGCTCGATGGTCGGCGCACTGATCGGCTATGCACTGGGCCATTTCGCCTTCGAGGCGATCAAGCCGCTGTTCGAGGCGATGGGCATGCTGCCAGCGATCGAGCAGGGCATCACCACCGTGCAGGCAAAGATGGCCGAATCGCCGTGGGCGGTGTTCACCTTCCTGGTGCTGGGCGGCTTCATGCCGATCCCGATGAAGGTCTTCACGTGGGCATCGGGTATCGTCGGCGTACCGATGCCGCAGTACCTGCTGAGCATGCTGATCGGTCGTGGCAAGCGCGTGTACGTGCTGGCCGCGGTCATCCGGATCGGTGGCGCGCGTGCCGAAGCGGCGCTGCGCCGCTGGATTGAACCGCTGGGCTGGATCGCCACCGCGTTGGTGGTGGTGCTGATCGCCTGGCTTGTATGGAGGTCGAAGTTCGCATGAGTCCTGATCGTCTGAGCAAGGGAGTGCGCATAGGCGCGCTGGCGTTGCTGGTTTCCACCCTGGCCGCCTGTGGCACCGCGACTGTGGTCCGCCCCGGTGGCGGCGGCAGCAGCGGGGGCGTGACCACGCCAAAGACCTCGGTGCCCAAGCCGGGGCAGACCGTGGTCGTGCGCAAGGGTGACACCATCTATGCGCTGGCCCGCATCCACGACATCACTCCGGCCGACCTGATCGCCTGGAACAGCCTGGACAACCCCTCGACGATCCATCCGGGCCAGGTGATCCGGCTGTATCCGGCTGGTGCCAGTGGCGGCCGCGCGCCGACCACGGTGGTCACCGCCCCGCGTTCCGGTGGCAGCAGTGCCGGCAGCACCGCGCCGACCACCGCACCGGCGGGTCCGGTGAAGAGCAACATCGCCTGGCGCTGGCCGGCCGATGGCGCGATCGTTGGCCGTTACGTGGCCGGCGACGCGACCAAGCAGGGCGTCGACATCGCCGGCACCAGCGGCCAACCGGTGAAGGCCACGGCCAATGGCGTGGTGGTGTATTCCGGCGCCGGCCTGGTCGGCTACGGCGAGCTGATCATCATCAAGCACAGCGACCAATGGCTGTCGGCCTATGGCCACAACCGCAAGCGCCTGGTGAATGAAGGCCAGAGCGTGAAGGCGGGTGAGCAGATCGCCGAGATGGGCCGCACCGGCGCGAACCGCGACATGGTCCACTTCGAGATTCGCTACAACGGCAAGCCGGTCGACCCGCAGCAGTACCTGCCGGCACGCTGATCGCCGTTGGATCGGGTAGCGCCGGGCAATGCCCGGCCTTCCTGACTTGTAGCGTCGAGCCATGCTCGACTCGGGTAGCGTAGAGATGCGGTCACTTGCGATCTTGTGTGTTGCAGGCTCGCCTTCACGACGGATGGAATACCCGGCATTCTTGAGTGGTCCCATTCGCCCCGGTGCCCCATGTTCCGCTTTGCTTCCGCTCTCGTGCTGCTCATCGTCGCGCCATTGGCGACCGCCGCCAGCGATCCGCGTGACGTGGTTACCCGTCTCTACGACGCCATCCAGGCACCGGCGTCGAACGAAACGGCCATTCCGCCGCTGCTGGGCGATGCCCTGCGTTCAGCGATTGATGCTCAGCGCGCTTACGAGCGGGCCTGCAGCGCGCTGGCCGCGCGCGACGAAAAGCCGCACATGCTCGACCAGAGCCCGTATCTGCTGGCACCGGATCGGCCGGAAACGATATCCGTAGGAATGCCCGCATCGAGCGGTGACGCCACCTGGATCCGCGTTGACATGGCCGTAGGCGACTATCGCTGGACCGACCGGGTCCTGCTGCAGCGCCAGGACCGCGACTGGAAGGTCATGGATATCCGCTGGGGGCAGGGTGGCAACCTGATTGGCCGGCTCAAGGCGTTCTCGGCCTTCCGCTGCACAGCTTCGGGCAGCTAGCGCCGGGGCGCACCCGGCGACTCGAACTCAGCCTTCCAGGATGAAGGCGGCGGCGACCTTGCGGCCTTCGGCGGCCAGGATGTTGAAGGTGCGTGCGGCGGCCGGATTGTTCATCACTTCCAGGCCAATGCCGCGCGACAGGCAGGCGGCCATCACCACGGCCGGCGGGAACACCTGGCGGTCGCCGGTGCCAAGCACGATCAGCGCCGGGTTCAGTGCCAGGATTGGCTCCAGGTCGGCCAGCTGCAGTTCGGCGGCCTGCTTCACCGGCCAGTGCTCGACCAGCTGGTCCGGGGTCAGGAAGAAGCTGCTGCCCAGCGCCTGGTCGTTGACCCGCGCCGAGCGGCCGTCGGCGGCGCGCAGGCTGTAGGCGTAATCAGGCGGTTCGTGGTTCAGCTGCATGGCAGTGGGCGATCAGCCGCGCGGCAGCACGATCTGGCGCTGTTCCTTGCTCGGGCGGTACAGCACGGCAACGTGGCCGATGCGCTGCACCAGCGCGCTTTCGGTGGCTGCGACAATCTCGCCGATCATCACGTCACGGGCGTCGCGGTCCTCGGCAGCGACCTTCACCTTGACCAGCTCATGGCGCTCCAGCACTTCGTTCAGCTCAGCGATGAAGGCCGGGGTCACGCCCTTGCCGCCGGTCTGCAGCAGGGCCTTCAGGTCGTGGGCTTGGCCGCGCAGGAAACGGGTCTGGGAGGCGGTCAGGGCGATGGACATGCAGGAAAAGACGGTTGAATGGGGCGATCAGGGTATCATGAGGACCCCATCAGCCCCTATTTTCAATGGCAACCCGCAGCAAAAGCAGCCAGCGCTGGCTCAAGGAACACTTCTCCGACCCCTTCGTGAAGAAGGCGCAGGCCGAAGGCATGCGCTCGCGCGCCGCCTACAAGCTCGAAGAACTGCTCGAACGTGACCGGTTGCTGAAGCCGCACATGGTCGTGGTCGACCTGGGAGCGGCCCCGGGAGGCTGGTCTCAGCAGGTCCGGAGACAGATCGGCGACACCGGCCGCGTGCTGGCGCTGGACATCCTGGATATGCCGCCGCTGGCCGGCGTGGAGTTCCTTCATGGTGACTTCAGGGAAGAAGCCGTCCTATCTCAGTTTGAAGCCATGCTCGGGGATCAGCCGGTAGACCTTGTGCTGTCGGACATGGCCCCCAATAAGAGTGGTGTGGGCGCGGTCGACCAGCCGCGGATGATGCACCTGGCGGAGCTGGCCCTGGATTTTGCCGACAACCACCTGAAGACCGGTGGGGCCTTCCTGATCAAGCTGTTCCAGGGTGAAGGCTTTGACGACTATGTGCGCGAAATGCGCCGCAGGTACGACAAGGTCTCCATCCGCAAGCCGGAAGCCTCGCGCAAGCGCTCTCCCGAGGTGTATGCCTTGGGTCAGGGAAAACGCGCCCACATGAAGTAAGCTCGCAACGTACGCAAGTTCGACCCCAACGCAACGCCAGCACTAAGAGGAACACCGGAGCCAATGAGGATGAACGACTTGACCAAGAACCTCCTGCTATGGGTGGTCGTCGCCGTCGTGCTGATGGTGGTCTTCCAGAGCTTCTCGCCCAAGACCTCCGGGGCCGGGGCGCAGGGTGCGTCGTACTCGCAGTTCCTGGACCAGGTGGACAGCGGCAACGTGCAGAAGGTCGCCTTCGGCGGCGACATGCGCGGCGGCACCAGCCAGCTGACCTACACCACCCGCGGTGGGCAGTCGTCCACCATCACCGCACCGTTCGATCGTGACCTGATCAACGTGCTGCGCACCAAGAACGTGGAGATCGTGCAGGAAGAGCCGTCCAGCGGCATCTCCCTGGGCGCGATCCTGATGAACTTCCTGCCGGTCATCCTGATCATCGGCTTCTGGTTGTTCATCATGCGCCAGATGCAGGGCGGTGGCGGCGGTGCCAAGGGCGCGATGTCCTTCGGCAAGTCGCGCGCCAAGCTGCAGGGCGAAGACCAGATCAAGGTCACCTTCGCCGACGTCGCTGGCTGCGACGAGGCCAAGGAAGAAGTGGGCGAGCTGGTCGACTTCCTGCGCGACCCGTCCAAGTTCACCAAGCTGGGCGGCAAGATTCCGCGCGGCGTGCTGATGGTGGGCCCGCCGGGTACCGGCAAGACGCTGCTGGCCAAGGCCATCGCCGGCGAAGCCAAGGTGCCGTTCTTCTCGATCTCCGGTTCGGACTTCGTGGAAATGTTCGTCGGCGTCGGCGCCAGCCGCGTGCGCGACATGTTCGAGCAGGCCAAGAAGCACGCCCCATGCATCATCTTCATCGACGAAATCGACGCCGTCGGTCGCCACCGTGGTGCCGGCCTGGGCGGCGGTCATGACGAGCGCGAGCAGACCCTGAACCAGCTGCTGGTCGAGATGGACGGCTTCGAGGGTGGCGAGGGTGTGATCGTGATCGCCGCGACCAACCGCCCGGACGTGCTGGACCCGGCGTTGCTGCGTCCGGGCCGTTTCGACCGCCAGGTCGTGGTGGGCCTGCCGGACGTGAAGGGCCGCGAGCACATCCTGAAGGTTCACATGCGCAAGCTGCCGCTGGCCGACGACGTCGAGCCGATGGTGATCGCGCGCGGTACCCCGGGCTTCTCCGGTGCCGATCTGGCCAACCTCTGCAACGAGGCGGCGCTGTTCGCCGCGCGTGGCAACGAGAAGGAAGTCCGCATGGACCACTTCGACCGTGCCCGCGACAAGATCCTGATGGGTGCCGAGCGCCGCTCGATGGCCATGAGCGAGGAGGAGAAGACCCTCACCGCCTACCACGAAGCGGGCCACGCCATCGTCGGCCGCCTGGTGCCCGAGCATGACCCGGTCTACAAGGTCACCATCATTCCGCGCGGTCGCGCGCTGGGCGTGACCATGTACCTGCCGGAAGGCGACAAGTACTCGATGAACCGCGTGGCGATCAAGTCGCAGCTGTGCTCGCTGTACGGTGGCCGCGTTGCCGAGGAACTGATCTTCGGTGCCGACAAGGTCACCACGGGCGCCTCCAACGATATCGAGCGCGCCACCAAGATGGCCCGCAACATGGTCACCAAGTGGGGCCTGTCCGACCAGCTCGGTCCGATCGCCTATGGTGAAGAGGACGACGAGGTGTTCCTGGGCCGCTCGGTCACCCAGCACAAGAGCGTGTCCAACGACACCGCGCGCCGCATCGACGAAGAAGTGCGCAACATCCTCGATGAGGCCTACGCACGCACCACCGAGCTGATGACGGCCAACCTGGACAAGCTGCACGCCATGTCGCAGCTGCTGCTGCAGTACGAGACCATCGACGCGCCGCAGATCGACGCCATCATGGAAGGTCGCGATCCGCCGCCGCCGGCCGGCTGGAACAAGTCGAACAAGGATGGTGGCAACGACAAGGGCGGTGACGCCCGCCCGCTGCCGCCGATCGCAGGCCCGGCCGAATCGCACTGACGGCCCGCTGCACGTGACACCAGACGAGGCCGGGGCAACCCGGCTTCGTCGTTTCCGGGCCATTGGCCCCTTCCGAAGCACCGAACTGACGCTGGAGCCCGCATGTCCGCCCCGAAGCCCGAACCGATTTCCCACACCGTCGAGATGGTCATCGCCACCGTGGTGGGCGTGGGGGTAGGCCTGGGTGCCGACAACCTGCTGCTGGGCTGCGTGGTGGGTATCGCGGTCGGTATCGTGCTGAGCATCGCCAAGACCCTGTACGTGGACCGCAAGCGCCGCCGCCGTTGAGGGGTACCGGCAGGGCTGCGCCCTGCACCCGTGGTAGTGCCGGCCGCTGGCCGGCAACCTCAGCGGCAACAGCACAGCAACAGCGGCATTCCGTGGGATGGCGGGGCGGTGTGGGTTGGCAGGACACGCCGAAAATCCCCAGACCGGCCCAGCCGCTGGCGGCTGTGCGTTCGGGCGCTTGCGAAGCAGTGCTTCGCAAGCAAAGCGCCCTCACCCCTGGGGGCTCGATGGCGGCATCCATGCCGCGGACACCCCGCACTCCGACACCGCCCCACCTCTGACCGATTCCGGTCGCTGTTGGTGGGTGTCGACCTTGGTCGACACGGTAGATCCACGCGATGCGTGGATGACTTTCCATCTAAATCGAGTATCTCGATATCTGTGAGATTTGAGCCGAGCATGGCTCGGCTCTACAGAAGCGCGGGCAGATCGCGGAAATCTGTCGAAGGCGGGGTGGGTCCGGTTGCGGGGGCGTGAGCCGCATGGATGCGGCGACCGAGCTTACATGGACGTACTTGCAGCGACCCCCGCAACCGGACCCACCCCGCCATTCCTCAGTAGACCTGCTGTTGCTCCGGCTGTTGCTGTCGCTCTGGCCTCTGCGGGTGCAGGGCGCCGCCCTGCCGAACTAAACTAACCGCCGTTGTCCCTGCAGGATTGCCCATGTTCGATACCTCGCCCCAGCTCGATTGCGCCGGCCGCATCCTGCGCCTCGACCGTGCCCGGGTCATGGGCATCGTCAACGTCACCCCGGACTCGTTCTCCGATGGCGGCGCGCACGACACCACCGAGGCCGCGGTCGCACATGGCCTGAAGCTGGTCGAGGAGGGCGCCGATCTGCTCGACGTCGGCGGTGAGTCCACCCGCCCGGGTGCTGCCCCGGTATCGATCGAGGAAGAGCTGCGCCGGGTGATTCCTGTGGTTGAACAGCTGGCCGCCCGCACTGCGGTGCCGATCAGCATCGACACCTTCAAGCCGGAGGTGATGCGCGCGGCGGTGGCCGCCGGTGCCGGCATGATCAATGACATCTTCGGCCTGCGCCAGGAGGGTGCGCTGGACGCCGCCGCTGAAGCCGGCGTGCCGGTGGTGTTGATGCACATGCAGGGCGAACCCGGCCACATGCAGGCTGATCCGCACTACGACGACGTCGTTGCCGCGGTGCACGGGTTCCTCGTGCAGCGCCTGTTCGCTGCGGAAATGGCCGGCATTCCCAAGAAGAACCTGCTGGTCGATCTCGGCTTCGGTTTCGGCAAGACCACCGCGCACAACATGACCCTGCTGGCGCGCTCGGAGCGCTTCCTGGAACTGGGTGTGCCGATGCTGGCCGGGCTGTCGCGCAAGCGCAGTCTCGGTGAACTGACCGGTCGCGACACACCGTCGGAACGGGTGGCGGCTTCGGTGGCTGCGCACCTGATCGCGGTGCAGCGCGGCGCGCGCATCGTGCGCGTGCATGACGTGGCCGCCACTGTCGATGCGCTGAAGATCTGGCAGGCGGTCGATGCCGTGCCGGCACCGCGCGCCGACGCCACGCCGACCCTCCGCTGGCCGGACGAAGACTGATGGGCATCGACCGGCGGCCATTGGCGATCGCCGTGATGGGGCCGACGGCCAGTGGCAAGACGGCCACGGCCATTGCCCTGGCACAGCAGCTGGATGGCGAGATCGTCAGTGTCGATTCGGCGCTGGTGTACCGGCACCTGGACATCGGTTCGGCCAAGCCCGATGCCGCCGAACGCGCGCAGGCCCCGCATCACCTGCTGGACCTGCGCGAGCCCTGGCAGACCTATTCGGCGGCCGAGTTTGCCGCCGATGCCGGCCGTGTCGTGGCCGATATCGTGGGGCGCGGCAAAACGCCGATCCTGGCTGGTGGCACCGGCCTGTACTTCCGCGCCCTGCTGCAGGGCTTGTCGCCGATGCCCGAAGCCGACCCGGCAATGCGCGAAATGCTCAGTGCCGAAGCGGCCGAGCGTGGCTGGGCGGCGCTGCATGCCGAGCTGGCCAAGGTCGATCCGGCCGCGGCTGCCCGCATCCATGCCACCGACCCGCAACGCATCCAGCGGGCGCTGGAGGTCTATCGCCTGACCGGTACCCCCATCTCGGAATGGCAGCGCCGGCCGGGCGTGGCGCCGTTGCCGGTGCGCACCCTCAAGCTGATCCTGGCCCCGCGCGACCGCGCGGTACTGCACCAGCGCATCGAGGCCCGCTTCGATCTCATGCTGGCACAGGGCTTCCTCGACGAGGTGCGGGCACTGCGCGCGATGCCGGAAATGGCCAGGGTGCAGGCGCCCCTGGACCTGCCTGCGGTACGTGCAGTCGGCTACCGCCAGGCCTGGGAATACCTGGACGGGGAGGGGGATGCCGCCCGTTTCCGTGACAAGGCGATCTTCGCCACCCGCCAGCTGGCCAAGCGCCAGCTGACCTGGCTGCGTGGCGAACTTGATGCGCGCTGGTTCGACCCCCATATCGACAACGAGCGCCTGGCCGGCGCGGTGTCGACCTTCGTCGCACGCTGAACCCCCGCCAGCCGTGTAACATCATTGGACGGCGGGCGGCTCGGGGGCCGTGGCAACCGTCGGCAACCCAATAAGAACAATAATCAGGAGTGTGCAATGTCCAAGGGGCAATCGCTGCAGGATCCTTTCTTGAATGCACTGCGGCGCGAACGCGTGCCGGTTTCGGTGTACCTGGTGAACGGCATCAAGCTGCAGGGCACGATCGAGTCGTTCGACCAGTTCGTGGTCCTGCTGCGCAACACGGTCAGCCAGATGGTCTACAAGCACGCCATTTCCACGGTCGTCCCGGCACGCAATGTGAAGGTCGGTCCGGGCGGTGGTTACGTGCAATCGGGTGAAGGTGGTCAGGCAGGTGATGAAGCAGACGAGTAATACCGGAGCGGTGAATGTTTGACCGCTCGAAAAAGGGCGAACACGCCCTGTTGATCCAGCCGCATTTCGGCAAGCTGGAAGATGATGTGCTGGAAGAGTTCGGTGATCTGGCCCGCTCGGCTGGGGCCAGCATCGCCGCGACGATCACCGCGCGTCTGGACCGTCCCAATCCGTCGACCCTGATCGGCAGCGGCAAGCTGGACGAGATCAAGGCGGCGGCCGATGCCAGCGGCGCCGACCTGATCCTGGTCAACCATGCGTTGAGCCCGGGCCAGGAGCGCAACCTGGAACGCTTCCTCGAGCGCCGGGTGATCGACCGGACCGGCCTGATCCTGGACATCTTTGCGCAGCGTGCGCACAGCCACGAAGGCAAGCTGCAGGTCGAGCTGGCGCAGCTGCGTCACCTGGCCACGCGGCTGGTGCGCGGCTGGACCCACCTTGAGCGCCAGCGCGGCGGCTCGATCGGCCTGCGTGGCCCGGGTGAAACCCAGCTGGAAACCGACCGCCGCCTGTTGCAGAAGCGGGTGGAGCAGCTGCAGAAGCGCCTGGAGAAGGTGGAAGTGCAGCGCACCCAGATGCGCCGTGCGCGCGTGCGCAGCGAACTGCCGCGCGTGGCCCTGGTGGGCTACACCAACGCCGGCAAGTCGACCCTGTTCAACGCCATGACCGGCGCCGAGGCCTACGCCGCCGACCAGCTGTTTGCCACGCTGGACCCGACCGTGCGCCGCATTGCGGTCCCGGGTGGCAGCGTGGTGCTGGCCGATACCGTTGGCTTTGTCCGCGATCTGCCGCACGACCTGGTTGCCGCGTTCCGCTCGACCCTGTCTGAGGCGCGCGAAGCGGATTTCCTGTTGCATGTGGTCGACGCCGCCGATCCGCATCGCGAGGAGCGCATCGCCCAGGTCGACGAGGTGCTGACCGCGGTAGGTGCTGGTGATCTGCCGCAGCTGCTGGTGTTCAACAAGATCGACCGCATCGACGGTGCCGACGTCCGTCACGATGGCCAGGACGGTATTCCTGATGAATCGCGACGCGAGCGGGTATGGATTTCCGCGCGTGACGGGCGGGGCCTGGACCTGCTGCAGGCAGTGCTGGGCAAGCGCCTGGGCCTGCAGCACGTGACCGGTGAACTGCGCCTGCCGCCGGACGCCGGACGCCTGCGCGCGCGCCTGCATCAGCTGGAAGTGATCCGCAGCGAGCAGGCCGATGAAGAGGGCTGGCTGCTGCAGGTGGACCTGCCGATCGCCGAAGCCGAGAAGCTGGCTGCCAGTGCCGACGGCGCGCCGATCCGCGCGCTGTTGCCGGAAAAGCTGCCGGAGTGGTGAGGTAGCGACCAAGGCCCGGTAGTGCCGGCCGCTGGCCGGCAGCGCAACCGTGCCGCCGGCCCGCGACATCAACCTGTCATCTGCGGTACAACGTGCAGGTTCTTCACCCCACCGTCATGCCGATGTCCATCCCCACCGACGCCGATCTCAACGCCCAGTCCGCCGCGCTAGGGCAGCGCCTGCAGCAGGCCTCGCTGCAGCTGGTGACCGCTGAAAGCTGCAGCGGTGGCTGGATCGCCAAGTGCATGACCGATATCGCCGGGTCGTCGGCGTTCTTCGACTGCGGCATGGTGGTCTACAGCTATGAAGCCAAGCAGCGCCTGCTGGGCGTGCGCGCGCAGACCCTGGAGCAGTTCGGTGCGGTCAGCCGCGAGACGGTGCTGGAAATGGTTTCCGGTGCCCTGGTCAATTCCGGTGCCGGCATTGCGGTGGCGGTGACCGGGATCGCCGGCCCCGGCGGCGGCAGCCCGGACAAGCCGGTCGGCAGCGTCTGGATCGGCTGGAAGCGCCGTGGCGGTTACGCCCGCGCCGAGCTGTTCCAGTTCGGGGGTGACCGCGAAGCCATCCGCCGGCAGACCGTGGCGGCGGCATTGCGCGGTATCGACGCCCAGCTGTGACATGCTGCTCCGGTAATCGTCCGGAGCACGCATGATGTGGGAAACGCTGGGCACAGTCCGTGACCTGGGCCGACTGCAGGAAATTGCCGTCGTCCTGATCCGTTATGGCTTCGGCGACGTGGTGCGGCGCATCGGCCTGGCCACGACGCTTGAACGGGCAGGGCGCCTGCTGCACTGGAACGAGGAGCGGCAGGAACTGCTGCGGATGACCGCGCCGGTGCGCGTGCGCAGCGCGATGCAGGATCTCGGCCCGACCTTCGTCAAGCTCGGCCAGGTGCTGGCGACCCGTGTCGACCTGCTGCCTCCGGAATGGATCGCCGAGCTCTCCGAACTGCAGAACGCAGTGCCGGCGTTGCCGTACGCGGACATCCGCGAGCAGCTCGAGGCCGACCTTGGCGCGTCGCCCACGGAGGTATTCGCTTTCCTTGATGAAACCCCGATGGCCGCCGCCTCGCTGGCGCAGGCCCATCGTGCGCGCCTGCATGACGGTCGCGAGGTGGTGTTGAAGGTGCGTCGCCCCGGCATCCGCGATGTGGTCGAGGCCGACCTGCGGCTGCTGGCACGCCTGGCCGAGATCGTCGAAGCCCGCCTGTCGGACCTGCGCCGCTATCGTCCGGCCGAGGTGGTGCAGCAGTTCACCGTGTCACTGCGCCGCGAGCTGGATTTCGCCGCCGAATGCCGCAACGCCGAGCGCATCGCGCGCAATTTCAAGGGCCGCGGCGACATCCTGATTCCCAGCGTGCACTGGCAGTGGACCTGCGAGAGCCTGAACGTGCAGGACTTCGTTGACGGGATTCCCGGACGGGACCTGGCGGGTGTCGACGCGGCTGGCCTGGACCGGCGCGAACTGGCACGGCGCGGCGCCGACATCGTGTTGAAGATGGTGCTGGAGGACGGCAGCTTCCACGCCGACCCGCACCCCGGCAACATCATCTACCTGCGCGACGGGCGCATCGGCGTGATCGATTTCGGCATGGTCGGCGCGCTGTCGGAAGTGCGTCGCTTCCAGGTCGCACAGTTGCTGCACGGGCTGGTCGAGCAGGACCCGCAGAGCGTGGCCGACGTGCTGCTGGACTGGGCCGGTGGGGTGGAGGTGGATGAGAACCGGCTGCAGCATGACATCAGCCAGTTCGTCGACCAGTACCGCGGTGTGCCATTGAAGGACCTGCGCATCGGGCTGATGCTGGGCGACATCACCCAGTTGCTGCGCAGCTACAGCCTGACCCTGCCGGCCGACCTGGCGCTGATGATCAAGGCGTTCCTGACCCTGGAAGGCATGGGCCGCCAGCTGGATCCGGATTTCGACATGGCCAGCGCCGCGCGCCCATTCCTGGAGCGGGTGGTGTTGCAGCGCTATGCGCCAAAGGCGCTGCTCAAGCGCGGCCGGCGCAGCTTGCTGGGGCTGGTGGATTTTGCCGGCGAACTGCCGCGCGACCTGCGCAAGCTGGTGCAGGCCGCCCGCCGTGGCCGCCTCCAGCTGAAGGTAGAAACCACGGCATTGCAGGGTTTCGGCGAACAGGTGAACCGCGCGGCGAACCGGCTGGTGATGGGCATCGTCACCGCCGCCCTGATCATCGGCTCGTCGATCGTGATGCACAGCGTGGGCGGCGTCTCCAGCCGCTGGCTGCTGGCGCTGGGCGTGTGCGGCTTCATCGGCGCCGGTTTCTGCGGCGTCTGGATCCTGTTTTCGATATGGAGAAGCGGTAAACACACGTGAGTGTGTTTACCGCAGCGGTTCCCGCCGGAACCGCGGAATCGCGCAGCGATTCCTGTAGAGCCGACTGTTAGTCGGCTGCACTTGCTTGTGCCTTTGCCAGCCGGGCCATGCCCGGCGACGATTGCCGACCACGCCTCGGCCCCGCAGGTAGGCGTCACCCCGTGTCGCACCCGGCACTTGCAGACCTGAGCGTTAGTAGTAATACTACTAACCATGGACCTGACCGACACCCAGCAGGCGATCCTGCAGTTGATCGCCGAGCGTATCGAGAGCGAAGGCGCACCGCCGTCGCAGACTGAAATCGCACGTGCGTTCGGCTTCAAGGGCGTGCGCGCAGCCCAGTACCACCTGGAAGCCCTGGAGCAGGCCGGTGCGATCCGTCGCATCCCGGGCCAGGCCCGTGGCATCCGCCTGGTGCAGGCCCCGCCGGTCGAGAAGCTGGCCGAGCCGGGCCTGCCCGACAGCGTGCTGCGGCTGCCGGTGCTGGGTCGGGTGGCGGCCGGCCTGCCGATCGGTGCCGATATCGGCTCGGACGATTTCGTGGTGCTGGACCGGGTGTTTTTCTCGCCGGCGCCGGACTACCTGCTGAAGGTGCAGGGCGATTCGATGATCGACGAGGGCATCTTCGACGGTGACCTGATCGGCGTGCACCGTACCCGTGACGCCCATTCCGGGCAGATCGTGGTAGCCCGCATCGATGACGAGATCACGGTCAAGCTGCTGAAGATCGCCAAGGACCGCATCCGCCTGCTGCCGCGCAACCCCGATTACAGGCCGATTGAAGTGCTGCCGGATCAGGACTTTGCGATCGAAGGCCTCTATTGCGGCCTGCTGCGCCCCAACCGTTGACCCGTTCCGCATTGCATTTCCCCGCGGTCTTTTGTGGCGATTCTCTGGTTCCACTGAGGTTGGTACGGATGTCCGATAATTCTTTTCAGAGCGCCGGGCAGAATCTCAGCCTGTGCGATACGTCCGACTTAAAGTGAGCCCATGGCAAAGAAGACCCCCAAAGACAGCACCTCCAACGACATCACCTCTGCAAGGACCCAACCGATGGACGAGAACAAGAAGCGCGCCCTCGCTGCAGCTCTGGGCCAGATCGAGAAGCAGTTCGGCAAGGGCTCGGTGATGCGCATGGGCGACCGCGTGGTCGAGCCCGTCGAAGCCATCCCGACCGGCTCGCTGATGCTCGACATCGCACTGGGCATTGGCGGCCTGCCGAAGGGCCGTGTCGTTGAGATCTACGGGCCGGAATCCTCGGGCAAGACCACTCTGACCCTGCAGGCCATCGCCGAATGCCAGAAGCTGGGCGGCACGGCGGCCTTCATCGACGCCGAGCATGCACTGGACCCGATCTACGCCGGCAAGCTGGGCGTGAACGTGGATGACCTGCTGCTGTCGCAGCCGGATACCGGTGAGCAGGCGCTGGAAATCGCCGACATGCTGGTCCGTTCGGGCTCGGTGGACATCCTGGTGATCGACTCGGTCGCCGCGCTGACCCCGAAGGCCGAAATCGAAGGCGAGATGGGCGACCAGCTGCCGGGCCTGCAGGCCCGCCTGATGAGCCAGGCGCTGCGCAAGCTGACCGGCAACATCAAGCGCTCCAACACGCTGGTGATCTTCATCAACCAGCTGCGCATGAAGATCGGCGTGATGATGCCGGGCCAGAGCCCGGAAACCACCACCGGCGGCAACGCACTGAAGTTCTATGCCTCGGTCCGCCTGGACATCCGCCGCATCGGCGCGATCAAGAAGGGCGACGAGATCATCGGCAACCAGACCAAGATCAAGGTCGTCAAGAACAAGCTGGCACCGCCGTTCAAGCAGGTCATCACCGAGATCCTGTACGGCGAGGGCATCAGCCGCGAAGGCGAACTGATCGACATGGGCGTGGAGGCCAAGTTGGTCGAGAAGGCCGGCGCCTGGTACAGCTACGGTGAGGAACGCATCGGCCAGGGCAAGGACAACGCCCGCGGTTACCTGCGTGACAACCCGACCGTCGCCGCCAAGCTCGAAGCCGAGCTGCGCGAGAAGTTCCAGCCGACTGAAGCCGCCCGCGAGGAAGGCGACGACGACGGCGACGACGAGTAAGGCTTGCTGTGGGGCAGGGCGGCGCCGTCAGTGACGTCGCCCTGCCTCGCAGGTTCGAATCGCCCAGGGATGGGCAGGGCGCCACGGACGGCGCCACCCTTGGAGCACCGATGTCCGACTCCGACGATATTCCCACCGGCCGCAAGCGCCGGCCACGTGAGCAGACGCCCGTGCAACGCGCGCTGGGCCTGCTGGTCCGCCGTGAGCATTCGCGCAGGGAGCTGACCCGCAAGCTGACCGCCCGTGGCATCGAAGACGAAGCCGCGCAGGCTGCCGTGGCCAAGCTGACCGAGGCGGGCTGGCAGGACGACAGCCGTTTTGCCGAGAACCTGGTGCGGATGCGCGCCAACACCGGCTACGGGCCGATCCATGTCCGCGCCGAGCTGGGCACCCATGGGCTGGACAGTGCTGCGATTGCGGCGGCGATGGACAGCTATGAGGGCGACTGGCAGGAAAACGCCCGTGACCTGGTCCGCCGCCGCTTCGGCGAGGCTGGCCCGCAGGACCTGACGCAGCGGCGCAAGGCCGCCGATCTGTTGGCCAGACGTGGCTTTGACGGCGACAGCATCCGCCGCGCGACCCGCTACGACCCGGATGACTGAGACTGGCGGCGCCGGGCCTGATACCCTTTAGGTTTTCGGCGGTCCCTTGCGACCCTGGCCAATGTGGCCGGTGGTCCGGGTCCGCCGGCCCGCAGACTGCCAGCCCTCAATGAACGCATCCGCCAAATTCACGACCTCCCAGATCCGCAGCGATTTCCTTGAATTCTTCAAGGGCAAAGGCCACACCATCGTGCCGTCGGCGCCGCTGGTGCCGGGCAACGATCCGACCCTGCTGTTCACCAACTCCGGCATGGTGCAGTTCAAGGACGTGTTCCTTGGCGCGGAGAAGCGCAGCTACGTGCGCGCGGCCGACGTCCAGCGCTGCCTGCGGGCGGGCGGCAAGCACAACGACCTCGACCAGGTGGGTTACACCGCACGCCACCACACCTTCTTCGAAATGCTGGGCAACTGGTCGTTCGGCGACTACTTCAAGAAGGACGCGATTGCCTGGGCCTGGGAGCTGCTGACCCAGGTCTGGAAGCTGCCGGCCGAGCGCCTGCTGGTCACCGTCTACCAGACCGACGACGAGGCTTACGCGCTGTGGCGCGACATGGTCGGCATTCCGGAAGAGCGCATCGTGCGCATCGGTGACAACAAGGGCGCGCCGTTCGCCTCGGACAACTTCTGGCAGATGGCCGACACGGGTCCGTGTGGCCCGTGCACCGAGATCTTCTACGACCACGGCAACCATATCGCCGGCGGCCCCCCGGGCTCCCCGGATGAGGACGGCGACCGCTTCATCGAAATCTGGAACCTGGTGTTCATGCAGTTCGACCGCCAGCCCGACGGCACCCTGGTGCCGCTGCCGGCACCGTGCGTGGATACCGGCATGGGCCTGGAGCGCCTGGCGGCGATCCTGCAGCACGTGCATACCAACTATGAGATCGACCTGTTCCAGGCGCTGATCCGCAAGGCGTCGGAGCTGACCGGCACCGCCGACCTGGAGAACAAGTCGCTGCGCGTGATCGCCGATCACATCCGCGCCTGTTCGTTCCTGATCGTCGACGGCGTGCTGCCCTCCAATGAAGGCCGCGGCTACGTGCTGCGCCGTATCATCCGCCGCGCCCTGCGCCATGGCTGGATGCTGGGCGTGCGCCAGCCGTTCTTCAGCAAGCTGGTGCCGACCCTGGTCGAACAGATGGGCGAGGCCTATCCGGAACTGCCGGCGGCGGTGGACACCGTTACCCGTGCGCTGCAGGCCGAGGAAGAGCGTTTCGCTGAAACCCTCGACGCCGGCATGAAGATCTTCGAGGACGTGGCTGGCAAAGCCAGCAATGGCGTGATCCCGGGCGTTGACGCCTTCCGCCTGTACGACACCTACGGTTTCCCGCTCGACCTGACCCAGGACATCGCCCGCGAGCGTGACCTGACCGTCGACATCGCCGGCTTCGATGCCGCGATGGAGCAGCAGCGCGAGACCGCGCGTGCGGCCGGCAAGTTCGGCGGCGGCGTGACCCTGCCGGCGGAGCTGGTAGCCACCCTCAGCCCGACCGCGTTCCTGGGCTATGACCGCCTGCAGGCCGATGGCCTGACCGTGCTGGCGCTGCTCAAGGACGGTCGTCCGGTGCAGTCGGCCGATGCCGGTGATGCGGTCATCGTCATCACCAACCAGACTCCGTTCTACGCCGAATCCGGCGGCCAGGTCGGCGACACCGGCGTGCTGACCGGCAACGGCGTGCGCCTGGCGGTGGAAGACACCCAGAAGTTCGCTGGCCAGTTCCATGGCCACGTCGGCACGCTGTCCGAAGGTGGCCTGAAGGTTGGCGACGTGCTGTCCGGCCAGGTTGACGGCGAGCGTCGCGGCGCCACCATCCTCAACCACTCGGCGACCCACCTGCTGCACGCCGCCCTGCGCGAAGTGCTGGGCACCCATGTGCAGCAGAAGGGCTCGCTGGTCGCGCCGGACCGCCTGCGTTTCGACTTCTCGCACTTCCAGCCGATCAGCGCTGATGAGCTGGCGGTGATCGAGCGCAAGGTCAACCAGCAGGTGCGCGCCAACAATGCCGCCGAAGTGCACACCATGGCCATGCAGGAGGCGCTGGACTTCGGCGCGATGGCCCTGTTCGGCGAGAAGTACGGTGAGCACGTGCGCGTGCTGAAGATGGGTGACTATTCCACCGAGCTGTGTGGTGGTACCCACGTCAACCGTACCGGCGATATCGGCCTGTTCAAGATCACCTCCGAGGGCGGTGTCTCCGCCGGCGTGCGCCGCATCGAGGCGGTCACCGGCCAGGGCGCCCTGGACTACGTGGACGCCGAAGAGGCACGCCTGGCTGAAGCCGCCGAGCTGCTCGGTGGCAGCGCCGGTGACGTGGTCGAGAAGATCCGCGCGCTCGGCCAGCGTCAGAAGCAGCTGGAGCGCGAGCTGGAAGCCGTGAAGGCCAAGGTCGCCGCCGGTGCCACCGCCGACCTGTCCGGCCAGGCCGTCGAGGTCGCCGGCGTGAAGGTGCTGGCCGCCCGCCTGGAAGGCTTCGACGCCAAGGCCCTGCGTGACGCCATGGACCGCCTGAAGCAGCAGCTGGGTGACGCGGTGATCGTGCTGGCCGGCGCCCAGGACGGCAAGGCGGCCCTGGTTGCGGGTGTGAACGGCAGCGCAATGGGCAAGGTCAAGGCCGGGGAACTGTTGTCCCATATCGCCGGTCAGATCGGGGGCAAGGGCGGCGGACGCCCGGACCTCGCCCAGGGTGGTGGCGAGGACGGGCCCGCCCTTGCCACTGCGCTGGCTGCAGTTGTCGAATGGGTCAGCCCCCGCCTGTGATGAACCCGGCCGTCCCCCTCCTTGTAGGAGCGGGACGGCTGACGGTACCATTGCGAATCTTTTCCCTTTGTCGTGGTAGCGCTTCTTGACGGAGCGTCAAGCCGGTGGGGGATACCCTTCCACACGGTTCCATGGAGACTTGCAAAAATGTTGATCCTGACTCGCCGCGTCGGCGAAACCCTGATGATCGGTGACTCGGTGAGCGTCACCGTGCTTGGCGTCAAGGGTAACCAGGTGCGTATCGGCATCACCGCGCCGAAGGACGTCGCTGTGCATCGCGAAGAGATCTATCAGCGCATCCAGCGCGGTGACGAAGCCGGTGGCGCCGGTAGCGAAAATTCTGCCGAATAACGCTTTACCTTCGCACTCGATTAACGTTATGATTCACGCCCCGCTGAGGTGCAACGCACCAGACGCGGTGAATACCCCGGAGTGATGCCCGAGTGGCCGAAGGGGCTCCCCTGCTAAGGGAGTATAGGGTCAAAAGCTCTATCGAGGGTTCGAATCCCTCTCACTCCGCCAGATACAAAGAAGCGCCTGCAGATCCTCGATCTGCAGGCGTTTTTCTTTGTCCGGTGTTCGAAGGTGCAGCCTGCGCGGGGCTGCCTGTCCTTAGTGATCGCTACGGATGGCAGGTACTGCAGCAGGCGTCGTTGCAGGTGCCGGAGCGGCGGCAGCAGGACGCTGTGGCGGCTCGAGATCACGCGGTGGGGTTTCGCGCCACAACAAGGCAAGCGTGCAGTCGTTGGCGCGCTCCCTGCACATTCTTTCGGCCTTGCGCTGCGCGGCGTCCGCAGTCTTCTCACCCAGTGCAAAGCCCAACGCAACCGTGCCCGTCGCGATGGCCGAATAGCCTTCGCTGGTCGTGCTGGCAGACTGGCCACAATTGCGCGATTGCAGCGCGCAGTAGTGCAGCGACTGCTGCATCGCGGTGGTAAGGGAATGCTGGTTCATCGAGTAGCCGTAGCGGCCATCCTTGTCGTAGGTGATCGCAGATGCGGCACCTGCCCCCGAGGTGATGGTCAACAACACCCCAAGGGAAATCGCTTGCTTCCAGTTCATGGCCATCTCCTTTTCGACGGATGGTGGATCAACCCGGGTTCGCGACGCAACCCGGCGCGTCGCCGTGCCGGGTGCCTGCAGGTAATCCACCCGCAGGCCGCTTCTCCTTCCGCCCGGGCTCAGAGCCTGACCGTCACACCCACCTGGAAGCCACGCCCCGGCAGCGGGGCGATGTACTTCAACGGCGAGTTGTGCGGGCGCGCTTCCTCGTTGAGCAGATTGCTGCCGTTGACGAACACTTCCATGCCGGCGATGTAGCTGTTGCGCACCGGCAGTTCGCGGCTGACCTGCAGGTCGACCAGGTTGAACGCGTCCAGCGGAATTTCCTCGCTGACATTGCGGCCGAGGTACTTCTGCTTGCCGTAGTAGGTACTGGACAGCTGCGCCTTCCAGCCCTGGCGCTGCCACTGCAGGTTGGCGCCGTAGCGGTTGGTCGGCATGTTCGGCAGGTACTCGCCATCATTGTGGGCGCGCAGCGCGTCCGGGTGGTCGGCCTTGTTCTTCACCAGGTCGGCAAAGGCCGAGATGTTCAACGTGCCATAGCGGCCGAGATCCAGCGCCTGTGAAGCGTCGATCTCGAAGCCCTTCACCGTGGTGTCGGTCTGCTTCCAGTACTTCAGCGGCAGGCGGTTGGCGGTCTGCAGGCCCGAGTAGCCAAGGTAGAGGTAGTTCTCGTACTTCATCCGGTACGCGGTGGCCGACAGCTCGAAGCCGCCGAGGTGGAACAGGCCGGTCAGCTCCAGGTTCTTTGCACGCTCCGGCTCCAGGTTCTGGTTGCCTTCCTCCTGGGTCATCACCGAATAGTGCGCGTTGCTGGCATACAGCTCGTTGATCTCCGGTGCGCGCTGCGAGGACGAGTAGCGCACCTTGGCGGCAAACAAGGGGCCGAGCTCGACGTACGAGCCGAGGCTGTAGCTGTTGAGCCGGTAGTCGCGGTCCTGCAGTTTCGTGTTGGCAGCATTGCGCGCGGTCTTGAAGCGGCTGGGCTGCAGCGTGTGGTCGACACGCTCATGGCGGACGCCGGCATCGAAGGTGGCCCAGCCGAAGTCCAGCGTCTCTTTCAGGAACACTGCATTGCTGCGGGTATCGACATCGGGCAGGTAGCGCAGCGAGCCGCTGCCGGTGACATCACGCGACTGGCGGCTGAGGCCGAGCATGCCGCTGAGCGGGCCGACGCGCTGGTGGCTGAGCAGCAGCTCGGCCTGGATGCTTTCGAAGTCGTAGTCGTTGGCCTTGGACGCGCCGAGTCGTTCGCCCGAGGTGTTGTCCAGCTTGGAGACACGCAGTTCGGCACGCTCGAAGTAGGGCAGCGGATCGCGCAGCAGTGCTTCCAGCGCGTAGCGCTGCTGCTTGATCACCACGCCCACCGGCAGGCCATCGGCGTAGTTCGAGCCGAATGACAGGTTCTGCATCGAGAAGCCGGGCACGCCGTATTCGCTGTCCTTGGCATCGATGCTGACACCGACGTAGCCGCGGTCGAAGAACAGGGTCGAGCCGGCGGCCACCTGCGAATTGCGTGAGTAGCTGTTGCCCAACCGGTGGTGATAGTCGGGGGTCACGTCATTGTTGATCTGCTTCTGCACATACGAGGGCGTGCCGGGCACATAGGCCGGGTTGACCGGGTTGATGTAGGTGCGGCGCTGCCAGACCGAGGTCGGGTTGTTGGTATAGAAGGAGAAGTCACCGTCGGCCCAGTCCGGGTTCTCGGTCATGAACTGGTCGATATAGGGCTGCGAGGCCTTGTTGTAGATCTGCTGGACGCGCGCTTCCTTCTGGCAGCTGTCGGCCAGTGCCGAGTTGACGCCGCCGGTGGCGGGGAACAGGCGGGTGTTGCAGACGCTGGCCTTGCTGTTGCCGGGGATGTCGTAGTGGGAAATGCGCTGGCGCGAGACCTGCAGGTTGGTGGAGATGTTGCGCTGGTTGTTGAAGTTCATGCGGAAGCCCTGCGCATCGGCGGCGTTGAAGCCCTTGCGCAGGACCAGTTCCATCGACTGGTCCTTGTCTTCCATGCTGCGCGAGATCAGGCCCGAGTCGATCTCCACACTGCCGCCGATCGCATTGCCGCCATAGCGCACCGTGTCCGAGGACTTGTTGACGGTGACACTGCGCACGAACAGTGGATCGAAGGGAATGTTGATGTCACCGCTGATCGCATTCATGCCAAGGATGGACTGGCCATCCTGCAGGATCTGAACCCGGTTGCCGCTGAGACTGCGGATGACCGGGGCGCCCGCGTTCGGTCCGAACGCACTGTTCTGCACGCCGGAGACATGCTCGAGCAGGCCGCCGAGGGTGCGGTTCTGCGCCTGTGGATTGTCGACGGTGACCCGGCTGTCGATTCGCGAGGGCTTCGAGGCCTCGACCTGAAGCGTGGGAAGGGTGGGTTCGTCCGCGGCGTGGGCGGTGTGGACGGCGAACAGAATGGCGGCAGCAAGCAGATGGCGACGCATGACACGCTCCGTGAAATAGTGTGAAATGTTATAACGTAACTATTTGTACCGACAAGGGGCGAATGGGCCTTGCCAGCCGGACTGGAGATGAGAGTGGTTCTCATATGAGAATGGCCGACGTCCGCTCCTCCGCCGGTGACTCCATGCATGCCCTCACCCTTGCCGACCTGGACCACCTGGGCCGCCGCAGCGGCTTCCGCTATCGACTGCCGGAACCGCTTGCCGTTGCTGGCGAACCCTGCGTGGTCGAGGGCAGGGTGGAGCAGCGCTGCCTGCGCCCGGGCTTGACCCTGGCGCTGTCGGATGTGGTTGCGCACCAGACCTTCGAGGCGATCTCGGAAGTGCCGCCGGCGTTCTCGGCCATCGTGATGCTGGAAGGCTGCGCCGGTGCTCGCCTGTCAGGTCAGGCGCAGATCGGAATGCGCCCGGGCGCGGGCGCGAGGATACTGGCCGATGCGGCGCCCATGACCGCGATCCACCCCGCGGGGCAGCGCATGCGCAGCCTGAATGTCTCGCTGGACGCATCGGCGCCGCTGGATGACCCGGTGATCAACGAACTGCTGTCCGCGCACCGCTCCGACGGCCGGCCGTTGCATAGCTGGCAGGTACCCGCGCATCTGGGGCACGCGGCCGACCAGCTGCTGTCGGGTGTCTGGGACGGCGCGATGCATGCGCTGCTGTGCGAGGGCGTGGGCCTGCAGATGCTGGCACTGTCCCTGGGCGCGCCTGCACGCAATGCTGCATTGGAGCTGGGCGTGTCCGCGCGCGATCGCCGCATGCTGCAGCGGGTGATCGATTGCCTGCAGGCAGCGCCGGCCGCCGATCACAGCCTGGACGATCTGGCGCGCGTGGCCTGCATGAGCCCCAGCAGCCTGCGCCTGAAGTTCCTGCAGGTGTATCGATGCTCGGTGTTTGCCTGGCTGCGCGAACATCGGTTGCAGCGGGCCTGCGAGCAGCTCCGGCAGGGCTGCAGCGTGCAGCAGGCCGCACATTTCGCCGGCTACCGGCATGCCACCAATTTCGCGACCGCGTTCCGTGCACGCTATGGCATCGCACCGAGCCGGTTCCGCTGACGTTCGATCATCGCCGGCAGCGCGCAAACACCTGCTGCGTCCGCGCATACGTGCGCTCACGTTCAAATGACAATAATTCTCATCCAGCCTTTCCTTCCCGCTGGACCTTCCATGCCTGCCTGTTTCCGCCCGTGTGCCCTGGCAACCGCCATCGGCACGACCCTGGCGCTGTTCAACGCTGCCCATGCCGCCGAACGCGAACCTGCCGCCACGGCCTCGCAACTGCCCACCGTGCAGGTCACCGCCGATCTCGACGGCAGCACCGAATCGTCGCGCTCCTACACCACCAATTCCATGGGTACGGCGACCGGCCTGTCGCTGACCTCGCGGCAGACACCGCAGTCGGTCAGCGTCGTCACCCACCAGCAGATCGAGGACCGCGCGCTGCTGAGTACGGCCGATGCGCTGGCCACCGCGCCAGGCATCTCGGTCACGCGCAGCGATGCCAACCGCTACTCGTTCTCGGCGCGGGGTTTCGAGATCGACAACTACCAGTTCGATGGCGTGGTGATGCCGGTGCTGTCGCCGTGGAATTTCGGCGAGAACAACCTGGACATGGTGGTGTATGACCGCATCGAGATCGTGCGCGGTGCCAACGGCCTGATGACCGGTGCCGGCAATCCTTCGGCAGCGGTGAACTACGTGCGCAAGCGACCGTTGCGCGAGTTCGCTGCCAGTGCTGGCATCGGCCTCGGTAGCTGGGACGCACGGCGCGCGTGGGCGGATGTATCCAGCCCGTTGAGCAGGGAAGGCCGCATACGCGGTCGCCTGGTGGCAGCCAAAGCAGAGGCCGACAGCTACACCGCCGGCCTGGACAGCACCGCGAAGACGCTCTACGGCGTGGTCAGCGTGGATCTGGGCGAGGACACCGGGTTGATCGCCGGCATCTCCTACCAGGGCAATGACAACCGTGGCTTTGGCAGTGGCTTCGCGCTGTTCAACGCCGATGGCACGCGCACCGCTTTCGATCGCTCGGCATCGGCCACGGCCCCGTGGGCACGGATGAGCACCGATACCCGCAACGGCTTCTTCGATTTCAACCACCGCTTCGGTAACGACTGGCAGGCGCGGGTGTCCTACAGCCGTTCGCATACCGACATGGAGATGAAGCACCTCTATCGCGGCGGCTATCCCGATCCGGTCACCGGCGCCATGCCCAATGGCAACAGCTTCACCCGCTACGATGGACCGGTGCGGCGCGAGGCAGTCAGTGCCAGCCTGTCGGGTCCGTTCCAGCTGTTCGGTCGCCAGCACACGGCGTCGATCGGCTGGTCGCGGTCGCGCGACGAGATCGCGCTGGGGCAGTACCGCGCGCTGGCGCCGCTGCCGCCGTTGGCCAGCTATCTGGACTGGCACGGGCCGGGCACGCCGGAACCGGTGTGGGCCAGCAGCAAGACCCAGGCCGATGATCTGGACAACCATCAGAGCGGCGCCTATGCAGTGGCGCGGCTGTCGCTGGCTGACCCGCTGCATGTGATCGTCGGTGCTCGCCTGAGCAACTGGGAGACGGACCAGGTCTACTTCGGCAGCAAGCGCAAGTACCGCTATCGCAACGAGTTCGTGCCGTATGCCGGCTTGGTCTGGGACCTCAACGGGTACAGCAGCATCTACGCCAGCTACACCGGCATCTTCAAGCCGCAGAACAATCGCGATGCATCCGGGCAGATCCTCGACCCGGTGAGCGGCCGCAGCTATGAGCTGGGCCTCAAGGGCAGCTGGCTGCAGGAGCGCTTGAATGCTTCAGCCGCGCTGTTCCGTACCCGGCAGGACAACCTGGCCGAAGCGACCGGCGGGCTGGTCGAGGGCAGTACGCAGGCCGCGTACCGCGCAGTGAAGGGTGCAACGGTGGATGGACTGGAACTGGAACTGGCCGGTGAGCCATTGCCGGGCTGGAGCCTGGGCACCAGCTTCACCACGTTCATCGCGCAGGACGCACAGGGCAGGGCCATCAATACGGCCAAGCCACGCAGCCTGTTCAAGCTGTTCACTACCTGGCGCCTGCCCGGTACCTGGGACCGGCTGACCCTTGGCGGTGGCGTGGACTGGCAGAACCGCATGTACCAGACCGCCACGGCACCCGGAAACCGCCGGGTGCCGGTAGAGCAGCCCGGCTATGCGCTGGTCAACCTGATGGCGCGCTACCAGTTCAGTTCCAACCTGTCCGCGGCGGTCAACATCAACAACCTGTTCGACCGCCACTACTACTCGCAGATCGGCTTCTACAACCAGGGCTGGTACGGCGCGCCGCGAAACGTGATGTTCACCGTGAAGGTCGGCTATTAAGGCGCGACGTTGCCCTGTGTTCAGCGCTTCGGCTTGTACCCGGCACGGGTGACGGGCACGATCCGAAGCGCTGCGCCCCACAATGTCCTACGCAGAGCCTTCTTCACTCGAACGGAGCATCGTATGAAGCTGTTGTCCGCTGTGTTGTTGTCCGCGCTGTCACTGCCGGCCGCGTCGGCGCTGGCGATGGAGGCCTCACCCTCACCGCTGCTGGGGCGCTGGTCGCTGGATATCGCCACCTCGGCGCTGCCCGAAGCGCAGCGCCCGAAGCAGGTGGTGCTGGAGTTCAAGGACGCCGGCAGCGGCCGTTGGAGCTCGCATGTGGATATCGTCCTGCATGACGGCAAGACCATGAAGTCCGATGGCACGCTGGCCCTGGATGGCACGCCGGGCGCCTTGTCCGGCACCTATGGCGCGGACAAGGCCAACCTGAAGCTGCCGGCGCCGAACACGCTGGTGATGCAGCTGGTGGACCATGGCACGCCCGCCTCGACCCGCATCTACACGGTAGCCGATGACCGCGCGACGATGACCGAGACCAAGGCGTTCTACGGCCATGACGGTACGCCGATCCTGCAGACCAACCTGTTCAAGCGGCTGCCCTAGCGGCACTGCGCGCGCCGCGCCTGCGGGGAAGATCCGCAGGCGTTGCGCCTGCCGCCCTAGACCGCGGCCGGATCTGGCTTGCCGGTGTCGATGCCGTATCGGTCGATGGCCTCCTGCAGCCGCGAGCGCTCGATGCGGCCCTCTTCGGCCAGCGCCTTCAGGGCCGCCAGCACGATGAAGTGGCGATCCACTTCGAAGAACGTGCGCAGCGATTCACGCGTGTCGGAGCGGCCGAAGCCGTCGGTGCCCAATGCAGTGAAACGGCGGTCATTGATGAAGGGACGGATCTGGTCGCCGACGATCTTCATGTAGTCGGTGGCCACCACCAGCGGCCCTTCGTGGCCTTGCAGGCGCTGCTGCACGTAAGGCACACGGAGTTCCGCGGCCGGATGCAGCAGGTTCCAGCGTTCGGCAGCCAGGCCATCGCGGCGCAGTTCGGTCAGGCTGGTCGCGCTCCAGACGTCGCTGGCGATACCGAAGTCCTGTTGCAGCAACTCGGCCGCCGCCTCCACTTCGCGCAGGATCGAACCACTGCCCATCAGCTGCACGCGCAGCTGCGAGGTCCCTCGTTCGGAGGGCGCGGGGTGCAGCAGGTACAGTCCCTTCAGGATGCCGGCCTCGGCGCCCTCGGGAAGGGCTGGATGCGGGTAGTTCTCGTTGAGTACGGTGATGTAGTAGTAGATGTCTTCCTGGTCGACATACATGCGGCGCAGGCCGTCGTGGATGATCACCGCCAGTTCGTAGTTGAAGGTCGGGTCGTAGGACACGCAACTGGGAATCACCGACGACAGCACGTGGCTGTGGCCATCGTCGTGCTGCAGGCCTTCGCCCATCAGCGTGGTGCGGCCGGAGGTGGCGCCCAGCAGGAAACCGCGCGTACGCGCGTCGGCCGCGGCCCATGCCAGGTCGCCGACGCGCTGCAGGCCGAACATCGAATAGAAGATGTAGAACGGAATCGTGGCCAGGCCATGGTTGCTGTAGGCAGTGCCGGCGGCGATCCACGAACAGATCGCACCGGATTCGTTGATGCCTTCCTGCAGGATCTGCCCGTCCCTGGCTTCCTTGTAGTAGCTCAACTGGCCGGCGTCCTGCGGGGTGTACAGCTGGCCGAGGTACGAATGGATGCCGATCTGGCGGAACAGGCCCTCCATGCCGAAGGTACGTGATTCATCGGGCACGATCGGAATCACCAGCCTGCCCAGTTCCGGGTCCTTCAGCAGGCTGGTGAGGATGCGCACGAAGCCCATCGTGGTGGACTGGCCACGATCGCCGCTGCCCTGCAGCTGGCTGTTGAAGATCGACAACGGTGGCAGCGGCAGCGGATCGACCCGGGCCAGGCGCGCCGGCAGCTGCCCACCCTGGATGCGGCGGCGCTCGGCGAAGTACAGCGCTTCGGCGCTGCCCGGTTCCGGGCGCAGGTAGGGCATCTCCTCCAGTTGTTCGTCGCTGACCGGCAGATTGAAGCGGTCGCGGAACGCACGCACCGCGTCGGCGCTCATCTTCTTCAGCTGGTGGTTGATGTTCTGGCCTTCGCCGGCTTCACCCAGGCCGAAGCCCTTGACCGTCTTGGCCAGGATCACGGTGGGCCGGCCGCTGGTGTTCACTGCCTGCTGGTAGGCGGCGTACACCTTCTGCGGATCATGGCCGCCCCGTGCCAGCGCCCAGATGTCGTCGTCGCTCATGTGCGCGACCAGCTCCAGCAGCTCGGGGTAACGGCCGAAGAAGTGCTCGCGCACATACGCGCCGTTCTGCGACTTGAAGGTCTGGTAGTCGCCGTCCACGCATTCCATCATGCGCTGGCGCAGCAGGCCGCTGTGGTCGCGGGCCAGGAGGTCGTCCCAGCCACTGCCCCAGATCAGCTTGATCACGTTCCAGCCGGCCGCGCGGAAGGTGCCTTCCAGCTCCTGGATGACCTTGCCGTTGCCGCGTACCGGACCGTCCAGGCGCTGCAGGTTGCAGTTGACCACGAACACGAGGTTGTCCAGCCGCTCGCGGCCGGCCAGCGAAATCGCCGCCAGTGATTCGGGCTGGTCCATCTCGCCGTCACCGAGGAAGGCCCACACCTTGCGACCCTGGTGTTCCTTCAGGCCGCGGTACTCGAGGTAGCGCATGTAGCGTGCCTGGTAGGCGGCGGTGAGCGGGCCCAGCCCCATCGACACGGTGGGGAACTGCCAGAACTCGGGCATCAGGCGCGGGTGCGGATACGAGGACAGTCCTTCGCGCCCGGCTTCGCGGCGGAAGTTGTCCATCCGCTGCGGATCGATGCGGCCTTCCACATAGGCACGTCCATAGATGCCCGGCGCGGAATGGCCCTGGATGTAGATCATGTCGCCGTCGAAGGCGTCGGTACGGCCACGGAAGAAATGGTCGAAGCCCACGTCGTACAGCACGGCGGCCGACTGGTAGGTGGCGATGTGGCCACCGACGTTGGAATGCCTGCCGGCACGCAGCACCATCACCATCGCGTTCCAGCGGATCATCGCGTTCAAGCGGCGCTCGATGGCCAGGTCGCCCGGATAGGCAGGTTGGCGCTCGGGCGGAATGGTGTTGACGTAGGCGGTCCAGGCGCGGGTGTGCAGGTCGCCGTGCTGCTGGGCATCGAGCTCGCTGAGCTGGTCGATCAGGTATTGCGCGCGTGGCCGGCCACCGGCCTGCATCACCGCCTCCAGCGATTCACGCCACTCCCGGGTTTCCAGCGGATCGGTATCGAAGGGGATGGGGGCTTGGTTCATGGCGGTCTCCAGAGGGCGCCGACCGGCCGCCTGCCGGGGCGACAACACCGGCAGGGCGCACAGCACTGGAGCGGGGTTGCCACGGCGTGGCCGGGACGCGAAGGGCGACCGTGGCGGTCACCGGGAACGCAAGCGTAGGCCGGGCCTGCTGGCTTCGATAGGCGGGCCCGGCTTGGGTCTCTGGCAAGCAGGCGTTGGCATGCCGCTGCAATACCGCTGTCACCGAGGGCCGTCACCCTGCTGGGTTTTCCAGCCTCGGGGTGGTTGGTCGGCCGTGAACAGCGTGAGGATCTGGGAAAAGAGCTACGAACTGCGGCGCAGGCTGCTGCGTGGCTTCTTCCTGCGTCGCGGCTCGGCCAGCGAGGATGCCGAGGATCTCGCCCAGGAGGTGTACCTGCGGCTGCTGCGGACGACCGGCGAGGATGCGGCGGCGATCGAGAACCCGGAAGCCTACCTGTTCACCGTGGCGGCCAATCTGGCGCGCGAGCACGCACGCTCGCGTTCCACGTTGCCGCCGCTGGAAGACGTCGACCTGCTGGCTGAAGTGCTGAAGAGTGAAGAAGACATCGAAGGTGAGTTCGAGCGCGCGCAGCGCTGGAACGATATCCGCAGCGCCATCGTACAGTTGCCGACGACCACGCGGCGGGTGATGGAGCTGCACTACCGCGACGGGCTGGACTGCCCGGCAATCAGCCAGCAGCTTCAGGTGTCGGTGCACATGGTGCGCAAGCATATCGGCAAGGGGCTGGAGGCCTGCAGGAAGGCGCTGGGCGCCAGGGAGCGCACATGAACCGGCATCCATCCGACGTGGCCGACGATGGCATTTCCCGCGAGGCCATGGACTGGTTCCTGTGCAATCGCGAGGGGACGTTGAGCGAGGCCGAGCGCGCTGCCTTCCTGGAATGGATGAAGCGTTCGCCCGAGCACGTGCGCGCCTACATGCGGGCGCTCGCGCTGTACCGTCAGGTCGACGAGGCACTGCAATCGCCGCTGCCCGAGGAAGTGCTGGCGCCGCCACTGAAGGCCGCCTCGGCGAAGGTGGTGCCGCTGTTTGGCAGCGTGCCGGAGCCGCTGCGCAGTGTGCCCAGGCGCCACCGCGCGCGCTGGCTGGGCCTGGCCGTCGCAGCGTGCGCTGCCCTGCTGGGCGTTGGCCTGCTTCCGTTGCTGATGCCTGCCGAGCAGATGTACAGCGCCGACCACGGTGAACTGCTAGACCTGGTCCTGGCCGACCAGACCCAGGTGCAGCTCAACGCGGACAGCCGCCTGCGCGTGCGGATGGGCTGGTTCAGCCGCAAGGTGGAACTCCTGCAGGGCGAGGCCACATTCGACATCGCCCACGACCGGCGGCCGTTCAAGGTGCAGGTGAACGGCCTGGAGATCCGTGACATCGGCACGGTGTTCGATGTGTCGCGGCGGCTGCAGGGTACGCGCATCGGCGTGGTCTCCGGCGAGGTCGAGGTCTGGAGCCAGGGAGCAGGTGCCCGCCGCCTTGCGCAGCTGGACGGAGGGCGCGTGGTGCAGGTCGACACGCGCAGCCATGCCGTCGAATCGTTGGACATGCCATTGTCGATGCTGCTGGACTGGCAGCAGCGCAAGGTATCGTTCCTGGACGAGCGGTTGGACGAGGTGGCTGCAGCCTTCAACCGCCACAACCAGGTGCAGGTGCGGGTGCTGGACGAAGGCGCCGCGTCGGCGCGCCTGTCCGGCAGCCTGGATGCGCATCGCATCGGTGCGTTGCAGGCCTTCCTCGAACGCGATCCGCGCTTCGTCGTCCGTCGCGAAGGCGATACGGTGCGGGTCGGAAGTCGTTGAAGCCGGCTGGTCGCTCGCTGTCAGAAAAAATTCATCGAATCCGCGTTCTCCACTTCGGCGGACGCGGGCTCTTACTTGGGAGAAGCCGCTGTCGGATCACGCTGCGGCACCTGTTGTCTCTCTCTTCCAAGGACCCGTGATGCGGAACACGCTCTACCTTTCGATCGTCCTCGCCCTGTCTCCCTGCAGCATGCCGGTGGCCCTCGCGGCCGGCGCCGATGGCCTCGAAGCGCCTGTATCGGCGCCGATCGCAGCGCAGCCGCTGTCGCGTGCGCTGGAACAGTTGTCGCGCAGTTCCGGTGTGCAGTTCCTGTACTCGGCGGGCGGTGATGCGCGCATGGCCGGCGCGGTGCCACGAGGGGCCACCGTCAGGCAGGCGCTGGACGCTCTGCTGGCCGGCACCGGCCTGGGCTATACCGTTGTCGATGGCAACGTCATCGCCATCGATCCTGCACCCGCGCGCACCGCGCCGAAGCCGGCCGCACCGAAGCCGCGCGAGGCCGAGGCCGTGGTGGCGCCAACGCTGGATACGGTGAAGGTGATCGCTGCGCACGAGGTGATCGACCAGAAGAAGACCTCGCCGGTGATCAAGGATTCGGTGGTCTACGACGAGATGGACAGCTACGGTGACGAGACCCTGGCCGAAAGCCTGATGGCCGCGCCGGGCCTGAGCGCGGTCGAGGATGCCGGTGAACCACGCTACGTGACCGTGCGTGGCGTGCAGGCCAACCTCAACTACACCACCATCGATGGCATCGCGATTGCCAGCGTGGGGGGCAGTGGCTCCGGCGAGCGCATGAACAACCTGCAGCTGATTCCCAGCGACATCGGCACCCGCACCGACATCTACAAGAGCTTCAGCGCCGAACAGGCGCCGGATGCGATTGGCGGCGTGATCGACATCATCAGTCGCAGCGCGTTTGATCGATCCGGCAAGTACGTGTTCGCCGATGTGGCCGGTATCCATTCCACGGCCGAGACCCATGTCGAGCGCAGCGCCGGTGGCAACCATGAGACGCTGGGCCACTTCGGCAAGAGCGCCAAGATGGTGTTCTCCAACCAGTTCGGTGCGGACCAGGAATTCGGCATCGTTGCGGTGGCCCGCTACGAGCAGCGTTCGCGCAACAGCGTCAAGCGCTGGGTGGAGTCGAACTACTACTACAACGATGCCGGCAAGTACCTTACCGACGGCACCACCGGGCCGGACGAGGCCAAGGGCTGGAACGGGCTGCGTGCACCCGGCAACTTCAGTACCGGTACCTACACCAACTTCATCACCAATTTCGGTGGCTCGGCCAAGCTGGAATGGAAGCCGTCGGATGATCCGTTCTATGCATCATTGCTGTTGTACTCGTACCGGTTCTACGAGAACTCGACGATGAACAAGACCGATCTGTATGGCAATGCCAAGTTTCCGATCCGCAACCAGACCGAAGACAGCGGCACCACCCAGATCAACAGCATCTACATCAAGAATCGCCACGACCGCTGGGACCGCAACAACCGTGGCGCCATCGCCAGCTTCAACTGGGATATCGGTGATCGCTCGCGGCTGACGCTGCGTGGCGGCCACACCGAGGAGACCTTCCACAACAGCCAGGTCTACTGGGGCGTGCGCGCCTACCCGAGCAACCTGTTCGTCGACTACGAGAACGACAGCCATGGCTTTCCCAACGCGGTGGGCGTCTCCGACTCCAGCCTGCTGACCAGTTCGGCGTTCAAGCTCAATCCGGCACAGGCCTATGTCTCGCCGCGCGATGCCAAGGAGACCATCGACAACCTGCGCGCCGACTTCAGCTACAACATTGATGCCGACGCGCGCGGTTTCGGCCTGGCTGCGGGTGCCGAATACCGTCACCTGAAGATCTGGCAGGACATCGATTTCGACTACTACAAGAGCAGCGCGACGTTGAACGACTACCTGTACCCGGGTTCGACCCTGCTGGGCAGCGTGCCGGGCTTCCCGCTGATCGACAACCGCAAGTGGAACGACGAACTTTTTCCGAAGCTGGGCAGCAACAACGCGGCGTATCCCAATGCCAACTTCACCAGCGACTACAAGTACGTGGAAGACATCGGCAACGCATATGTGTCTGCCCATTACGCCTGGGACCGCCTGCTGCTGATCGGCGGCCTGCGCTATGACCACACCACGTTCGATGCATTCAGTCCGTTCAGCAACGACGGCGGCACCACCTATACCTCGGCCTTCCGCACGACCGGCGGCGGCTACAACAACCTGCTGCCGTCGTTGAACGCCACATTCAAGCTGAGTGATGACCAGCGCCTGCGCTTCTCCGCCAGCCGTACCCTGGGCCGGCCGACGCCGAGCAACATCGCCCAGGCCACGAGCACCAGCTGTGGCGATGACGAGGAAGGCAGGGGCTTCTGCACCATCAAGCAGGGCAACGCCAACCTGCAGCCGCGCCGTTCCACCAACATCGACCTGGCGTGGGACCTGTACTTCAACGGCAACAACGGGCTTGTGTCGGTGGCGCTGTTCGACAAGGTGATCAAGGATGACATCTACACCCTGACCACCTTCGAGAACGTGGGTGATACCCGCTACCGGGTGACCCAGCCGATGAACACGGATGAGTCGAAGCTGCGTGGCATCGAGTTCGCGGTGGCCAACCGCAACCTGCAGCGGGGCCGCCACCGTTTCGACATGTACTTCAACGCGACCCGGCTGGAGGGCCAGACCAACTACCGCATCAGCGATGGCAGCGAGCGCCGCCTCGACCGTCTGCTGTACCAGCCGGACTGGTCGCTCAACGGTTCGGTGATCTGGCGCATGCCATGGAAGAGTGCGCAGCTGCGCCTGTCCGGTACCTACCGCAGCCGGATGCTGGTTGATTTCGGTGATACCGAATGGCTGGATTCATACTATGACCCCTACATGACCTTCAACTTGGCCTTCAGCCACAAGGTCAGCAGGCACGTGACGCTGAAGTACGAAGCCAAGAACCTGTTCAATACCCAGCCCACCTACAGCACCGGTCCGAACGGGCGCTTCCGTACCGAGATCGACGACTACGGCCGCTTCTTCTACTTCCACATCATCTACAACTGAGGGCGCAGCCGTGGAGACGATCAATCGCAGGCGATTCCTGGCACTGGCCGGCCTGTCCGCAGCCGGTGCGTGGATGGGCACGGCACATGCACTGGCCGCGCAGGCCGATGCCACCGCGCTGAACCCGCGCAACCTGCTGGCCTCGCCGCACTTTGCCAGCACGCCGTTCACCCTGGGCGTGGCCTCGGGTGATCCCTCGGCCGACGGCATGGTGCTGTGGACGCGGCTGGCGACCGAACCGCTGGTGTTCGGCGGCGGCATGCCGACGCGGCCGATGGTGGTCGAGTGGCAGCTGGCCGCGGACGATGGCATGCGCAAGGTGGTGCGCCAGGGCTCGGCGATGGCCCATCCCGAGCTGGGCCACGCCGTGCACGTGGAGCTGGAAGGGCTGGCACCCGGTCGCCCCTACTGGTACCGCTTCACGGTGGGTGGCCACGCCAGCGCGGTGGGCTGCACCCGCACCTTGCCCGCGGTTACGGCCGCGGTGGACCGGGTGCGCTTTGCGGTGGCGGGGTGCCAGCACTACGAGGAAGGCCACTACACCGCATGGCGGCGGATCGCCGAGGAGCCGCTGGATTTCGTGTTCCACTACGGTGACTATATCTACGAGGGTGAAAGCCAGCCGGGCCAGCGCAGGATGAACGGCCAGCCGTTCACCAACCTGCGCAATCATGTCGGGCCGCAGACCTATACGCTGGACGACTACCGCCGCCGCTACGCCCAGTACAAGAGCGATGCCGACCTGCAGGCCGCGCATGCGTCGGCACCCTGGTTCGTCACCTTCGATGACCACGAAGTGGACAACAACTGGGCCGGTGCCGAAGACCAGGACGATACGCCCAGCGAAGTCTTCCTGCTGCGCCGCGCACAGGCGTTCCAGGCCTACTACGAGAACATGCCGCTGCGGCGTTCAGCATTTCCGCGCGAGGGCCACATGCAGCTGTACCGGCGCGCGCGCTACGGAACGCTGATGGACCTGCATCTGCTTGACACCCGCCAGTACCGCAGCAAGCAGGTGAACATGGCGCTGCGCGAGGAGGTGGAATCGCCGAAGCGCAGCATCGTGGGGGCGAAGCAGGAGCGCTGGCTGTTCGACGGCCTGGCCGATGCCGCACCGCGCTGGCACACCATTGCCCACCAGGTGGCACTGGGCAATTACATGCGAGAGAAGGACGGGGTGGTGCAGTCGTCCGACGACCAGTGGTCGGGCTATCTGGACAGCCGCCGGCGCCTGCTCGAGCACATCCAGAAGGTCGGCTTCGGCAACGTGGTCACTGCCTGTGGCGACGCGCATCGCCACTACGCCAGTGACCTTGTGCAGGACCATCGCGATTCGGGCGTGGTCTCCAGCGAATTCCTCGCCACCTCGATCACCTCCGGTGCCGATGGCCAGGGCGTGGATGCCTACGCCGAAAACCAGCTGCGGCACAGCCCGCACCTGAAGGCGACCACCGACAAGCGTGGCTATGTGCTGTGCGATGTCACCCGCCACGCATGGATCGGTGACATGAAGACGCTGGATTCGGTGATGCAGCCCAACGGCACCGTGCAGAGCTGGAGGCGCTACGCGGTGGAGCACGGCCGGCCGGGGTTGCAGGAGGCCTGACCGGGCCAGTCCATTGTAGAGTCGAGCCATGCTCGACTGCTTTTCCCGGTAGATGATCGAAAAGCAGTCGAGCATGGCTCGACTCTACATCAGCGCAACGGCTCAATCGTGCTCGAAGCGCAGCGGTTCGCTGCCCATCGCCGGGTCGCTGGTGCCGGGGCGTCCATCCTCGGCGCGCCCGGCCAGGCGCAGGGTGCTCTCGCCCGCGCTGACCTGCAGGTCATACCAGCCAGCGGTAGGCGTCGCGTCCCACGCCAATGAGGTTTCCGCACGCGCCGGCAGCGCCAGCGCCTGCTCGGGCATGTGCCCGGCGTAGGCGCCGGCCTGCACACGCAGTTGCAGTGCACTGTCGCCGAGATTGCGCAGCTGCAACCGCAACGGGCCGTCCGCGCGCTCGACCGTCGCCTGCAGGGCCGGCGCCTTTGCCGCGCCCTGGAAATGGCGGTGGAAGCCATTTGGGCCGAGCAGCCACAGGTCGTAGCGCCCCTGGGCATCCAATGGCCAGCGCTCCTGCAGCGGCATCCCCGGCAGCAGCGTGTAGCGGCGCGGAATGGCGCCAAGCCGCAGGCGGTCGTAGACATGCAGTACCGCCGCCGCACCTTCGCAGGACAGCACCAGATCCACGCCCGTTGCATCCAGGCGGGCAATCGACGCCTGCGGCCGATAGGGCAGGGCCCGCGCCGGGCGTATGCCGCTTTCCTGCTTCGCCGGGTTCAACCCTTCCGGCAACGCCGGCACGGTGCGTCCCGGCAGCGCAGCGGCACGTGCGGCCACCGCGCTCACGTCGGGCAGGCCGCGCACGAACGGGCGGGTATCGCGCTGGGCAAAGTCGAAGGCGCCCGTCAGGTCGCCGCAGACCGCACGGCGCCACGGCGAGATGTCCGGCGCGGCCACGCCAAAGCGGCGTTCGATCAGGCGTATGACCGAGGTGTGGTCGTACACCTGTGAATCGACCCAGCCGCCGCGGCTCCACGGCGAAATCACGTACAGCGGCACGCGCGGGCCGAGCCCATACGGGCGGCCGCGCAGCTCGGCGGCATCGTATTTTTCATCACCCGGTGCCGGATGACGGTGATACTCGCCGTCGGTACTGACCGATGAGGCGCCGGCCCAGCCGCCGTCCACGGGCGAAGGCGGTGCCGGTGGCGGCATGTGGTCGAAGAAGCCGTCGTTCTCGTCGAACATCAACAGCAGTGCCGTACGGCTCCAGACCTCCGGGTCGGCGGTCAGCGCGTCCAGCACGCGCGCGGTATAGGCCGCGCCCTGGGCGGGACTGGACGGGCCGGGATGCTCGCTGCCGGCGGCGTCGGCGATGATGAAACTGACCTGTGGCAGGCGCCCATCAAGCACGTCCTGGCGCAGCTGCGCCAGCCCACGGGTGCTGACGCCGCGCGCGCGCAGCTGTGGGTCATGCCCGGGCGCAGCGCTGTAGGCGCGACGGAACGCCTCAAAGCCGGCCAGTGGGTTGTCGGTGAAGTTGTCGGCCATGTCCTGGTAGATCTGCCAGGACACGCTCGCCTGCTGCAGGCGTTCGACATAGCTGCTCCAGCGGTACGACGCCGGATGCCCGCCGTATTCGGGGAAGTTGTCGTGCGAGTTGGCGATCACCGGGCCACCGGCGCGCGCGGCGGCATCGTTGTGCCCGGTCCACAGGAACACCCGGTTCGGGTTGGTGCCGGCCTGCATCGCGCAGTGGTAGGCGTCGCAGATCGTGAAGGCATCGGCCAGCGCGAACTGGAACGGCAGGTCGCTGCGCTGGAAGTAGCCCATCGAGTGATTCTGCTTGGCCTTCGGCCATTGCCCCATGCGGCCGTGGTCCCAGGCGCGCTGCGCATCGGGCCAGGTGTGCGGGGTGCCTTCCACGCGCATGTAGCCGAAGTGCGCGGCGGTATCCAGCGGGAACGGCGCGATCGCGCGCTTGCCGCTGGCGTCGGGTTGCAGCCACAGGCTGCGGGTGCGGCCACCGGCCTCCAGTGCAGCGGCCGGCGCAACGAAGCGATCGCCGAAGCCACGCACGCCCGGCAGCGTGCCGAAGTAGTGGTCGAACGAGCGGTTTTCCTGCATCAACACCACGATGTGCTGCAGGTCTTCGAGGCTGCGCGTCTGCGTGGCAGGGGCGATCGCTGCGGCCCGGGCGATGCTGGGCAGCAGCGGGGAAAGGCCGGCGGCAACGCCGGCCTGCAACAACCGGCGTCGGCCGATATCGGTCACGGGCTCACTCACAGGTCCACACGGAAGGAGATGCCGACGGTGCGCGGTGCGCCGATGAAGGCGTTGTCGCGGCCGTCCACCCCTGCAAGATACCGCTTGTCGGTCAGATTGCTCACCACCAGGTTGGCGCCCATGCCCTTCAGGCGCGGGGACAGGCCCTGCAGGTCGAAGCCGATGTTGGCGTTGAACACGGTGGCCGACGGCAGCTTGTTGACGTTGGCGGCGTCCAGGTAGCGGGTGCCCAGGTAGCGGCCGGACAGGCCGAAGTTCCAGTTCGCACCCTGCCAGTCGGCCGAAAGCACCAGTGTGTTCTCCGGCTGGCCGATCACCTTGGCGCCGTCGACGATGCCCAGCTGGGTGTCGCGCGCGGCGTTGCCGCTGCCCAGGTACTTGGAGCGGTTGTAGGTGTAGGCCGCATTGATCCGCCAGCCGTTGTCCCAGCCATAGCCGAGCGCCGCTTCCAGGCCGTTGCTTTCCACGCCGCCGAAGTTCTCGTAGACGCCGTCGGTCTCGCCCAGGTAGTCGATGCCGCTGACGAAGCCGGCCGGCAGGTAGACGATGCGGTTGTCGAACTTGATGTTGTACAGGGTGACCGAGGCGGTCAGCGGCCAGCGGCTGATGCGCATGCCCACTTCGATGTTGTCGGCGGTTTCCGGCTCGACGTTGCGGAAGCGCTGCGGGTCGGTCTCGCCCAGCACGCCGGAGGGGATGGCGGCGAAGTTCTGCGAGAAGCCGGCGAACAGCTCCATGCCTTCCACGCCCGGCGCCCAGGTGAAGCCGGTGGACAGCAGCGGGTCGGACTTGGAATCGGATTTCACGTGCTCGCTGGCACCGATCACGCGACGGCGTGACTGGTCGACGAAGAACTGCTTCACGCCCAGGCGCGCACTGAACGGGCCGAAGCGCGCGACGTCCTCGACGTAGTACATCTGCTCGTCAACCTTGTACTTGTCCTCGAACTGCACCCAGTAGGGCTGGTGATCGAAGGCGATGCTCTGGCCGACATTGAGCAGGCGGTGCCAGTCGCGGCGCGCTGAACGGTCCAGCTTCTCCACCCACAGGCCGCCACGGATCGTGTTGTCGACCGCGCCGAAGCTCTGCCGCCATTCAACGTCGGCGGTCACGCCCATGCGGTCGTTGTCGTAGTGGGTGTGGCGGTAGGACTGCGCGCCCAGTACGTTGCCGGCGTAGCAGTTCGGGTCGTACTCGGCGGTGAAGCCCAGCCGCGGGGTGCAGCTGGCCAGGCGCTGCGCGGCGCTGCCATCGGGATTGACGAAGAAGATCTGGCCGCGATTGCTGCCGCCGTAGACCGTCTTGCCGCCGATGTATTCCGACTCCGGGCGACCGGCGCCGTCATCGCTGACCTGCGCCAGGTACGGCGGCAGCCAGTCGCCGCGCCCTTCCATGCGGTGCCCGTAGGCCGCCACCGAGGCCTTGAAGCCGTTGCCGCCATCGAAGGCGGCGCGCAGGTAGCCAAAGGTGTTTTCGCGCAGCGCACGCGAACCGGAGCGGTAGTTCTGGTCCAGGTACGGAATGCCGGTGAGCGTGCCCACCAGATTGTCACGGTCCGGGTTGGTGGCAAAGCCGGCGGGCGAGACACTGGTGTACTCGGGTTCGTCGGCATCGTTGTAGGACAGGTAGCCGGTCAGCGTCCAGCGGTCCAGTTCGGTGATGAACTTGCCGGCGATATGGTCGTTGCTGGCGTGGCCGGTGCCATCGATCCAATCGTGCACCTTGGACGAGGACGCGCTGACCCAGGCGCGGGTGTGGCCGCCGAGCAGGCCGGTGTCATAGCGCACGTAGTACTTGCGTGCGTCGTTGTCACCGGCGCCGATCACGAAGCGCAGGCGGCTGTCCTGCAGCGGGTCGCTGGTGAGGAAGTTCAGCGTACCGCCCAGCGCCTCGTTCGAGCGCGAGGAGATGTCGGCGGTGCCCTGGCTGACTTCCACCGTTTCCAGATCGAGGGTGTCGATGTAGCGGTTGGCCAGCGAACCGCCACCGTAGCCGGAGCCACCATTGGGCAGGCCGTCGATGGTGGTGCCGATCTGCTGGGTGTCGCGGTTGGTGACGAAGCCACGCATGCTGATCTGCGTACCCCATACCGACGAGCCGGTGGCGTCGGCCTCGCTGACCACCACGCCCGGCACTTCATTGAGCGCGTCGTTGACACTGCTCATCACCGTCTGCCGGTTCAGCGTCTCCGCGCGTACCGAGGTCTTGGCGTAGCTGGTGGCCTGGCCGATCACCTGCACCTGGTCCAGCGTACGGGCGTCGCTGCTGCGCGCTTCGGCCGTCTCGCCCTGCGGTGCTTCGGCCAGGGCGTCCAGTGCGGGGGCGATCAGCAGGGCAAGCAGCGAAATACGGGGAAAGCGCGCAATCGTTCGCATCGAAACCGGACCTGCAAGGGAGGGAAGCCCCGGAGTGTCGGCAGCGCCAATGACATCGGCATGACGTGGCCACGCAACTACGATGGCACTGTGGGGCCGGTCACGGCCTTCGGGTATGCTCGGCGCTTCAATGGAGCTGAGGTGCTGGCGATGCGGAAGCGGTCGAAGATCTGGCTGGGGGGCGCAGCACTGGTGCTGCTGGCAGCGTGCAACCGGGCGCCTTCAGGCGAACAGGCGGGCGCACAGCCGCCGCCCACCGCCGGTGAGAACGCCGCACCCGAGGCAGCGCCGCCGGCGTCCTCCACTGCGGCCGATGGCACCGCACTTACCGACCGCGATGGCAAGCCGGTGCCGCTGGTGCCGTTCGACACCGGCAGCGTGCCGCTGAGCACGGACGCGCTGGGCGAACTGCCGTTCTTCAGCCTGCCGCAGGGCTATGCGCCGCAGAACGCACCGCACCCGCGCGCGTGGGCACGCTTTCCGTTCCGCATGGGCGAGGGCGTGCATTGGGTGGAAGGCCCGAGCTGGTCGGCACGCATCGTGGCCGACAGTGAAGCGGCACCCGGCAAGGCGTTCTCCGCACTGGAAGTGCAGCGCAACGTCGACGGTGTGATCACGGCCGCCGGTGGGCGCAAGGTGTTTGAAGGCGCGCTGCTGCGCGATATCTACTATGGCCCGCAGCTGGAAGGCGAGATCGGTGGCGGCTTCATCGATGCGGTGAACGGCGAACAGGACGCGTCCACCACGGTCTACGTGCTGCGCCAGGCCAACCGCACCGTCTGGCTGCAGCTGGCGGTGGACAGCAACGGCGCTGGCCTGGTGGTGGTGGATGAAGTGCCGTTCAAGGCCACTGCGCAGTGGTCGGACAGCTTCCCGCACCTGTCCCTGCCGGCTGGCTATGGCGACCGCAACAAGGCCCAGCAACGTGATTTCGATGCGTTCCCGTTCTGGACCGGCGATCACTTCGAGCAGGTCGAGGGTCGTACCTTCGCCGTCGATTTCGACAAGGGTGAGCGCGAGTACTCGATGCACGAAGTGCGCCGCAACCTGGAAGCGATGATGGCCCAGGTCAACGGCACCAAGGTGTTCGAGGGGCGCATCCCGCGCGAGGCGGCCGAGGGGGTGCCGAAGCCGGTGCAGTCGGCCTACAGCAATGCAGCCAGCTTCAACTGGAACAACTACGACAGCGTGGTCTACCGCGTCGATCTGGCCGATGGCCGCCAGGTGTGGGTGCACGCGCGGCTGGAATACCTCAGTGCCGGCTGGGTGGTGGCCGAACGCAAGGGTTTCACCCAGACCGCGGCGCTGCTGCCGGCCGATGCGTTGAAGAAGAAGCTGGACAGCGACGGCCGGGTGGCGATCCAGGTCAACTTCGCCACCGACAAGGCGCAGATCCTGCCGGCCTCCGAACCGCAGCTGGCGCAGGTGCTGCAGCTCCTGCAGGGTGATCCTTCGTTGAAGCTGTCGATTGAAGGCCACACCGACAACAGCGGCGCCGTGGCGCATAACCGCAGCCTGTCAGAGGATCGCGCACGGTCGGTGGTGGCCGCGCTGACCGCCAAGGGCATCGCCGCCGATCGCCTGCAGGCGGCCGGCTTCGGTGCGGACAAGCCGGTGGCCGACAATGGCAGCGAGGAAGGCAAGGCACGCAATCGCCGCGTGGAGCTGGTCAAGCACTGAGCGGGCGCCTGCTCAGTACCGCGCGTCCTTGGGTTTCGGGTCGCGCGGCCAGTCCTTGCTCTTGTTGGCGAAGTCCGGCCGCGGCTGGTTGATGAAGTAGCTGGCGATGTCCACCGCGTCCTGGTCTGGCATCACCTGCTGCCCCAGCGGCGGCTCGCGGGTTACCGCCGGTGGCATGTTGTGCTTGACGAAGCCGGCGGCCTTGTACAGCCGGGCCATGCCAGCGCCGATGTTGAAGCTGTGCTCACCCCACAGCGGCGGGAAGGCGATGTCACCGCTGGCATCACGCCGGCCTTCGCCGTTGTCGCCATGGCAGGCCGCACACTGGGCGGCGTACAGCGCCTGGCCGCGGATCGGGTCCGGGGTCAGCGTGCTGTCGATCGGCCCTTCACTGGGCGCAGCGACGCGGGCGCCCTCTGGCACCGGACTGCTCAGCCATGCCATGTAGTCGAGCATCGCACGCATCTGCGGCGAGTCCTTCGGTAGCGGCTTGCCGTTCATCGAACGCTGCAGGCAGCCGTTGATGCGCTCGGTCAGTCCGATCACCTTGCCCGGGCGCGGCATGTAGCGCGGATAGGCACCACCACCGGTATTGAAGTAGTGGTTGCCGAATGGCCGCTTGCCCTCGGCCATGTGGCACGAATTGCAGTTCAGATCGTTGCCGACATTGTCCGGCAGCAGCCGCGCGGTCTCATTGAGAAGGCGGCGTCCGAGCATCACCGACTCGGCGTTGCCGAGCGCGGCGATCTCTTCGGCGCTGGGCGGCTGGTAATGCCCCACCACCTTGCCCTGTGCATCGAGCATGTCGATCGTGCTGGCCGCGGCGGCATCCAGGTCCGGGTAGAGATGGCGATAGGCGAGGGTGCCGGCACCGGCCAGCACCAGGGCGGCGATCGCACTGCCGAACAGCAGGCGGGAATGCTTGCGCGAGCGCTTCATCGTGCGGCCTCCTGCGGAACGTAGTGCACCGGCTTGTCGCGCACCACCCGGCGCATCCGCGCCACGTCGACCTCGCTGACTGCGCTGGCCTGGTTGCCCCAGCTGCTGCGGATGAAGGTCAGGATCTGTGCCAGCTGCGCGTTCGGCAGCTGCTCGAAGCCCGGCATGGTGAACGCCATGCGGTCGTGCGGGGTGTGCGGCGTGCGGCCGCCGATCAGGGTCACCTGCACCAGCGAGCTCGGATCATCGGCGAATACGATCGAGTTGCCGGCCAGCGCCGGGTATACGCGCGGCATGCCGCGGCCATCGGCGCGGTGGCAGGCCTGGCAGTGCTCGGCATAGGCCAGCGAGCCGGCCACGCGGTAGTCGCCATTGCGCAGCGCTGCGGTGGTGGTGTCGGTACCGGCCGACCACTGCGCGCTGCGGCCCTCGCGCGCCGGCAGCTGTTTCAGATAGCGCGCCATCGCCAGCAGGTCGGCGTCGGACAGGTACTGCGTGCTGTGTTCGACCACGTCGGCCATGCCGCCGAAGGCCGCCGAGCGATCGGTGCGGCCGGTGCGCAGGAAGTCGACGATCTCACCTTCGCTCCAGCTGGCCAGGCCGGTTGACTCGTTGCGCAGGTTCTTCGCATACCAGCCTTCCAGCACCGAGCCGGACAGGAACTGGCGGCTGCCATCGTCGGCCATCGCCTTTTCCTGGAACGCCAGGCCGCGTGGCGTGTGGCAGGCACCGCAGTGGGCCAGGCCTTCCACCAGCTCGGCACCGCGCTGCTGGCCGGCATCCAGCGACGGGTCCGGGCTGAAACTGCGCGGGCGTGCGAACAGCAGCTGCCACCACGCCAGCGGCCAGCGCATGTTGGCCGGCCATGGAATCGTGCTGTCGGCGTTGTCCTGCCTTACCGGCTGCACCGAGCCCATGAAGTAGGCGTACAGCGCCTTTATCTCGGCGTCGCTGGCAATCACGTAGGAGGCATATGGCATCGCCGGATACAACGGCTGGCCGTCATGACGGATGCCGCGGCGCACCGCGCGCTCGAAGTCGGCGTAGTCGTAGCTGCCGATACCGGTTTCGGGGTCGGGCGTGATGTTGGTCGAGTAGATCGTGCCCATCGGCGTCTGCATGCCGAGGCCACCGGCGAACGGCTTGCCGCCAGGCGCGGTATGGCAGGCCGCGCAGTCGGCGGCGCGCGACAGGTATTGCCCATGCGTGATCAGGGCTGGATCGTGGATGTCGACCTGCGCCGTCTGTCGCGGTGCGAACCAGTAGGGCGTGGTGCGGGCGATGCCGTAGGCGGCGGCCACTGTGGCGGCCAGGGCAATGGCGAGCTTGAGCGAGGTGCGCATGGCGGCACTGTGGGCAATCGTGCGCGTGCGTTCATTGATCCGGATCAATGACTGAACGGATACAGCTTGTGCACCAAGCTGAATCGTTCCTGCGTTGTCATCAAGCCGTCATCCGTGCGCGATAGATGGAAGGGCGATTGAGGCGTTAACGTCCCAGCCTGTCTGATTTGCCCCTATGACGTGATATGAAGCGCCTGCTGCTGCTGTTGCTGGCGTGCGCCGGCCTGTGGCTGGCTGCATGCTCTTCCTCGATCAATGCCTCATCCACCTCGCTCGCCGACAGGCTGATCGCGCCAGGTGGCGTGTCGACCCTGCTCGATCGCCCGCGCATCGCCGCGGCCATCGCCGAACTGCCCAACCGCCACGGCTTCGCACCGGGCCGTGATGGCGTGCCGATCTTCTGGCGCGTGTTCGATCCGGGTGACTACGGTGCGCGCTACCACTACCTGCCGCAGCGCCACGAGAACGGCCTGCCGCTGGATACCGGGCTGAGCCTGGCCGTGCCGCAGCCGTTCCGCGCGCAGGCGCCACGCGGCACCGTGGTGCTGCTGCACGGCTGGATGATGAACGGCGATTCGATGCTGCCGTGGTCGCTGCAGCTGGCCGAATCTGGCTACCGCGTGGTCACCTTGGATCTGCGCAACCACGGCCAGTCCGGTGCAGGCCCGTCCGGCTATGGCACCTATGAATCCGACGACGTCGTCGATGTGATCGGCGAGCTGCGCGCGCGTGGCGAGATCATAGGACCGCTGTACCTGTTCGGTGTCTCCTACGGCGCCGCCACTGCGGTGTTCACCGCCGACAAGCTGGGTGACCAGGTGGCTGGCGTGGTGGCGATGGAGTCGTTCGCCAACGCCGGCGTGGCGATCCGCACGATGATCCCGCACCTGATGGGGTTGCAGCCGGAAGGCCTGAAGGCGCAGGCGGTGGCGTCCTACGCGCGCTGGCGCTACGGCGGCCAGGACATCAACCAGGTGATCGCCGCCGCCAGCCGCCGCATCGATGTCGATCTGGATCGGGTGGACGTGGCACGCGCGCTGGCTGATACCCGCGCCTGCGTGCTGCTGCTGCACGGGCAGGGCGACCAGCATATTCCGGTCAGCCAGGGCCGCGAGCTGGCCCTGGCAAATCCGCGCGCGCACTACATCGAGATGCGTGGCGAGGACCACATCACCCTGCCGCTGCGGCTGGACCTGCTGGCCGGCGTGGTCGATGACTGGATGGCCCGTGACGAGCACCACCCGAAGAGCGCGTGCCCGGCCCCGCAGCTGCCGGCGCAGGCTGAGTGGCTGGTGCACGACGCTGCGGATATGCCGGTGAAGGCCCCGACGCGCGGTTGAACAAAAAGGGGACGGAGGGGATTAAGTCGTTTGCAGCACACCCGAGGCAGATACGACTTAATCCCCTCCGTCCCCTTTTTCTGTCAGGGCAGGCGGCGTGCCAGTGAGCGTGCGGACGCGGCCACGCCGAGCAGCAACGCGGCCACGCACAGGAAGGCGAAGCCGAGGCTGGTCACGTGCGCGAGCGCGCCGATCGCGGCCGGACCGGCGAGGATGCCGGCGTAGCCCAGCGTGGTCACCGCCGTGATGGCGATGCTCTCCGGCATCACCCGCTGCTGGCCGGCCATCGAGAACAGCGCCGGCACGATGTTGGCGCAGCCCAGCCCGACCAGGACGTAGCCGGCCAGCGCCACCGGGAACGACGCTACCAGCGTGGCCAGGCCGAAACCGGCGGCCGCGGTGATGCCACCGATGACAATCGTGCGCGTTCGCCCGAGGCGCTCGACGATGCCGTCGCCGAACAGGCGCATCGCGGTCATCGCCAGCGTGAACAATGCGAAGCCGGCTCCCGCCTGGTCGCGCGGCACCTGCCGCACTTCCGCCAGGAACACCGCGCTCCAGTCCAGCATCGAGCCCTCGGCGAGGAACACCACGAACGCCAGCACCCCGATGAACAGCACCACGCCATGCGGCAGTGCCAGCAGGGGGCCTTCATGCAGGATGCGCTGCGGTCGCCAGTGCGGGGCCGCCAAGGCTGCGACCAGCAGCAGTATGGCAACCGACACCAGCGCGGCCAGCCACAGCGGCGTGCCGAGAATCAGCAGGCCGGTCATGCAGCCGGCACCGACGAAGCCGCCGATGCTGTAGAAGGCGTGGAAGCCGGACATCATCGCGCGCCCGGCATCGCGCTCGACGGCCACCGCCTGCATGTTCATCGCACAGTCCAGTGCCCCTACGCCGGCGCCGAACACGAACAGCGCCGCGCCCAGTGCCATGGGTGAAGGGGCCAGTACCAGCAGCGGCAGCGCGCACAGCATCATGGCGCAGGTGATGACCATCACCCGACGGCAGCCCAGTCGCCCGGTCAGTGCGCCCGCCAAAGGCATCGCCAGCAGCGAGCCCAGGCCCAGGCACAGCAGCACCGCGCCAAGGCTGGCGTCGGACAGCCCGGCCTTGGCCTTGGCGTAGGGCACCATCGGCGCCCACGCGGCGGTGGCGAATCCGGGAATGAAGAAGGCGGCACGGGTAGCGTGCTGCTGGGCAAGCGGGGATGAAGGCGTCATGCGCGGTGCGAAGCTCCAGAGGAACGCCCATGGAAACGTTTTCACGTGAGATCGGCAAGTGCCCTGCATGACATTGGACGACGCATACGATTGCAGTGACCCGATTGCGTCACCAGTGGTTAACGCCGCCCACGGACAGTGGCTGCACGGTCGGCATTCCGCCGGCCGCTGCCGGAGATCCATACATGAGCACGACACCGACCATCCTCCTCGTCCATGGATTCTGGGGCGGGGCCGCACACTGGGCCAAGGTGATCCTGGAACTGCATCGCAACGGCCATGACCGCGTGCAGGCGGTGGAACTGCCACTCACCTCGCTGGCCGACGATGCAGGACGCACCCAGAAGATGATCCGGCAGATCGACGGGCCGGTGCTGCTGGTCGGCCATTCCTATGGTGGCGCAGTGATCAGCCAGGCCGGCAACGAGGCCAACGTGAAGGGGCTGGTCTATATCGCGGCCTTTGCCCCGGATGCCGGCGAAAGCCCGGGCGGCATCACCCAGCAGCATCTGCCGGAAGCCGCGCCGAATCTGGCACCGGACAGCGACGGCTACCTGTGGCTGCGCGCGGACAAATTCCATGAGAGTTTCTGCCAGGACCTGAGCGCCGACGAAGGCCGGGTGATGGCAGTGACCCAGAAGGCGCCGCTGGCCAGCACCTTCGGCGATGCGGTCAGTGACCCGGCCTGGAAGCACCGGCCGAGCTGGTACCAGTTGTCCCGCCATGACCGCATGATCGCGCCGGAGAACCAGAAGGCCATGGCTGGCAGGATGCAGCCCAAGCGCCTGCTGGAACTGGACGCCAGCCATGCTTCGCTGGCCTCGAAGCCCGTCGAGGTGAGTGCGCTGATCCTGGAGGCCTGCGCCACCATCGGCGGTTGATCCCGCGTCATCGCGACGCACGACAGCACATCGCACGACAGCCGGGGCGCAGGGGAGTACACTCCTGCGCCTGCGGCCACCCGGCCGAATCCCCATCCCCTCCAGCCGTCGCCAGAGGATCCCACCCGATCGTGGAGGTCCTGTCGTGCAGTACGTGCCCGTTGTCCGTCTTCCGTCCTCATTGCCGCGTCGCCGCTTGCTGCCGCAGGCGCTCGCGCAGAGCCTGCTGATCACCGCACTGGCCAGCAGTGGCATCGCCGCCGCGCAGTCCACCGATGACGGCGACAAGGCCACGCAGACGCCCGCCTCGCAGACCCTGCAGACCGTGCAGGTCACCGCCAACCAGCTGGGTACCATCACCGAAGGCAGCGGCGCCTACACACCTGGCACCATCGCGACCGCCACCCGCCTGGTGCTGACGCCACGGCAGACACCGCAGACCATCAGCGTGATCACCCGTGCGGAGATGGATGACTTTGGCCTGCACGGCATCGACGACGTGATGCGGGTGACCCCGGGCATCAGCATCGTCACCTACGACAGCGAGCGCACCGAGTACTACGCACGTGGTTTCGCCGTGCAGAACTTCCAGTACGACGGCATCCCGATGTCGCGTGACTCGGCCTATTCGGCCGGCAACACGCTCAGCGACACCGCCATCTACGACCGCATCGAAGTGCTCAAGGGCGCTACCGGCCTGTTGACCGGCATGGGCGATCCCGGCGCGACCATCAACCTGGTGCGCAAGAAGCCGGGCAGGGAGTTCGCTGGCAGCGCCTCGCTGGGTGTCGGCCGCTGGGACGACTACCGTGCCGAGCTCGATGTCGGTGGCCCGCTGACTGCCGATGGCCGCGTACGCGGCCGCGCGGTGGGGGCATGGGAAGACAAGCATTCCAACCTCGACCACTACCAGCGCACCAGCAAGGTCGGCTACGCAGTGCTGGAAGCCGATCTGGGCGAGCGCACGCTACTGACCGTGGGTGGCGATGCGATGGACAGCGATCCGAAGGGTTCGACGTGGGGCGGTATTCCGCTGCTGGACAGTGCCGGCAACTTCAACCGCATGCCGCGCTCGTTCAACAACGGCGCACGCTGGGCCGGCTGGCGTCAGTATGTGCGCACTGGTTTTGCCACGCTGGAGCATACGTTCTCCAACGACTGGGTGGCCAAGCTGCAGCTCAACCACCAGGTCAACGGTTACGACGCTGCGCTGGCCGGTGCCGCCGCGGGCAATCCCGATCCGTTGACCGGAGAAGGCGTCAGCCTGTGGCTCGGCAAGTACGTCGGAAAGACGGTCAGCAACGCCGCCGACTTCTATGTGAGCGGGCATTTCGGCCTGTTCGGCCGCGCGCATGAGCTGGTGATCGGCGGCAGTGCCTCGCGCAAGCGCTGGACCAATACCGGCTACGGCCCACAGGATGGTTTCCCCGATACAGTGCCGGACTATCGCCGCTGGGACGGCGACATCGCCGAGCCGCAATGGCAGCGCAGCTACGACAACAACGAAGTGACCCGTGAGAACGGCCTGTACGTGGTCGGCCGTTTTGACCTGGCCGATCCGCTGAAGGTGATCGTTGGCAGCCGCCTGGCCAGCTACCGCTCGCCGCAGACGCGCGAGACCGGCGTGTTCGTGCCGTACGCCGGCGTGGTCTACGACCTCGGCGAGCACTATTCGGTGTACGCCAGCTACAGCACCATCTTCAAGCCGCAGGGCGAGCGTGACGAGCAGGGCAAGGCGCTGGATCCGCTGGAAGGCCGCAGCTACGAAATGGGCCTGAAGGCCGAGTTCCTCGATGGCCGCTTCAACGCCAGTGCAGCGCTGTTCCAGCTTGACCAGGACAACTTCGCCCAGCCCACCGGTGGCAAGACACCGGATGGGCAGGATGCCTATCGCGCCTTGATGGGCGTGCGGACCAAGGGCTACGAGCTGGAAATGTCGGGCCAGTTGGCCGAGGGCTGGCAGGTGCAGGGTGGGTTCTCGCACAAGATCGCGCGCCAGGCGGGCACCAAGGTGACCACGCTGGAACCGGAGAACCAGTTCAGCCTGCACTCCAGCTACCGCCTGCGCGGTGCCTGGCAGGGACTGACGCTGGGCGGTGGTGCGCGCTGGCAGGATTCGACCTTCGGCGAGATCACCAATCCGGCCACGCAGGCCAAGGTGGTGCATCGCACCCAGCCTTACTGGCTGCTCGATGCGATGGCGCGCTATGAATTCAACGATCGCCTGTCGGCCACGCTCAACGTCAACAACCTGCTCGACAAGCGTTACTACACCATCTTCAGCTGGTACAGCACCTACACCTGGGGCGAGCCGCGCAACGTGCGGCTGACCTTGAACTACAAGTTCTGACGCGGATCTACAGCAATGTGCCCGCGATGCCATCCAGCATCGCGGGCGTTGCCGTTACAGCGGCAGGTCGAACACCAGCACTTCGGCGTCGTTGCCGTTTTCCAGGGTCAGCTGCGCTTCGTCGCTGACCTGCAGCGCATCACCGGCTTCAAGGGTGATGCCGTTCACCTGCAACTGGCCACGGGCCACCTGCACGTAGGCGCCACGACCGTTGCCGAGCGCATGGTGCAGCTTCTGGCCGCCATCGAGGATGGTGGCGAAGATGCGGGCATCCTGGTGGATGCGCAGCGAACCGTCGGCACCGTCCGGCGAAGCGATCAGGCGCAGCTGGCCGCGCTTGCTGTCCGGTGTGAAGTGGGTCTCCTCGTAGGACGGGGTGATGTTCTCCGCATCCGGGAAGATCCAGATCTGCAGGAAGTGCACGGTCTCGTCGGCCGAGTGGTTGAACTCGCTGTGGCTGACACCGCTGCCGGCGCTCATGCGCTGCACGTCGCCGTAGCGCAGCACCGAGCCGGTGCCCATCGAGTCCTTGTGCTCCAGCGCGCCGCCCAGCACGTAGGAAACGATCTCCATGTTGCTGTGGCTGTGGGTGCCGAAGCCCTGGCCGCCAATCACCTTGTCTTCGTTGATCACCCGCAGCGGGCCGAAGCTGACGTAGCGGGGGTCGTAGTAGTTGGCGAAGGAGAAGGTATGGCGGGAGGACAGCCAGCCATGCTCGGCCAGGCCACGGGTAGCGCTCTTGCGGATCTGCAGCATGATGGAATTTCCTTGTTCGATGGTTTCGATGGGGCGGGGTGGGGCGGTAGCCGCCGTGTTTCCCCGTTGGAGAGAAGTATCCGCTTGCGCCCGGGGTTTGAAAAACGGATAGTTTTGACAGCCATCATCGAAAAATTCGAATGCTCAAGCTCAGCCTCGATGCCCTGCAGATCCTCGATGCCATTGACCGCCGCGGCTCGTTCGCCGGCGCCGGCAAGGCCCTGCACAAGGTGCCCTCGACCATTTCCTACACCGTGGCCAAGCTGGAAGAAGACCTGGGCGTGCAGCTGTTCGACCGGGTCGGGCCGCGCGCCGAGCCGACCGAGGCCGGCCGCGCCCTGCTGGACGAGGGCCGGCACCTTCTGCGCGCGGCCCGCGAACTGGAGCTGCGGGTGCGCCGGGTGGCATCGGGCTGGGAGACCGAGCTGACCCTGGCGGTGGATTCGGTGTTCCCGACCTGGCTGCTGGGCCCTGACATCGCCGCATTCCGTGAGGCCGAGGCGCCGACCCGGCTGCGGCTGATCGGCGAGGCACTGTCCGGCACCTGGGAAGCGCTGCTCGACAGACGTGCCGACCTGCTGGTGGGCGCACCGGGCGAGGGCCCCAGTGGCGGTGGGTATGTGGTCGAGCCGCTGGGCACGGTGGAGTTCGTGTTCGCGGTTGCGCCCAACCATCCCTTGGCCGCGGTGGAGGGCGTGCTGGGTCGCGAGCAACTGGTCGAGCATTGCGCGATTGCCGTTTCCGATTCGGCGCGGCGGCTGCTGCCGCGCACGGTTGGCCTGTTGATGGGGCAGGAGATGCTGACGGTGCCGGACATGGCCAGCAAGCTGAAGCTGCAGTGCGAGGGTGTCGGCTTCGGTTTCCTGCCCGAGCCGTGCGCGCGCGCGGCGGTGGCGCGCGGCCAGCTGGTGATCCGCGAGGTGGAGGAACACAAGCCGGAAGAGACCTTCTGGCTGGCCTGGCGCACGGGTGAGGATGGCGCGGCACTGCGCTGGTGGCGCGAGCGCCTGCGCAGGCCGGAGCTGCTGTCGCAGTGGTGGCAGGCAATGGCCAGGGGGTAGGGGGTTTGGCAGGGCTGCGCCCTGCACCCGCTACGGGCTGGAGCAACAGCAACAGCAACAGCAGAAGCTGGTTTTCTGCGGGGAGGCGGGGTGGGTCCGGTTGCGGGAGACGCCGTAAACCCGTCCGTGGGGGCTTGGCCGCGGCATCCATGCCGCGGACACTCCCGCAACCGGACCCACCCCGCCTTCGACAGTTTTCCGCGATCTGTCGGAACGGCGTACTGCTCTGGTAGGTGTCGACCTTGGTCGACACGGTAGATCCACGCCATGCGTGGATGCTGTTCAATCAATTGTCGAAATATTCGAATTCGATGGAGATTCATCCACGCATGGCGTGGATCCATCAGATCGCTGAAATCTGTCAGAGGTGGGGCGGTGTCGGAGTGCGGGGTGTCCGCGGCATGGATGCCGCGGCCAAGCCCCCAGGGATGGGTTCACGGCGTCCCCGCACTCCGACACCGCCCCGCCAACCCACGGAATGCCAGCTTTTGCCGTTGCTGTTGCTGTTGCTGTTGCCGTTGCCTTGGCTTGAAGCATCTGCAGGTGCAGGGCGCAGCCCTGCCGAAAAACACACATAAAAAAACAGCAGGCCGAGGCCTGCTGTTTCGGTGTAATGGTGCGCCCGGAGAGATTCGAACTCCCGACCGCCTGGTTCGTAGCCAGGTACTCTATCCAACTGAGCTACGGGCGCCAATTACATAAACTTGTTGTGCTGACTGTGTATGGTGCGCCCGGAGAGATTCGAACTCCCGACCGCCTGGTTCGTAGCCAGGTACTCTATCCAACTGAGCTACGGGCGCGCGGTACACAATCAACTTACTGCCAAATTTTACTGCATTTCCAGCGGCGGATGCTGGAAACCTGTCGAGTGGTGCGCCCGGAGAGATTCGAACTCCCGACCGCCTGGTTCGTAGCCAGGTACTCTATCCAACTGAGCTACGGGCGCCCTGCGACAGGAGCGGAATTATGCGGATGTCGGCGCGCACCGTCAACAGTTTTGTGAAAATTTTCACCCAACTGAATGAAAAAGCAGTCAGCCACGGCGTCCGGAGCTTTCAGCCAGGCGAAATGATCGGCACGCGTGCCCAGTTCCTGCGCGGACAGCACGCGCAGCTGCGCGTCCACATTCGGCAGCTTCGCCAGCAGCGTGCGCATCGAGCCGGTCGGTGCCAGCCAGTCATGTTCCATCAGCACCGCCTGAGCGCTGCCGTGCACGCGCGCCATCTGTGCATCCAGGTCTTCATCCATGCCGACAGCAGCGTAGTGGTTGTTCAGGCCAACGCGCGCCCAGTCGGCGATCAGTCCGCGCGCTTCGGTGCCACCGAAGCCGAGGCGCCGACCATGCAGCACGCCCTGGCGCTGCGCGATCCACGGCAGGAAGCGGTAGACCAACGGCAGCAGCCAGCCGCGCGGTGGGGGGAAGCCGCGCCAGAACGGCGAGCCACTGGCCGCCAGCCATAGCCGGTTGAAGTGTTGCGGAGCGCGGCCGGCATGCACGCAGGCCAGTTGTCCGCCCAGGCTGTGGCCGCCGATGATCCAGGGCAGCGGGCCAGTTTCATCATCCGCGGCGGCCAGCACGGCCTGGCTGGCCGGCAGATCCTGTTCGAGTACCTCGCGATAGCCCCAGTCCTGCGTACGTGACGGGCGCAGCGAGCTGCTGCCGTTGCCGCGCCACTCATGCAGGTAGACCGCCACCCCCCTGGCGGCCAGTGCCTGTGCCAGCGGCAGGTAGTGGCGCGCGGCCACGCCCAGTGCCGGCAGCCACAGCAGGCGCGCGATGGGCTGCGCAGGCACGCAGGCAATCACCTCGTAGCGATGGCCATCCTCGCACTGCACGGCAAGCGTGTCCGGCGTCAGGCTCATGCGTGCGGTGCCGCGCCGAAGTGATCGAGCACCAGCACCTCGCTGCGGCCGGGGGCGTAGCCCCTCTGCAGCCCGCGCGCGACATAGTCGATGCCGGCCTCGCAGGCATTGGCCAGGCTCAGGCCGTTGCACAGCTGCGCGGCAATGGCAGAGGCCAGCGTGCAGCCAGTGCCGTGCGCATCCAGCGGCAGGCGGGCGTGGATGAATTCTTCGCTGCTGACGCCGTCGAAGTAGCGGTCGATCACGCGGTTGCCCTCATGCAGATGGCCACCCTTGAGCAGAACGGCGCCGGCACCGAGGTCGAGCAGGGCGGAGGCGGCCTGCTCGGCATCGTTACCGTTGCCGATGTTCCGCCCGACCAGCAGTTCTGCTTCCGGTGTGTTCGGGGTGATCAGCGTGGCAAGGGGAATCAGGCGCTCACGCATCGCCTGCAGGGCGCTGTCTTCCAGCAGGCGTGCGCCACTGGTGGCGACCATCACCGGGTCCAGCACCACGTGCGGTGGGCGATGGCGCTGCAGTGTGTCGGCAACGACGTTGATCACCTCGGCGTTGGCCAGCATGCCGAGCTTCACCGCGTGGATATCGAAATCATCGAAACAGGCCTCCAGCTGCGCACGCAGGAAGTCGACCGGCGGCACGTGCACGGCGGTCACGCCGCGGGTGTTCTGTGCGGTCAGCGCGGCGATCGCCGACAGGCCATGCACGCGATGTGCGGCGAACGCCTTCAGGTCGGCCTGGATTCCAGCACCACCGCCGGAGTCGGAGCCGGCGATGGTGAGGGCGGATACGGGAGTAGTCGGGCTCATCCAGCGATTGTGCCGTGGTCCCGCTGGGGAGGGTAGCTCCGCGCCATGCGTGGATGTCCTTGACTCAATGCCGCCAGCGCGCCCACTGCTGGTACACCACATAGCCCAGCCCGGTCAGGCCGGTCAGCAGGGCGGGGGCGAGCAGGGCGTCGTACTGCCAGCGCATGAACAACCAGGCGCCGAGGATGCCACCGGCGAGGAAGCCGCTGATGATCAACCCGCTGAGGGTCAGTCGGCGAACCTGCAGCGGCAGCCCACGCAGCAGGTGGCCCAGGCCGATGCCGAGGTCGGTGAACATGCCGCTGAGGTGGGTGGTGCGCACCACTGCGCCGCTGAAGGTGGTGGCCATCGCATTCTGCAGGCCGCAGGCCATGGCGGCGGCCAGTGCGCCCCAGATCTGGTGCTGTTCGAACAGCGGAATGGCCACCAGCAGCAGCGCCGATTCCAGCGCCAGCGCAACGCCGTAACGACGCCCCAGCTGCAGGGCGCTGTCCTGGATCAACAGGCCGCTGAGCATGGCGCCCAGCGAGAAGGCGATCAGCAGGCCCCACAGATGCCCGACCGCACGCCAGTCGCCCTGGGCCAGCGCCATGCCCAGCTGGCTGGTGCTGCCGGTCATGTGGCTGACCGCCTGATGCTCGAAACCCAGAAAACCGACCACGTTGACCATGCCGGCCACGCACGAGAGCGCAACCGCACCGATCCAGACCCAGGTGGGCAGGCGTATTCCCATCGGCAGGGCCCCTCAGGGCCCGCCGAAGCCGCCGTTGAACTGCAGCTCGCTGAAGGTGTTGCTGGCCGGGTCGAACACGGCGCCCCAGAACTGTGCACCGCCATCGCAGACGCGGATCGCTTCACGGGCCGGATTGACGCCGCTGTCGTCGGGCAGGTGGAAGGCGTTGATGTAGATCAGCCGCTTGCCGGCACTTTCGATGCCGACGTACTGGCGATCGAAGTCCAGCACCTTCGGCACCTGCGCTTCCAGCGAGGACAGCTTCGCTTCCAGCTGGTCGACCTGTTGCCGGCTGGGCGCCCAGTAGCCGCTGACCCGCCCGGCCTCGCGGCCGGGGCTGGGGCGTGAGCAGGTGTCTAGCACCTGCGCGGCGATGATCGGGCGGGTGACCACCCAGGACTGTCCGGTACGCTCGGCGGTCGGCACGCTGGCCGGGCCGCGCGTGGTGGTGCAGGCACCCAGCGCGGCTGCGAGGGCGATCGCAGCCGTGGGCAGCAGCAGTCGGGTGCAGCGGCTCACAATACCTCCGAAGCGTAGTCGGCCAGGCGCGAACGCTCGCCACGGCGCAGGGTGATGTGCGCGCTGTGCGGCCAGTTCTTGAAGCGATCCACCGCGTAGGTCAGGCCCGAGGTGGTCTCGGTCAGGTACGGGGTGTCGATCTGCTCGACGTTGCCCAGGCAGACGATCTTGGTGCCGGGGCCGGCACGGGTGATCAAGGTCTTCATCTGCTTCGGGGTGAGGTTCTGCGCCTCGTCCAGGATCAGGTAGCGCGACAGGAAGGTGCGGCCGCGCATGAAGTTCATCGAGCGGATCTTGATGCGGCTGGCGAGCAGGTCGTTGGTCGCCTGGCGGCCCCAGGTGCCGCCTTCCTGGTTGTGCGTCAGCACTTCCAGGTTGTCGGTCAGCGCGCCCATCCACGGCGTCATCTTCTCTTCTTCGGTGCCGGGCAGGAAGCCGATGTCCTCGCCGACGCTGACCGTGGCGCGGGTCATGATGATCTCGCGGTAGCGCTGCTGGTCCATCGTCTGCGCCAGGCCGGCAGCCAGTGCCAGCAGGGTCTTGCCGGTGCCGGCGGTGCCGAGCAGGGTGACGAAGTCGATCTCCGGATCCATCAGCGCGTTGAGCGCGAAGTTCTGCTCGCGGTTGCGTGCACTGATGCCCCACACGGCATGGCTGCCATGGCGGAAATCGTCGACCAGCGACAGCACCACCTTGCCGTCGCCGACCACGCGGCTGACGCGCAGCTCGACTTCATCTTCGCCGGGCAGGTAGACGTACTGGTTCGGATACCACTCTTCGCCGTCCAGTGCCTGGATTTCGTAATGAGTACGGCCCTTGTCGCTCCAGCTGCGCAGGTCTTCGCCGTGGCGCTTCCAGAAGTCTTCCGGCAGCTCGGTGGCGCCGGTGTAGAGCAGGCTGAAATCGTCCAGCGCGCGATCGTTCTCGTAGTCCTCGGACACGATGCCGGCGATCGCCGCCTTGATCCGCAGGTTGATGTCCTTGGAAACGAACACCACCGGCAGGTCCGGGGTTTCTTCCTTCAGGGCCAGGATCGCGCCGAGGATGGCGTTGTCCGGGATCACCTTGCCGAAGCTCTTGCCCGCGTCGAAATGGCTGGTCTGGAAGCGCAGCTTGCCGGCGCTCTGCTTGCCGCGCAGCTGCAGCCCATTGGGGCGCTGCAGCGGAATGCCGTCGGCCAGGTTGTCCAGGCCGGACGCCTGCACCAGCTCGTTGAGGAAGCGGCTCACCTGGCGGGCGTTGCGGCTCGCTTCGGATGTGCCCTTCTTGCCGTTGTCCAGCTCCTCGATCACCTGCATGGGCAGGTAGACGTCGTGCTCCTCGAATTTGAACAGCGCGGTGGGATCGTGCATCAGCACGTTGGTATCCAGCACGTAGATGCGCTTGCCTCGGGTCATCGTCGATTCCTGGTTACGGACAGGGAAAAACCATCACGGCCTGCCGCAGGGCAGGGTGATGGCAGACACAGTAGGCAGTGGGACTCACTTGGACTGGGAGGCCTTCAGTTCGGCGAGAACGGCATCGGCATGGCCGGCAACCTTGACCTTGCGCCAGGACTGCACGATGCGGCTGTCGGGGGAAATCAGGAAGGTGCTGCGTTCGATGCCACGTACCTGCTTGCCGTACATGTTCTTCATCTTGATCACGTCGAAGGCGCTGCACAGCGCTTCGTCGCCATCACTGACCAGCGGGAAGTTGAAGCCCTGCTTGGCGCAGAAGTTGTCGTGCGACTTCACCGAATCGCGGGAGACACCGAGCACGACCGCACCGGCCTTGCGGAACTTCGGCAGCAGCGCGTTGAAGTCGATGCCTTCGGTGGTGCAGCCGGGGGTGCTGTCCTTGGGATAGAAGTACAGCACCAGCCAGTGGCCGGCGTAATCGCCGAGGGTGGCCTGGTCGCCACCGGACAGGGCCAGCGGCAGGGAGAGGGTGGTGCTGTCCAGGGTGTCGCCGTTGTTCATGAGGTCCTTCTGTCGAGCCTGGGTTCTTTCTACGACAATTGCATGAAACGCCACGCGCCCGTGAGGGACGCGCGAAAAATCAGGAATTCATTCAGAACTTCATCGGGTCCATGATCGCGTCCAGGTTCAGGTGGTCGCAGAATTCAAGGAAATCGTCGCGCAGCGCGGCGATGTGCATGTTGGCCGGCACGCCGATGGTGACCTGCGCACTGAACATTTCCGCACCGGTCTGCATGGCGCGGTAGCGCGTGCTCTGCAGGTTCTCGATGGTGATGCCCTGGCGGTCGAAGAAATCGGCCAGCTGGAACAGGATGCCCGGTTTGTCGGCGGCGATCACTTCGACGATGTACGGCAGCAGGTTGGACTGCGCCTGCTTGGCAGCGGTGCGGTACCAGACCAGCTTCAGGCCTTCCTCGCGCTCCAGTCGGGTCAGCATCGCTTCCAGCTTGGCCACCGAGTCCCAGGAGCCGGTGGCCAGGGCGGTGACCGAGACATCGCGGCCGACCGTGGCCAGGCGCGCGTCCACCAGGTTGCAGCCGCTGTCGGCGATGCGGCGGGTGACGGACAGCAGGGGAGACTCCGGATGCGTCGTATAGGCGTTGATCAGGAGGTGGTTTTCGCTCGGCGCGGGGCGCGGGGTGGTGTCGGTCAAGGCGATTCCGGGTAATGCATGCGTTAGTCTGAATGCCCGCCAGAGGCGGGGATCCACCGGTGTCCAGCATACTTGCCCGTGCTTTCGCGCCGCAAGTAACATTCAGGTCGCCCCCGGCCTTTCGTGGCGGGCGTTTTCCCTTCCCAGCCAAGAGCAGCACGTCCTTGTCCCTTTCCGGCCTCATCACCGCGCTGGCGACCCCGTTCCGGGCCGACGGCGCCCTCGATCCCGACGGTTGGCAGCGCCTGCTGCACCTGCAACTGGAAGGTGGCGTCCATGGCGTTGTCGTAGCCGGCTCGACCGGCGAAGCGGCGACCCTCACCGATGCCGAGTACGACCTGCTGCTGGCCAGCGCGGTCGAGCGCATCGGCGGCCGCATCCCGGTCATGGCCGGTACCGGCCTGTCGGGTACGGCCAAAACCATCGCACAGACCCGCCGCGCCGCTGCGCTGGGTGCCAGCCATGCGCTGGTGGTTACCCCGCCGTACGTGCGGCCGACCCAGGCCGGCCTGATCGCGCACTACCGCGCGGTTGCCGACCAGGGCGGGTTGCCGGTGGTGCTGTACAACGTGCCCGGCCGCACCGGTTGCGACATGCAGCCGGAGACCGTGGCCGAACTGGCCCGCCATCCCAACATCGTCGGCATCAAGGAAGCGGTGGGCGACACCGGCCGGGTGCAGGCGCTGCTGGCGCTGCGCAGCCCGCAGTTCGCGGTGCTCAGTGGCGATGACGGCACGGCCGCGCGCTCGATCCAGGCCGGTATCGACGGCCTGGTCTCGGTCGGTTCCAACGTGCTGCCCGGCGCCTACCGCCGCATGTGCGAGCTGGCCGCCGCCCATGACCACGAAGCCACCGGGTCGTGGGATGCGCGCCTGCAGCCATTCCACGACTTCTGCGGTGTCGAGCCGAACCCGATTCCGGTCAAGGCGCTGCTGCGCCGCATCGGCATCGGCCACGACCTGCGCCTGCCGCTGCTGCCGCTGTCGGCGGCGCATCATCCGGCTGCCGACCATCTTGCCGGCGACATCGCCGCCCTCGAAGCCCTTTCCAGCCACTGACCTTCCGTCTTGGTCTGACCCAGGAGATTCACATGCGTCAATCCGTTTCCACCGTCCGCGTGCTGTCCTACGCCCTGCTTGCTGTAGCTGTCGCGGCCGGCACCACCGGTTGCTTCAAGCGTGGCGTCAAGGGCGACTACGCCCTGGCCCCGGAAATGCGTCCGCTGGAAGTGCCGCCGGACCTGAACCTGCCCAACGCCACCTCCGACAACAAGGTGCCGACGCTTGCTTCGGCGACCAAGCCGGCGGCGCCGGTGGCTGCGGCCCCGGCCGTGGGCAACACCGGTTTCACCATCGCCGGCGGCAAGGATGAAGCCTTCGCCAAGGTCGGTAGCGCGCTGGAAGGCGTGGCGGGCGTGACCATCGCCAGCCGCGCGCAGCTGCTGGGCTCGTACGACGTGGCCTACGAAGGCAGCAACTTCCTGGTCCGCGTGGTCGCGGTCGATGCCGGCGCCTACATCTCCGCGGTCGACCCGCGTGGCCTGCCGGCCACTGCCGAAGCGCCGGTCAAGCTGATTGCCGCACTGAAGGCGAAGCTGGCCCAGTAAGAGCCGGTCGGGTGGGTGCGGGCCCAGGTCCGCACGTGCCCGGGTAGGGGCCGACCTTGGTCGGCGCTTCTGTGCCAACCAAGGTTGGCACCTACCGGATCACGCGGTTGGCATCTGCCGAAGAACAGAAAAGGGCGCCCTCGGCGCCCTTTTCCGTTGCCGCAGTGGGCGCTTCTCAGCGCTCCAGCAGCTTCAGCTTGTCCGGCTTGCCGTCCCATTCGCCGGCGTCGGCGGGCGGATCCTTGCGCACGGTCAGCACCGGCCATTCCTTTGCCAGTTCGGCATTGAGGGCGACGAAGCCTTCCTGCCCGGCGGGGACGTCGTCCTCCGGGAAGATCGCGTTGACCGGGCACTCCGGCTCGCAGAGGGTGCAGTCGATGCACTCATCCGGGTCGATCACCAGGAAGTTCGGGCCTTCGTGGAAGCAATCCACGGGGCACACTTCCACGCAATCGGTGTGTTTGCACTTGATGCAGTTTTCGGTGACGACAAAGGGCATGGGCTGGGGGTGGATCGATTCCTGAACCTGACAATTCTAGAACAGGTTGGCCCCCGGTGTCGGCGCGGGACGGAAAACGGGCGTCTGGCAGGCGCGACCACTGCGGCCATTGGCGGCACGGCCGAGCCTGTGCGACGCTGCGGGCCATCGGCCGCAGGGGTGGCCGAATTCCCTTTCCAGCAGGATCGTCCATGTCCCAAGCCCAGACCGGCACCGCCCCGCACGGCGGTGAGAACACCGCGTTCATCGTCCTGATCAGTTGCGTGGCCACCCTCGGTGGATTCCTGTTCGGTTTCGACAGTGGTGTCATCAATGGCACGGTCGATGGCCTGCGCCAGGCCTTCAACTCCAGCGAAGCGGCACTGGGTTTCGAAGTTGCTTCGATGCTGCTGGGCTGCGCGATCGGCGCCTTCCTGGCCGGCTGGCTGGGGGATCGCCTGGGGCGCCGCGGCGTACTGATCGTCTCGGCGCTGATGTTCCTGGTCTCGGCGCTGGGCGCCGGCGCCGCCCATGCCTCCTGGCTGTTCATCGCCGCGCGCGTGCTCGGCGGCTTTGCCGTGGGTGCAGCCAGCGTGATGTCGCCGGCCTACATTGCCGAAGTGGCCTCGGCACGCTATCGCGGCCGCCTGGCCACGGTGCAGCAGATGGCGATCATCTGCGGGCTGTTCGCCGCCTTCCTCAGCAACTACCTGCTGGCCCGCGCAGCGGGAGCGTCAACCGAGCCCCTGTGGCTGGGCCACGAGGCCTGGCGCTGGATGTTCTGGATGCAGGCGCTGCCGTCCGGGCTGTTCCTGCTGCTGTTGCTGGTGATTCCGGAGAGCCCGCGCTTCCTGGTGCTGAAGGGGCGGCAGGCGCAGGCGAGGGCGGTGCTGGCCCGGCTGTACGGCGACGGCGCGGCGGCGGCCAAGCAGGCCGAGATCGAAGCCAGCCTGGCGCACGACCAGCACAAGCCGCGCTTTGGTGATCTGCGCGACAAGGCCACCGGCCGGCTGCGCCCGATCCTCTGGGTCGGCATCGGCCTGGCCATGTTCCAGCAGCTGGTCGGCATCAACGTGGTGTTCTACTACGGCGCGGTGCTGTGGCAGGCGGTCGGCTTCTCGGAAAGCGATGCGCTGCTGATCAACGTGCTGTCGGGTGCACTGAGCATCGGGGCCTGCCTGCTGACCGTGCTGCTGATCGACCGCATCGGCCGCAAGCCGCTGCTGTGGGTCGGTTCAGTCGGTATGTCGGTGGCGCTGGTGCTGATGGTGGTGGCCTTTGCCAGTGGCAGCCTGGCCGAGGGCCGCCTGCAGCTGTCCGATGGCATGGGCCGGCTCGCGTTGGTCGCGGCCAACGTCTACGTGGTGTTCTTCAACATGTCCTGGGGCCCGGTGATGTGGGTGATGCTGGGCGAGATGTTCCCGAACCAGATCCGCGGCCCGGCACTGGCAGTGGCCGGCGCGGCACAGTGGACCTCGAACTTCGCGATCACCGTGACCTTCCCGATGCTGCTGGCCGGCATCGGCCTGGCCGGGGCCTACGGCATCTATACGGTCGCAGCGATCCTCTCGATCTTCTTCGTCGTCCGCCATGTGCGCGAGACCAAGGGCAAGGAACTGGAGCAGATGGAAGGCTGACGTCCCAGCCTGGGTTTCAGCGCCTCACTCTTCCGTGGGGAGGTGGCAGACCAGCCGCTCCAGGACACGCCGTAAACCCATCCCTGGGGGCTCGATGGCGCCATCCATGGCGCCAACGGTCCTGGAGCGGCTGGTCTGCCACCTCTCGACACATCGCGGGTGGCGGATGCAGGTTGGCGCGTCGGGATGGAACATGCGGCGGGAGACGAAGAGCGCTTACTGCCGCGGTCGCGGGAAACTGTCAGGAGGGGGCGGGCCCCCCTTTTCTGGACCGTTGGCGCCATGGATGGCGCCATCGAGCACCATGGATGGGCTTTTGCGTGTCCAGAAAAGGGGGGGCCGCCCCCTCCCGCGCAGGAACAGGGAGGCGCCAACGCGACCAAGCCGACCGCAACCATCGGCAATCCCGGAAAACAGAAAAGCCCGCACGAGGCGGGCTTTTTCGGTTCCTGCTGCGGCGACTGGCGCTCCCTAGGGGACTCGAACCCCTGTTTTAGCCTTGAGAGGGCCACGTCCTAACCACTAGACGAAGGGAGCGTAACTGTGTCGCTGCCGAGGCAGGAGCGCTAGTATATGTACCTCGATGCCATTGGGCAATCCCGAAACTTCAACCGGAAGCGCCAACATCATTTCCTCTGCTACATCACCGTTCAGCCTGCGCGTCATCCCGCGCGACCAGCACACGATCTCCCGCAAGGACATCAGCCCGAACGCCCTGCGCGTGCTTTATCGCCTGCGCGATGCCGGCTTCGGCGCCTACCTTGTCGGCGGCGCGGTGCGTGACCTGCTGGTCAATGGCCAACCCAAGGATTTCGACGTGGCCACCGACGCCACGCCCGAACAGGTCAAGCAGTTGTTCCGCAACTGCCGCCTGATCGGCCGCCGCTTCCGCCTGGCCCACGTGGTATTCGGCCGCGAGATCATCGAAGTGGCCACCTTCCGTGCCAACAGCGACGACGGCAGCGGCGACCGCGAGATGGAAAACGGCATGCTCGTGCGCGACAACGTGTACGGCTCCATCGAAGACGATGCCGTCCGCCGCGACTTCACCTGCAACGCGCTGTACTACGCCATCGAGGATTTCTCGGTACGTGACTACACCGGCGGCTTCGAAGACGTGCAGGCACGCCTGATGAAACTGATCGGCGACCCCGAGCAGCGCTACCGCGAGGACCCGGTACGCATGCTGCGCGCGGTGCGCCTGGCGGCCAAGCTCGGTTTCCAGATCGAAGAGGGCACCGCCGCGCCGATTCCGCATCTGGCTGGCCTGCTCAACGAAGCCGCGCCGGCGCGCCTGTTCGAGGAAGTGCTCAAGCTGTTCCTGTCCGGGCATGGCGTGGCCAGCTTCGAAGGCCTGGAGCGCTACGGCCTGCTGGATGTGCTGTTCCCGGAAAGTGCCAAGGCGCTCAAGTCCAACCGCACCGGCGCGCTGCGCCGCATGCTGGTCGAGGGCCTGGCCAACACCGATGCGCGCGTTGCCAATGACGAGCCGGTCTCGCCGGCGTTCCTGTTCGCGCTGCTGCTGTGGCCGGCCTACTGCCGCGCGCAGGCGACCCTGCTCAAGCAGGGCGTGGCACCGGAAGAGGCACAGCGGCGTGCCGCCGACCGTGTGACCGTGCAGCAGCTGAGCACCATCGCGCTGCCGCGCCGCTTCTCGCTGCCGATGCAGGAGATCTGGCTGCTGCAGTCGCGTTTCGGCTCGCGCCAGCGCAAGCGCGTGTTCCGCACCCTGACCCATCCGCGCTTCCGTGCTGCGTTCGATTTCCTCAGCCTGCGCCAGGTGGCTTCGGCCGAGCACGCCGCCGATGTCGAGTTCTGGCGCGAGGCGCAGGCGCAGTCCGGGCGCGAACTGGAGTCGTCGCTGGATGCGATGCACAGCGAAGAGGGAGATGACGAAAGCGGAGCACCGCGCAAGCGTCGCCGCCGTCGTCGTCGCCCGGGTGCCCCGGCCGGTGCGGCGGGCGAGTAAGCGATGACCCTTGCCTGGATCGGCCTCGGCGCCAACCTCGGCGACGCGGCTGAGACCGTCGGCGCGGCAATTGCCGCGCTGGACGAGCTGCCCGGGACCCGCCTGCAGCAGGCCTCGCGCCTGTATGCCACGCCGGCCTGGGGCAACCAAGACCAGCCGCCGTTCGTCAATGCGGTGGCCGCGGTCGATACCGCGCTGCCAGCCGATGAGCTGCTGCAGGCGATGCTGGCACTGGAGCAGCGCTTCGGCCGCGTGCGTGATCCGGCGGTGCACTGGGGCCCGCGCGCGCTGGACCTGGACCTGCTGCTGTACGGCGCGCAGGAACTCGACCAGCCCGGGCTGCAGGTGCCGCACCCGTACCTGCACGAGCGTGCCTTCGTATTGGTGCCACTGGCCGAAATCGCACCGGATCTGGCCATTCCCGGCCATGGACGCGTGCGGGATGCAGTGATGCGGGTGGATGCCTGCGGGATCGCGCCGATAGAGTGATAATGCCCGGGTTATCTCCCCCGGTTATCAGCACATGAGCACCCACGCAGACAGCAAGCCCTGGACCGTTCCCGCCCTGGCCGAGGCCAAGCGCAATGGCCAGAAGCTGGTCATGTTGACCGCCTACGACGCCGGCTTTGCCCGCACTTTTGACGCAAACGGCGTTGACCTGATCCTGATCGGCGATTCGCTGGGGATGGTCGTGCAGGGCCATGATTCGACCCTGCCGGTGACCGTGGCCGACATGGTCTACCACACCCGCGCCGTGGCCCGCGTACTGCAGCGTGCGCTGCTGGTGGCCGACCTGCCGTTTGGCGCCGACGCTACGCCCGAACGCGCGCTGGATGCCTCGCTGCAGCTGCTGCAGGCCGGTGCCGAGATGGTCAAGATCGAAGGTGCCGGCTTCAAGGTCGACATCATCCGCTATCTGGTCGAGCGCGAGATCCCGGTCTGCGCGCATCTGGGCCTGACCCCGCAGTCGGTGCTGCGCCTGGGTGGCTTCAAGATCCAGGGCCGTGGCGATGCCGCGCGCCAGCTGGTGGAAGATGCCAGGGCCGTGGCCGCCGCAGGTGCCAGCATCATGGTGCTCGAATGCGTGCCGACCCCGGTCGCTGCCGAAGTCACGGCGGCGGTGGACGTGCCGACCATCGGCATCGGCGCCGGCCCGCAGTGCGATGGCCAGGTGCTGGTGCTGCATGATTTCCTCGGCCTGGACAGCGGTCATCGCCGCCCGAAGTTCGTCAAGGATTTCCTTGCCGAAGGCGGTTCGGTGGCCGGTGCCACCCGCGCCTATGCCGACGCCGTGCGCGACGGCAGCTTCCCTGACGAACAGCACGCCTACGCCCAATGATCCAGACCTTCAACGAGCTCGGCGCACTGCGCGAGCAGATCGGCCAGTGGAAGCGCGAAGGCCTGCGCGTGGCATTGGTGCCGACCATGGGCAACCTGCATGGCGGCCATCATTCGCTGGTGACCCTGGCGCGCCAGTACGCCGACAAGGTGGTGGCGAGCATCTTCGTCAACCCGACCCAGTTCGGCCCCAATGAAGACTTCAGTCGCTACCCGCGCACGCCCGAGGCCGATGTGGCCGGGCTGGAGCAGGTCGGCTGCGATGCCGTGTGGCTGCCCAGCGTGGAGGCGATGTACCCGCTGGGCGTGGACAAGACCACGCAGATGCACGCCCCGGGCGTGAGCGAAGTGCTGGAGGGCGCCAGCCGCCCGGGCCACTTCGATGGCGTGTGCACGGTGGTGGCGCGCCTGTTCCTGCAGGTGCAGCCGGACGTGGCGGTGTTCGGCCGCAAGGACTACCAGCAGCTGGCCGTGATCAGGCAGATGGTGGCCGAGTTGTCGTTCCCGATCCAGATCGTGGGGGCGGAGATCGTGCGCGACGAGGATGGCCTGGCCAAGAGTTCGCGCAACCAGTACCTGAGCGCCGAACAGCGTCCGGTCGCGACCGCCCTTCACCGCACCCTGCTGGGCATGCGCGAAGGGTATGTGGCTGGCCAGTCGCGCGCGCAGATCGAGGCCGATGCGACGGCCGCGCTGCAGGCGGCCGGTTTCCAGGTCGACTACGCGGTGCTGCGCACCCCGGAGCTGGCCGAGCCGACTTTCGACGGCGGTGGCCGCGTGGCGCTGATTGCCGCGCGCCTGGGCAGTACCCGGCTGATCGACAACCTGGAATTCTGAGCCGCATGCGGCTCCGGGGCGCCCGCAACGGGCGCCTCCCACCTTCCCACGGACGGGAGACAGCACATGAAGATTCCTGCCACTGATACCGGCCGCCTTGCCCAAGCCTCGATCCTGGCGGTGCTGGCTGCGGGCATGCTGCCGGCCCAGCTGGTGGGCGGACTGTTGTTCGCACTCGAATTCAGGCGCACACCGCTACCGGCGCTCAACGGCGGCGGACTGATGTTCGTGCTGGCCGCCTGCGGTGCCATTGCCGTGCTGTTGCCGATGGCGCTGTTCCAGCAGTCTCAGTGTCGCCTGCGCCGGGGCCGCTTCGTGTGGGTCGGCTTCGGGCTGGCGGCGCTGGTCATGGCCATCTGTACCTGGCCGGGTGAGGACAGCGGTCCGCTGCTGCAGCGCCTGCGTTACGTCGACACCTTCGATGTGGTTGGCTATGGCCTGCTGGTGCTGGCTGCAGGGGGCTTCGGCGGGGTCGCCGGGCTGGCCTTCCACACCGTGTTCCGCCTGTCCATGGGTGGCACCGCCAGTGCGATCCCGGCAGCCCCGCCGGGCGAGGACGCCTGAACGGCCTTCAGCGTCCTGCCGCAGGCCCCTGACGACGCCCAAGCGGGTGCTAGAATCCGCTCTTTCCTTTGCCGTTGCAGCGCCCCCATGCACCTGTCCCTGCTCAAGACCAAGATCCACCGCGCCACCGTCACCCATTCCGAGCTGAACTACGAAGGCTCGATCGCCATCGACGACAACCTGCTGGCTGCCACCGGCATCCGCGAGTTCGAGCAGGTGCACATCTGGGACGTGACCAACGGTGCGCGCTTCTCGACCTATGCCATCCGCGCCGAAGCCGGCAGCGGCGTTGTCTCGCTCAACGGTGGCGCCGCGCGCCACGTGCAGGTCGGTGACATCATCATCATCGCCGCGTTCGCCAGCATGACCGAGCAGGAAGCCGACAGCTTCAAGCCGAAGCTGGTGTACGTTGATGGCAGCAACCAGATCACCCACACCAACGACACGATCCCGACCCAGGCCGCATGACAACGAACAACGGATTCGACTCGCTGCATTCCCACGCCCAGCGCCTGAAGGGCGCAAGCATTCCCGGCCTGCTCGCCGCCGAACCCGGCCGCGTACAGGACCTGGCGCTGCGGGTCGGTCCGTTGTATGTCAACTTCGCCCGGCAGAAATACGATGCCGCGGCGCTGCAGGCGTTGCTGGCACTGGCCGCCGACCGTGATGTCGGCGGTGCCATCAACCGCCTGTTCCGTGGCGAGCAGGTCAACCTGACCGAAGGCCGCGCTGCGCTGCATACCGCACTGCGTGGCGATGTGGTCGATGCGCCGGTGGCGGCCGAGGCCTATGCCACTGCGCGCGGAATCCGCCAGCGCATGGGCGTGCTGGTGCGCGCGCTGGAAGACAGCGGCGTGACCGACGTGGTCAGCGTCGGCATCGGCGGTTCCGATCTCGGCCCGCGCCTGGTGGCCGATGCGCTGCGCCCGGTCAGCGGCGCGCGCCTGCGCGTGCATTTCGTGTCGAACGTGGACGGCGCCGCGATGCAGCGCACGCTGGCCACGCTGGATCCGGCCAAGACCGCCGGCATCCTCATCTCCAAGACCTTCGGTACCCAGGAAACCCTGCTCAACGGCCAGATCCTGCACGACTGGCTCGGTGGCAGCGAGCGCCTGTATGCCGTCAGCGCCAATCCGGAACGTGCCGCCAAGGCGTTCGCGATCGCTGCCGATCGCGTGCTGCCGATGTGGGACTGGGTGGGGGGCCGTTATTCGCTGTGGTCGGCGGTCGGTTTCCCGATCGCGCTGGCGATCGGCTTCGAGCGTTTCGAGCAGCTGCTGGAAGGCGCGGCGCAGATGGATGCGCATGCGCTGGACGCGCCGCTGGAGCGCAACCTGCCGGTGCTGCACGGCCTGACCGACATCTGGAACCGCAACCTGCTGGGCTGTGCCACGCATGCGGTGATGACCTACGACCAGCGCCTGGCGCTGCTGCCGGCCTACCTGCAGCAGCTGGTGATGGAGAGCCTGGGCAAGCGCGTGCAGCGCGATGGACAGCCGGTCACCACCGACACCGTTCCGGTGTGGTGGGGCGGAGCGGGCACCGATGTGCAGCACAGCTTCTTCCAGGCGCTGCACCAGGGCACCAGCATCGTGCCGGCCGATTTCATCGGCTGCGTGCATAACGATGATCCCTACACGATCAATCATCAGGCCCTGCTGGCCAACCTGCTGGCGCAGACCGAGGCGCTGGCCAATGGCCAGGGCAGCGACGATCCGCACCGCGATTACCCGGGCGGCCGTCCGAGCACGCTGATCCTGCTTGATGCACTTACCCCGCAGGCATTGGGTGCGCTGATCTCGATGTACGAGCACGCCGTGTACGTGCAATCGGTGATCTGGAACATCAACGCCTTCGACCAGTTCGGTGTCGAGCTGGGCAAGCAGCTGGCCAGTGGCCTGCTGCCGGCGTTGCAGGGTGAGGACGTGGCGATCGCCGATCCGATGACCCGCGAGATTCTTGCGCAGCTGAAGCGCTGAGCCTGTCCCTGGAGGTGCCGGCCACCGGCCGGCCATCCCTGCATCTCACATCCCGGCCATGCACGCGCCCTTCCGTGTTGCGCGTGCCGTGCATCCGCGTGCCTGCCGCAGCGCAGCTTGACGCCGCATCGAATGCCGATGCAGTGTGCACGGGCGGCAGTACCTGTCATCCAGTATCGCTCGCAGCATGAAGTTGATGCCAGGGACTGGCCGTATCCGAAGGAACGTGGAATCGATCCACGTTCTCAACGCCTCATGTTGTGAATGACAGGAGATTGCGAATGGATCTGAATGACGATGTTGTGTCCGGCTGGCTCAACGGCTCGGACGATGTGGATGGGTGCGCCAACCCCGCCGGTTCGCTGTTCATCTATGGCGCTGCGGCCACCGAGTCCGCGCTCACGGCGGCCTCCGACACCCTGATCACCGGTGGTGGTACCGAGTGCACCACCACGATGTCGGTGGTCAATCACTGCCTGTGCTGTTGATGTAGCCCGAGCCGGCACGTAGCGGCTTGCGCTGCGTGCCGGCCACTGGAACAGACTCTGGACACTTTGCAGGGGGCGTAATGACCGCTTCTCCGGCTGCGGCCGCGTTTGCGCGCATCACCGAACATTTCCTTGCCGATGCGCGCGCCGCGTTGGCGGCTGGCCTGCATGACCCCGTTCTCGACCTGCGGCCGGACGAACGCGCGCTGCTGCACGAGCAAGGCGATGCGGCGCTTCGTGAGCATGCCCAGCTCAAGCTCAATCGCGTGCTGCTGCTTGAACTGCATGCCGCCGCGCGCGGCGGTGACATCGGCCCGCTTGACAGCGCCGGGGCGCTGGATGAATTCATGGCGCTCGCCACCAGCGAGGGCTTCCAGGAGCATCTGCAGCGACGCTACCCGGTGCTGTTGCCGCGGCTGTCGCGCATGCTCGAAGGGCAATGTGCGGCCGTGGTTGAGCTGGCCGCGCGCATCGGCAGTGATCGCGCGCTGTTGACGGAGTTGCTCGACCGGCCGGCAGGCGCGTTGCGTGCCGTCTCGCTGGGGCGGGGTGACCTGCATGGCGGCGGCCGCACCGTGGCGCGGCTGCAGTTCGACGGCGGCACGCTGATGTACAAGCCGCGCTCGCTGCGCATCGATGCCACGCTCGATGGCCTGCTTGCCGCAGTCTTTGGCGAAGGCGCGGACCGGGTACGCGTGCCCCGCGTGGTGGATCGTGGCAGCCACGGCTGGGCCGCATTCGCCGCGCACCGCTATTGTTCCGGTGATGAAGAGCTGCGTGCCTATTACCGCGGCCTCGGTCACTGGCTGGCGATCCTGCGCCTGGTCGGTGGTACCGACATCCATCTTGAGAACCTGATTGCAGTCGGGCCGGTGCCGGTGGTGGTCGACGCCGAAAGTGTGTTTTCGCGCGTCATCGACGTCGAACCCTCAGGCTTGGGCGATGCCTACGACACGGCCGTCAAACTGATGCGCAATTCCGTGCTGCGCACCGGTATCGTGCCGTTCCGCACCACCGGTCTCGGCATGGAAGGCGTGGACCTGTCCGCCGCCGGCGCGCTGCCGGGCGAGCAGCCACGGGTGCAGGTGCCGGTGATCATCGAAGACGGGACCGCGCCGGCGCGGCTGGGCCTGGTCGAGGCGGAAGTCGCCATCGCACAGAACCATCCGAGCCCGCAGCCGGATGTCTCGTTGTACTGGGACCACATCAGCGAAGGCTTCGTCGACGCCAGTGGGCGCCTGCGCGCGCTGGATGCGAAGGGCGAGCTGATGCCGTTGCTGGCGGGGTTCGAAGGGTGCCAGGTGCGGGATGTGCGGCGGCCGACCATGGCCTATGCCGAGCTCGGGCGGATGCTCTGGCATCCGGCGTCCCTGCACAACGAAGCCCAGGCAGTCGAACGTGCCGTCGACCTGCTGGTAAGGAACGCGGCGGTATCACCGGCTGCACCTTCGGACCTGCATACCGTGCGCGGCGAGGTGGATGACCTGCGCTACGGAGACATTCCGATCTTCGCATCGCTGCTGGATGCGCCACGCATCCATTCGATCGTTGCCAACTGGCGCGCGATGCGCATCGATCTGGAAGACGTGACCATCCGCAGCACGCTGGTGGCCACCGACCTGAACCAGCATGCGCTGGCACGTGCAGAGGCCCGCTCCGGCTACAGCTACGCGGCACGGCAGCCGCATGCCGACGCGCTGGAGGCGCGTCGACGCGCACTCGCAGCGCGGGCGGTGGAGAACCTGCTGCGGCTGGCCGTGCACGGCGAGGACGGTTCGATGACCTGGATCACCCCCGAGGTGACCCGTAGCGGCTGGACGGTTCAACCGGTGCAGCCCGACCTGTACTTCGGCCTGGGGGGCATTGCCTTCGCGCTGGCGGCTTACCGCCGTGAAGCAGAGCAGGGGCGTGCAGATCCGGTGGCCGGCCTGGAGCCAGCCATCGACGGCGCCATCGCAGTGTTCCAGACCATGTGCGAGCGCCATCCCGCCGAGATCGATGGTGGATTCGTCGGCACCGGTTCGCAGATCTGGACCCTGCTGGCGTTGCACGATCTGTTGCAGCGGCCGGCACTGCTGGCGTTGGCAGAGCACTGCGCGGAAGCCGCCGAACGCCGTGGTTTCCAGGGGCCGGTGAAGTTCGAACTGATTGATGGCGTGTCCGGCATGATCCTGCCGCTGCTGGCGCTGGCCGAGGCCACTGGCAGCGCGCGCTGGCTGGATCTGGCGGCCGCAGCGGGACGACGGATGCAGGATGCGGCGATCGTCGATGCTGACGGTGCGCGCTGGCCGACGCCGCAGTTCCGGGAGCCGATCGGTGGCTTTGGCCATGGTGCGATGGGCATGGGGTGGGCGCTGGCACGGCTGGCACGTTCGCAGGCGGGCAGTGCGGCAGAGCGCGCCGCCTGGCGGCAACTGGCAGAAGAGGCCTTCGCGTTCCAGGCGGCATTGTTCGAGCCGCATACCGGGCACTGGCGCGACATCCATCTGCAGGACGGGCAGAAGAACTTCCCCACCTGGTGCCATGGCAGCGTCGGCATCGGACTGGCGGCCGCCGACCTGTATGCGCGTACCGGCGACCCGGCGCAGTTGCGCGACATGCGCCGGGCGGTGGCCGATGCACGCGGCAAATGGGGTTTCAGCCATACCCTGTGCCACGGCGACGTGTCGACCCGCGAGCTGCTGGTGCTGGCCGCCGCGCTGGACCCGGAGGGCTGCCCCTATGCGCGGGATGATGCAGCCATCGAGATCGTGTCTTCGATCGAGGAGCACCAGGGCATGGTCGGCGGGTTGACCCGTGCGGCCTTCACCCCGGGCCTGATGATCGGGCTGGCCGGCGCGATCTATGGATTCCTGCGCATGCATCCGGCCTGCGTGCTGCCGTCGCCGCTGCTGCAGGAGACGGCGTCGGCGCGGGCGGGCGCAATGGAGCCACGATTCAGCAGCGGGCAGGCCGTGCCGGCGGCGCTGGCGGAGGCCTGAGCCGGGAACGTCCCGCGGCGGTCAACGGGTCGGGTCGCGTTCCGGGCTCGGCCGCTTGGCCAGCTTGCGCTGCAGCGAGCGCCGGTGCATGCCGAGCAGGCGCGCGGCTGCCGAGACATTGCCACCGGTCTCGTGCATCGCCTGCTGGATGTGTTCCCACTGCAGGCGGCTGATCGGCGTCATCGCGTCGGGCACTTCCATTTCGCCATCGTCGGCCGGGCCGTCGTCTTCCTCGCCCAATGCGCGCAGGATCATCGGTACGGTCGCCGGCTTGGGCAGGTAGTCGTCGGCACCGAGCTTGATGGCTTCCACCGCGGTAGCGATGCTGGCGTAGCCGGTCACCAGCAGGATCCGCATGTCGGCACGCAGGGCGCGCAGCGGCTGGATCAGGGCCAGGCCCGAATCGCTGCCCAGCTTCAGGTCGATCAGCGCGAACGCTGGCGGATGCTGGCGGGCCAGTGCCAGCGCGCTGGCGGCATCCTGTGCGGTCTGCGTTTCAAGCCCCTTGCGGGCCAGGCTGCGCTGCAGGGTGCGCAGGTACAGCTCGTCGTCGTCGACCAGCAGGCCCAGGGTGGAGTGGTGAAGGCTCATGGGGTGTCCTCGCGTGGGGCCAGCGGCAGGCGGAAGCCGACGCGGCTGCCGGCCCCCTGGGCCGGGCGCATCCACATCTCGCCGTCGAGGCGTTCGATGGTGGCATGGGACAGGGCCAGGCCGACGCCCATGCCCTCGCTCTTGCTGCTGCCGAACAGCTTGCCCGGCAGCACGGCGGCGCGGGCATCGAAGCCGTGGCCGTAGTCGCGGACTTCGCCGATCAGGTCGTCGCCTTCGATGCGCAGGTCCAGGTCCACGCGCGGCCGGCCGGCCTTCTCGCCGGCATCGGCGGCGTTGTTGAGCAGGACCATCAGCAGATGGCCCACGCCCGGGTCGAGTGGCAGCCGCAGCGGCGCATCGTCGTTGCGGTGCAGGTCGATGGTCGGCCGCACCAGGCGCCATTGCTCCAGCACCTGCTGGGCGCTGGAGTGGCTGCGGCCCGGTGCGTCGGCCGAGGCCGGAGCAGCCAGCGCCAGCACGCGCTCCCGGCACTGCACCAGCAGCTCGCGCAGGGTTTCCATGTCCTCGCGCACTTCCGGCTCTTCGCTGCGCTCGGCAACGTCGTCGGCGAGCAGGGTCATCGTCGCCAGCGGGGTATTCAGTTCATGCGCCACCGAGGCGGCATGGGTGGCCAGGGCGACGATGCCTTCGTTGCGTGCGAAGCGCTCGCGCAGCGCCGACAGCTCCAGCTCGCGCTGGCGCAGTGCCAATGCCAGCCGGGTCGAGAACGCCAGCACCACCGCGGCGGAGATCAGGAAGTTGGCCACCACGCCCCAGCGGTTGAGGTCCTGTGCGCGGAAGTAGCCGTCCGGCAGGGGCTGCCCGAAGATGCCGCTGCTGGCGTAGCCGAGCAGGCAGGCCAGTGCGACCGCCAGCGCCCAGCGCAGGGGAAGGGCGAATGCGGCCAGTGCGATCAGGATCAGGAACAGCGAGCTGAACGGGTTGGCCATGCCGCCGCTCCAGCCCACCATCCAGGTCAGGATGATCACGTCCACCAGGATGTGGCCGAAGGCGGTCAGCGGCGCGGTGTCAGCTGCCTCCGGGCGCAACTGGGTGTAGACGTTGAACAGGGCCAGCACCGCCACGCCGGCCCACAACGGCAGCTGCGGCAACGGCAGGCCCAGCACCCAGGTGGCCACCAGGATGGTCGCGGCCTGGCCGCCCACGGCAAGCCAGCGCAGGCTGCACAGGGTACGGAGAAACGGAGCGTCGGGACCGGTCATTCATGCCCATCGTATGCGTTCGCGGGCGGGCGTGCCTGCGACAATAGGCCGCAGCCGTGCCGCCGGCTGAATGCGAGTCACCCGGAATGCGGGGGCGGGCGGTAGAATGCGCCCATGCACGACGCCGTCACCCGCCCGACTCCGCCCTCCGATGCCACCTCCTGGCCGCGCCGCCAGACCCATGCCGTGCAGATCGGCGGGGTCACCGTAGGCGGAGGCAAGCCGGTGGTGGTGCAGTCGATGACCAACACCGACACCTCCGACGTGGCCTCCAGCGTGAAGCAGGTGGCCGCGTTGTGGCGTGCCGGTTCGGAAATGGTGCGGTTGACCGTCAACACCGTTGAAGCCGCTGCGGCGATTCCGCGTATCGTCGACAAGCTGGCGATGATGGGCATCGACGTACCGCTGATCGGTGACTTCCATTACAACGGCCACCAGCTGCTGACTGCCGAGCCCGCCTGTGCCGAAGCACTGGCCAAGTACCGTATCAACCCGGGCAACGTCGGCTTCGGCAAGAAGAAGGACCTGCAGTTCGCCCAGCTGATCGAGTTTGCGATCCGCTACAACAAGCCGGTGCGCATCGGCGCCAACTGGGGCTCGCTGGACCAGGCCCTGGCGGCGAAGCTGATGGACGAGAACAACCTGCGCGAACAGCCCTGGGATGCCGGCCGCGTGCTGCGCGAGGCGCTGATCCGTTCGGCGCTGGATTCGGCCGAGCAGGCGGTGGAACTCGGCCTGCCGCGCGATCGCATCGTGTTGTCGGCCAAGGTCAGTGGCGTGCAGGAGCTGATCGCGGTGTACCGCGACCTGGCCCAGCGTTCCGACTTCGCCCTGCACCTGGGCCTGACCGAGGCCGGCATCGGCAGCAAGGGCATCGTCGCGTCGTCGGCGGCGCTGAGCGTGCTGCTGCAGGAAGGTATCGGTGACACCATCCGCATTTCGCTGACCCCGGAACCGGGCCAGTCGCGTACGCAGGAAGTGATCGTCGCCCAGGAACTGCTGCAGACCACCGGCCAGCGCGCCTTCACCCCGCTGGTCACGGCCTGCCCGGGCTGCGGTCGCACCACGTCCGAATTCTTCCAGGAACTGGCCAAGGTGGTGCAGAACCACGTGCGCGAGAAGATGCCGCTGTGGAAGATCCACCACCCGGGGGCGGAGAACATGACCCTGGCGGTGATGGGCTGCATCGTCAACGGGCCCGGTGAGTCGCGCCACGCCAACATCGGCATCTCCCTGCCGGGTACCGGTGAGACGCCGGCGGCGCCGGTCTTCGTCGATGGCGAGAAGAAGGTGACCCTGCGTGGCGACAACATTGCCCAGGAGTTCGTCGCCCTGATCGACGATTACGTCGAACACAACTATGTCCGAAGCGCCGGATAAGCCTGCGATCCTCGCTGCACCGGAGTCAGCCTCCGGTTTCCGCCACTGGATGGCGCGCAACGCCTGGCGCCTTCTGCTGCTGTTCGGTGGCGTGCTGCTGCCGTTGGCCGGTTTCGTCGCGCTGGCCGATGAAGTGCACGAATTTGAATCGTTCCATTTCGATGCCCCCCTGCTGTGGCAGATGCATGGCCTGCATTCGCCGCTGCTGGACCGCTTCTTCGTGCTCATCTCCAGGCTGGGCTACGAGTGGTTCCTGATCCCGGCCGATGTGCTGATCATCGGCGTGCTGCTGGGCTACCGGCGCTGGCGTGAGGCCACCTTCGTCGGCGTCAGCTTCGTCGGCTCGGCGCTGCTGAACATGGGCAGCAAGCACTTCTTCCAGCGCCAACGCCCCAGCCTGTGGGAATCGATCGCGCCGGAATCGACGTTCAGTTTCCCCAGTGGCCATGCGATGGGGTCGATGACCCTGGCGGTGACCCTGGTACTGCTGGCCTGGAACACCCGCTGGCGCTGGCCGGTGCTGCTGCTGGCCCCGGCGTTCAGCCTGCTGGTCAGCGTGTCCCGGGTCTATCTGGGGGTGCATTACCCCTCCGATATCCTGGCCGGATGGTGTGCCGCGCTGGTTTGGGTGGTAGGGTGCTATCTGGTCATGTTCAGTCGCCGGCACCCATGGCGACGTCACGGCTCGCCGCCAGCGAAGGCCAGCGAAGCATCATCACAGGGGGTTTGACGTGGATGACCCTTCGGGGACGTCTACGTGATAGATCAGTTGTTTCGTTGCAGCAGGTTCTGCAAGACAGGGGGCAAGCACCAGGCGCGGTACTGTGATGCGCAAGGCAGATTGCCATTGCCGCATTACGAACGCGCTTGCAGGGTTACGGCACCCTGCCTAGCTTGACCTGCAATGGCCGCATTCGAAGAGGTACGTGAATGACGATTCGAGTCTACCTGGTGGATGACCACGCACTGGTCCGCACCGGGATGAAGATGATTCTGTCGGGGGAAACCGACATCGAGGTGGTGGGCGAAGCCGAGACCGGCGAAGACGCGCTGCGTGAAGTGCGCCAGCTGCTGCCGGACGTGGTGCTGTGCGATCTGCACCTGCCGGGTGTCAGTGGCATGGAAGTGACCGAGCGCATTGTCCGCAGCCACCGCAATACCCGCGTGGTGATCGTGTCGGTGCTGGAAGACGGCCCGCTGCCGAAGCGCCTGCTTGAAGCCGGTGCCGCCGGCTACATCGGAAAGGGCTGCGATGCGCAGGAGCTGCTGCGTGCGGTGCGCGACGTGGCGGCCGGTCGTCGCTACCTGGGCACCAGCATCGCGCAGAACCTGGCGCTGTCGACGGTGGAGGGCAACGGCTCGCCGTTCGACAGCCTGTCGCCGCGCGAGCTGGAAGTGGCGCTGCTGCTGACCCAGGGCCTGCGCCAGGAAGACATCGCGCGGCGCCTGAGCCTGAGCGCGAAGACGGTGAACACGCACAAGGCGCGGTTGTTCGAGAAGATGGGGATCCACGACAACATCGCGCTGGCGCGCATGGCGAGCCAGTACGGGCTGGTGGATCCGGCACGGCCGTTGTGAGGGTTTCGGCCAACGGCTGAGCCCCTCGCGGTGTATTGCCGCTGACATTGGCAGCTTGGCCGGGCAGGTTGGGTTCGCGGGGGACGCCGTGAACCCATCCATGGGGGCTTGGTCGCCGCTTGCTCGTGTGCGCTGTCCTGCGCGCACGGCAAGACCGGGGTTGGGCGTCGTGCCCAACCCGCCCGAGGCATGCCTCGGGCCCATGCGGCTCACACCCCCGCGAACCCAACCTGCCCGACCCCGGACAGTTTCCGGGGCATTCACCGCGGAATGAAGAGGGAAGAGCAGGAGCGGGTCGCGCGCTGTGCGCGCTCGGGAGGTTGGTCTTGCAGAGCCGAGCGTGGGCTCGGCTCTACACCTTTGTCGGGCTCAGTGGCCGCGCACGCGCTTGATGATCTTCGCCGCGTCGGCGGCGCTGGCGCGGACCTTGTCCCATTCGCCGTCGGCGATCCAGTTGCCCGGTACCATCCACGAACCACCGATGCAGACCACGTTCTTCTGCTCGAGGTATTCGGCGGCGGTGTTCTCGGTGATGCCACCGGTCGGGCACAGCTTGAGATCGGCGACCGGGCCGGCCAGGCCCTTGATCATCGCCAGCCCGCCCACGGCCGTGGCCGGGAATAGCTTGCACACGCGGAAGCCGCGCGCATACAGCGACAGCAGCTCGGTCGGCGTCGCCGCACCCGGCACCACCGGCAGCGGGGCGGCGGCCAGCGCATCGGCCAGTGCCGGCGGCGTACCCGGGGTCACCAGGAAATCCGCACCCGCATCGATGGACTGCTGCATCTGCTGCACGGTCAGCACCGTGCCCGCGCCCACCACCACATCGGGCAGCTCGCGCTTGAGCATCGCCAGCGCTTCCATCGCCACCGGCGTACGCAGGGTCAGCTCGATCGCCGGCAAGCCCCCTTCCAGCAGCGCCGCACTCACCGCACGCGCCTGGTCCAGCGTATGAATCGTCACCACCGGCAGGATGCCCGCCGCATGCAACAGCTCCGCCGCCTTCACCTGATGTTGTTCGATACCCATAGCTCTGCTTCTGCCTTTGCTTCTGCGTTTGAATTTGATTTTCAGTGATCACTTCGCGGCGTATCGGCGCCGGAAACTGTGATGCGGTGGAGGGCAGGCCGTCGCCAGGACCGTTCGCGCCATGGATGGCGCGACCGAGCCTACAGGGACGTATTCACGGCGTGTCCTGGCGACGGCCTGCCCTCTGCCGCCGCCAGCAAACTCACCGCCGCAACAAACCCGCAACGCTCTTCAACCCTCAGGCGTCCTTCGCCTCATGCGGCGCCGCCGCTGCCGCCGCATCGTGCCCCAGCTCATACTCGGCGTCGTAATCCCACGGCCCACCATCCGCCGCTGCCGGCCCGCACGAAATCGAAATCGCGCCCTGGTCGGCCGGGCCCACCACGCGACGGTTGATCGCGAACAGATTGCGGCCCAGGTCATGCGCTGCCGGAGCCGTGTTCGGCGCCAACGACCGCGCCGCCCATTCGGCGGCGTCCACCAGCACTTCCAGCGTGCCGGCTTCACCATCCAGGCGGATCATGTCGCCCTCGCGGACCTTCGCCAGCGGGCCACCGCGCGCCGCTTCCGGCGTCACGTGGATGGCCGCCGGAATCTTGCCCGAGGCGCCGGACAGGCGGCCGTCGGTGACCAGTGCCACGCGCCGGCCCTGGTTCTGCAGCAGGCCCAGCAGCGGCGCCAGCGAATGCAGTTCCGGCATGCCGTTCGCACGCGGGCCCTGGTAACGCACCACCGCCACGAAATGCTCGGGCAGCAAACCGCCGGCGTGCAGCTTGTTCAGCACCTGCGGCGCATCGACCACCACCGCCGGTGCCTCGATGCTGCGGTACTGCGGCTTCACCGCCGACAGCTTGATCAGTGACTTGCCCAGGTTGCCGCGCAGCAGGCGCAGGCCACCCTGGCTTTCGAACGGGTTGTCGACGCTGCGCACCACCTCTTCATCGGCACTGCGTTCCAGGCCCGGCAGGTAGACCAGCTTGCCCTCGCGCAGCTGCGGCTCGCGGGCGTAGTCGGCCATGCCGCCACGCGCCACGCTGACCAGATCGCCGTGCATCAGGCCGGCCTTGATCAGTTCGCCGAACACGAATGCCGGGCCACCGGCGGCGGCGAAGCGGTTCACGTCGGCTTCGCCGTTCGGGTACACACGGGCCAGCAGCGGAATCAGCTGCGAGAGTTCGTCGAAATCATCCCAGGTCAGCACGATGCCGGCGGCCCGCGCCACCGCGATCCAGTGGATGGTGTGGTTGGTCGAGCCGCCCGTGGCCATCAGCGCGATGACCGCGTTGATGATCGCACGCTCGTCGATGATCCGGCCCAGCGGGCGGAAATCGTCGCCCAGCGCGGTGATGTCCAGTGCGCGCTCGGTGGCTTCGCGGGTCAGTGCATCGCGCAGGGCGGTGTCCGGGTTGACGAACGACGCACCCGGCAGCTGTACGCCCATCGCTTCCAGCAACACCTGGTTGGAATTGGCGGTGCCATAGAAGGTGCAGGTGCCGGCGCCATGGTACGAGGCGGACTCGGCCTCCAGCAGCTCCTCGCGGGTGGCTTCACCGGCGGCGTAGCGCTCGCGCACTTCGGCCTTCTGCTTGTTCGGAATGCCCGGGGTCATCGGGCCGGCCGGCACGAACACCGCCGGCAGGTGGCCGAAGGCCAGCGCACCGATCAGCAGGCCCGGCACGATCTTGTCGCACACACCAAGGTGGACGGTGGTGTCGAACATGTCATGGCTGAGGCCGATGGCCGTCGCCTGGGCGATCACATCGCGCGAGAACAGCGACAGTTCCATGCCGCCACGGCCCTGGGTCACGCCGTCACACATTGCCGGCACCGCGCCAGCCACCTGTGCGGTGGCGCCCAGCTCGCGGGCGATCTTCCGGATCTGTTCGGGGTAGGTCTCGAACGGCTGGTGCGCCGACAGCATGTCGTTGTAGGCGGTGATGATGCCGAGGTTCGGCGTCACGCCGCCGCGCAGCCGGCTCTTGTCAGTACCGCCGCAGGCGGCGAAGCCATGGGCGAGGTTGCCGCAGCTCAGACGGCTGCGGAAGGGGCCATCGCGCAGGGCGGCGTCGATCGCGGCCAGGTAGGCGGCGCGCGAGGCGGCGCTGCGGCGGATGACGCGCTCAGTGATGGCGTGCAGTTGCGGATGGAGGCTCATTGGCTACCGGCGTTCGTGGTGGCGAGAGGCAAGCGGCGGCAGCGCGCCGCCGCCGACTTCAATCAGCCCAGTGGACGCGCAGGCGCGCGCCTTCCAGGTTGATCGCGTTGAGGATCGGATACTGCTGGGCGTCGTTGCTGTCCAGGGCCTGGCGCAGCACCTGCAGCTTCTGCTTGCCGCGCAGCAGCAGCAGGCGCTGGCGGCACTGGCGCAGGCCGTGCGGGGTCAGCGTGATGCGCAGCGGCCACTGGTTGGCACCGGGGCAGCCGGTGGCATCCAGCGCCGCATAGGGCAGGGTGCTTTCCAGCGCGCGGGCGAGGTCCTTCGAGCCCGGGAACAGCGAGGCGGTGTGGCCGTCATTGCCCATGCCCAGCGCCACCAGGCTCGGCGGCTGGCTGTGCTGGGCCTGCAGGTTGACGGTGTAGACGCATTCCGGCAGCGGCTTGCCGACGCGCACCAACGGGTCGAAATGCGCGCCCTCGGCGCGCTTGAGCAGATGCTCGCGCACCAACCAGGCGTTGCTGTCACGATCCTGCGGCGACAGCCAGCGCTCGTCGGCCAGGCTGACTTCAACCCGGTCCCAGTGCACGTCCAGCTCGGCCAGTGCCTGGTACACCGGCGCCGGCGTGGTACCGCCAGACAGCAGGATGCGGGCGCGGCCCACTTCGTTGATGTCGTGGTTGAGGGTCTGTGCCATCTCGGCGGCGACCGCCTCGATCCAGCCATCGGCGTCGCCGTGCTGGATGAACTCGATGCGGTCGTCCTGGAAGGTGGGGCTCATGCGGCAACTCCTGGTGCGTCACGTTCGGCGTCGGCGGCATAGGCGGCGGCGCCCAGCAGCCCAGCGTGGGGATGCATCACCGCCAGCGACGGCACCCGCGCCATGATCGAAGAGAAGCGGCCCTTGTGCTCGAAGCGCTGGCGGAACCCGGAGTGCTGCAGCGAATCAAGCATCTTCGGGGTCAGGCCGCCGGTCAGGAACACGCCGTCCCAGGCGCCCTGGGTCAGCACCAGGTCACCGGCGATCGCGCCGAACACGGCGCAGAACACGTCCACGGTGCGCATCGCCTGCGGGTCGCCATGCAGCGCACGTGCGGTCACGTCCACCGGCTGCAGCTGGCCCGGATCGATGCCGGCCATCTCGCACACGGCGCGATGGATGTTGACCAGGCCAGGGCCGCAGATCAGCCGTTCGTTGGAGACGCGCCCAAACTGCTCGGACAGGATCTCCAGGATGCGGATCTCCTCCGGCGTTCCCGGCGGGAAACTGACATGGCCGCCTTCGGTTTCCAGCGGATAGCAGCGGCCATGGCGAAGGATCAGGCCGCCGACGCCGAGTCCGGTGCCGGGTCCGATCACCGCGTAGTTGCGCGGCTGTCCGGGTTTGCCTGGTACCCATGCCGCGCCACCGACCTGGATCACGTCTTCCGGCTGCAGCAGCGAGATTGCCATCGCCTGTGCGGCGAAGTCGTTGATCAGGTGCAGTTCGTCGAAGCCGAGCATCGCCGCGGTGCGGCTGCGCGAGATCACCCACGGGTGGTTGGTGATGCGTGCCTCGTCACCATCGACACGGCCCGCCACCGCGAACACGCCACGGCCCGCGCTGGCACCGATCTGTTCGAGGTGATGACGTGCGGCGTCGCCCAGCGATGGGAACTCCGCCACTGCGTATTCGCGGATGCTGTCCTTCAGCAGCGGCGCGTCCAGCGAGGTATCGGCCAGTGCGAAACGGGCATTGGTGCCCCCGATGTCGGCGACCAGCACCGGCTGCGAGCCGACACTCATGCCGAGGCTCCACTGTCCGGCGCATCCACGCCCTGCGGCAGGAACTCCGTTGCGTTGCCCGGGCCCCACTGGCCGGCGGGGTAGGGTTCCAGCGGCAGCCTGGCTTCCTTCCAGGCATCGGCGACGCTGTCGATCCATGCCCAGGCCGCGCGGACTTCGTCGTCGCGCACGAACAGCGTGTGGTTGCCGTTGAAGGCATCCAGGAACAGGCGTTCGTAGGCGATGCGGCGGTGCAGGCCGGTCGGCACCGACAGTTCCAGTTCCAGCGGATGCAGTTCCAGCGCGCCCCATTCCGGGCCGGCCAGGCTGCTCATCAGGCCCAGCTCGATGTTCTCCTGCGGCTGCAGCTGGAACACCAGGCGGTTCGGTGCGGCCTGCGCACGCTGCGGGCGCTCGAACAGCCAGTGGGTGACCGGCTTCAGCGTGACCACCACGCGGGTGGTGCGCTCGGGCAGGCGCTTGCCGGTGACCAGGTGGAACGGCACGCCGCTCCAGCGCCAGTTGTCGATATGCGCGGTGACGCCGGCGAAGGTTTCCACGTCGCTGCCTTCCGGCGGCTGGTAGGCCTGGGCCGGCTGGCCGTTGATGGTGCCGGCGGTGTAGCGGCCACGGATGCTGTCACGCGCGGCGTGCTTGGCATCGAGCGGGCGCAGGGCGCGCAGCACCTTGACCTTCTCGTCGCGGATGCGGTCGGCTTCCAGCGAGGCCGGCGGCTCCATCGCCACCATGCACAGCAGCTGCAGGATGTGGCTCTGGACCATGTCACGCAGCGCACCGGAACGGGCGTAGTAGGCGTCGCGGCCATCCACGCCTTCGCTTTCGGCGACCAGGATGTGCACCGATTCGATGTAATTGCGGTTCCACACCGCTTCCAGCAGCGTGTTGCCGAAGCGCAGCGCGATCAGGTTCTGCACCGCCGCCTTGCCCAGGTAGTGGTCGAGGCGGAACACGCGGTCCTCGTCGATCCACTGGCCGATGGTGGAGATGATCTCCTCGGCGCTTTCGCTGTCGCTGCCGATCGGCTTCTCCAGCATCAGCCGTGCCGGCGCGGCGAGGGCGCCGCCCTTGGCCAGGCCTTCGCAGGTGGAGATGTACAGGCCCGGCGGGATGGCCAGGTAGCTGACGCACTTGCGGTGCACCAGGTCGGCGACCGCGGCGGCCACCGAATCGACGTCGCGCAGGTCCACCGAGCGGTAGTCGATGCGGCGCAGCAGCCCGGCGATGTCGTCCTGCGTGGCCATCGGCATGGCCTGCTGCAGGCGCGGCCGCAGGATGTCATGGAAGCCTTCGGTGTCATGCCCGGACAGGGCCAGTGCGCGGATGCGGAAGTCCTCCGGCAGCAGGCCGTCGCCGAGCAGGCGAAGCAGCGAAGGGAACAGGTAGCGCTGGGCCAGATCACCTGTGGCACCGAACAGGAAGAGGGTGTCGTGCATCGCTCGAGTTTCAGATCCGGGTGACATCGTTGTCAATCGCTTCATGGCTGGGTTCGGGGGACATCCGCGCAACTGCCTGTCCAAGGTTCGTCGGGCGGGTTTCCCGGGGCTCCGGAAGACCGTTCCAATCGAAACCACTACCTCGGCGGAACCTTCGTTCAATCGCCGACGCAGATCGGTGCGCACCGATCATCGGATAGTGCCACGTGAAAACGTTTACATGGCAGAATGGGCAACTGTATTCGATTGCAGTGCTCGCCGCCATGCGGTGGGCGCGCAATCATCACTGCCATCGGGAGGGCCGAGGCAGTCCCAAAAGACAGCCCGGCTTCGGGCGGACCGGATTAGGTGATATGGCAAAAGTGCAGTTGCAGGGTGTGCGCAAGGTCTATGACAACGGCCAGGTCGCGGTGAAGGACGCCAGCTTCGAGGTCGCCGATGGCGAGCTGATGGTGCTGGTCGGCCCGTCCGGCTGTGGCAAGTCGACCCTGCTGCGGATGGTGGCTGGGCTGGAAGAGATCAGCGGCGGCACGCTGACCATCGGCGATCGCGTGGTCAACGACGTGGCGCCGAAGGATCGCGACATCGCGATGGTGTTCCAGAGCTACGCGCTGTACCCGCACATGACCGTGGCCGAGAACCTGGCCTTCGGCCTGAAGCTGCGCGGCCATGACAAGGCGACGATCGACAGGCGCATCGCCGAGGCGGCGCAGACGCTGGGCCTGACCGAGATGATGGACAAGCTGCCCAAGGCGATGTCCGGCGGCCAGCGCCAGCGCGTTGCGCTGGGCCGCGCGCTGGTGCGCGAGCCGGCGGTGTTCCTGCTCGACGAGCCGCTGTCGAACCTGGATGCCAAGCTGCGCCACAGTGTGCGGACCGAGATCGCGCAGCTGCACCGCAAGCTGGGCACCACCATGATCTACGTGACCCATGACCAGGTCGAAGCGATGACCCTGGGCCAGCGCATCGTGGTGCTGAAGGACGGCGTCATCCAGCAGATCGACACGCCGATGGCGCTGTACGACCGCCCGGCCAATCTGTTCGTGGCCGGCTTCCTCGGCAGTCCGGCGATGAACGTGCTGCGTGGCACGCTGCAGGGCGATGCTGGTGGCGTGACCGTGGTTGACGGCGAATGGCGCGCGCCGCTGGGCCAGGCCACGATCGATCCGGCGTGGCTGCAGAAGCCGATCGCGGTGGGCGTGCGCCCCGAGCACCTGCAGCCGGCGACCGCCGACGATGCGCATGCGTTCAACGCGCGCATCGAAGGCATCGAACCGGTCGGCAACGAGATCTTCGTCAACCTGAGCAGTGGCCAGCATGCGCTGACCATGCGCGTGGCGCCGCAGGTACTGCCGGCGGTGGGTGAGCAGATCCGCGTGGCGATCCACCCGCAGGGGCTGCATTTCTTCAACTCGGAAACCGGCGAGCGCCTGTAACGGGTAGTGCCGGCCGCTGGCCGGCAACCTCAACCAGGCGTGGTTGCCGGCCAGCGGCCGGCACTACCATTCATTCGCCGAAGGCGTGCGGACCAACGGTCCGCACCCACCGAAGCGTCGGGTGGATTCAGCGCGCCAATCCGTCCAGCAACGGCATGCGCTGCGCGACGGCATCGCCGACCTGCAGATCGGCGTCACTGGCCTCCAACGGCAACACCGCCAGCGCCAGGTCACCGGCTACGCTGGCGATCGTGCCCAGCGTAGCGCCGTCCTGCTGCACGCCATCACCGGCCTGCGCCGGCGCCGCGGTATGCAGCAGCTGCACCGCGCGCTTGGCCTTGCCGAGGAAGTGGGTGCGGGCGACGATCTCCTGGCCCGGGTAGCAGCCCTTCTTCACGCTGTAGCCGTTCAGGCGATCCAGCCCCAGTTGCTGCGGAGTCCACACCTCGCGCTGGCTTTCCTCAAGCCGGGGCAGGCCGTAGCGCAGGTCGGCCTGGCGCCAGGCCAGGGCGAAGGCCGCCTCATCGGCTTCGCTGCCGGCGGCGAAGGCGTCGGTAGCGCCGATGCGCAGGGTGCGCGGCAGGGCATCGCTGCCCAGGTCCAGTTCCCAGCCGTCACCTGCGGCGTGCGCAATGGCGGCGCCAATGGCGGCCTCGGGCGCGGTGAAGGCGCCGGCCACCGCCAGATCGCTGCGCACCAGCACCTTCACCTTGCGGCGGAACACGAAGCGCTGCAGTTGCGACGCAATCGCATCGGCATCGCCGTCGGCCAGCACCAGCATCACATGGTCTTCGGCCAGCCGAAGCAGCTGGAACACCGCCAGGGTGCGGCCCTTGGCACTCAGCCAGGCACTCCACTGCCAGTGCAGCAGGGGCAGGGCAGTGACATCGCTGCTGAACTGGGCGTGGGCGAAAACGGCCGCATCGACACCCTGCAGGCTCAGCAGCTGGTGTCCGGGAAGGCGCGGATATCCGACGAAAGCAGGGGGCAGGTTGTCAGGCACGTGAACGAGGTCTAAAATTTGTGCGTTGCGAGACCGAACATGATAGGCCAAACAACCCCCACTCCCGACGACGAATCTGAAGCCCCGCTGGTCCCCGCGGCACCCGTGCCCGTGGAACAGGAAAAAGCAGAGGAATTCGGCGGCCGCGGCGGACTTGATCCGGTGCGGTACGGCGATTGGGAGAAAAACGGACGCTGCATCGATTTCTGATCAGCATTGAGCCAACGCGGCCGTGTGCCGCCCAGCCGAGACAACGAGCCCAGCGAATGGCGACCAGACAACGCCCACTTTCCCCGCACCTTCAGGTGTATCGCTGGCAGATTCAGATGGCCACCTCGATCCTGCATCGAGCCACTGGCGTCTTTCTGTCTGTTGGTGCCCTCATCATCGCCGCGGGCCTGCTGGCCCTGATGATGGGGCCCGAGTCCTGGAACTGCTTCACCGGCCATGCCGGGGCCTGGTATGGCCGCGTGTTCCTGTTCGCGTGGACATGGTCGTTCGCCTATCACCTGTGCAATGGCATCCGCCATGTGGTGCAGGACTTCGCCATCGGCTTCAGCATTCCCGCCTTCATCCGCAGCAGCTGGCTGTCGGTCACCGGCAGCCTGGTGATCACCCTGCTGGTGTGGGCCTATGTGATGTTCGGAGGTGCCGCGTGAGCAGGTTCCGTACCCCGTTGAAGAGCGTGCGCGGCCTTGGTTCGGCCAAGACCGGCACCGAACACTTCGTGCACCAGCGCCTGACCGCCGCCGCCCTGGTGGTGCTGGGCATCTGGTTCCTGGTCTTCGTGCTGAGCCTGCTGGGTTCGGACTACGCGACCGCCGCCGCCGCCGTGGCCAAGCCGTGGAATGCCGTGCCGCTGATCGGCCTGCTGATCGCCATGTTCTGGCACGCGCAGCTCGGCATGCAGGTCGTGCTGGAAGATTACATCCACGAATCGCTGCTGGCCCTGGTGCTGCAGACCGCGGTGAAGTTCGTCGCCGTGCTCGGCATGATCGTCAGTGTGTTTGCGGTGGGCCGCATCGCCCTCGGCGTTGCCTGAGCCCAGGCACCAACACAGGAATCCAGATTAGATGTCCGCTTACAAGATCACCGAACACAAGTACGACATGGTCGTGGTCGGCGCCGGCGGCGCCGGCCTGCGCGCCACGTTCGGCCTGGCCGCCAAGGGCCTGCAGACCGTGTGCCTGACCAAGGTCTTCCCGACCCGTTCGCACACCGTTGCCGCCCAGGGCGGTATTTCGGCCGCACTCGCCAACATGGGCGAGGACGACTGGCGCTACCACTTCTTCGACACCATCAAGGGTTCGGACTGGCTGGGCGACCAGGACGCCATCGAATACATGTGCCGTGAGGCCATCCCGGCCATCATCGAGCTCGAACACTACGGTGTGCCGTTCTCGCGCACCGCCGAAGGCAAGATCTACCAGCGTCCGTTCGGTGGCATGACCACCAAGTACGGCGAAGGCCCGGCGGCGCAGCGTACCTGCGCGGCGGCCGACCGTACCGGCCACGCGATGCTGCACACCCTGTACCAGCAGTCGCTGAAGCACGACGCGCGCTTCATGATCGAGTACTTCGCGCTCGACCTGATCTTCGATGAAGAAGGCGCCTGCCGCGGTGTGCTGGCCCTGGACATGTCCGACGGCACCCTGCACCTGTTCCGCGCCCAGGGCGTGGTGCTGGCCACCGGCGGTTACGGCCGTGCCTACTTCAGCGCCACCTCGGCGCACACCTGCACCGGCGACGGTGGCGGCCTGGCCATGCGTGCCGGCATCGCCATGCAGGACATGGAGTTCGTGCAGTTCCATCCGACCGGCATCTACGGCGCCGGCTGCCTGATCACCGAGGGTGTCCGCGGTGAAGGCGGCATCCTGCGCAACAGCAGCGGCGAGCGCTTCATGGAGCGTTACGCACCGCACTACAAGGACCTGGCCTCGCGCGACGTGGTCAGCCGTTCGATGACCATCGAGATCCGCGAAGGCCGCGGCGTCGGTGAGCACAAGGACCACATCCTGCTCGACCTGACCCACCTCGGCCCGGGCGTGATCGACGAGAAGCTGCCGGGTATTGCCGAGAGCGCCCGCATCTTCGCCGGCGTCGACGTGCACAAGCAGCCGATCCCGGTCATCCCGACCGTGCACTACAACATGGGCGGCATCCCGACCAACTACCACGGCGAAGTCGTGCGCAAGGTCGGCGACAACCCCGATGCGGTGGTGCCGGGCCTGTACGCCATCGGCGAAGCGGCCTGCGTGTCCGTGCATGGCGCCAACCGCCTGGGCTCGAACTCGCTGCTGGACCTGGTGGTGTTCGGTCGTGCGGTGGCCAACCGCTGCGCCGAGACCATCAAGCCGGGCGCATCGCACAAGCCGCTGCCGGCCGATGCCTGCGACAAGGCGCTGGGCCTGCTGGACAAGCTGCGCCACGCCAACGGCGATACCCCGACCTCGGTCATCCGCGATCGCATGCAGCGCACCATGCAGGCCGACGCGGCCGTCTTCCGCACCAGCCAGACGCTGAAGGAAGGCTGCGAGAAGATGGACAAGATCTTCGACTCGTTCCAGGACGTGAAGGTCTCCGACCGTTCGCTGGTGTGGAACTCGGACCTGATCGAGACCTACGAGCTGAACAACCTGCTGCTCAACGCGGTGGCGACGATCAACTCGGCCGAACAGCGCAAGGAAAGCCGCGGCGCGCATGCGCACGAGGACTTCCCGGACCGCGACGACGTCAACTGGCAGAAGCACACCCTGGTCAGCGTCGACGAGAAGGGCAAGTGCAGCTTCGACTACCGTCCGGTGCACATGTACACGTTGACCGACGACGTGTCCGTAGTGCCGCCGAAGCCGCGCGTGTACTGATCCGACCCCGCCTACCATGCAATCCGCGCCCACGGGCGCGGGCCGCCTGAGCCAACGAGAGCAGCCATGGCCGAGTTTTCACTCCCCAAGAATTCCAAGATCACGAAGGGCAAGCACTTCCCCGTCAAGAACGGCGGCAAGAACGTGCGCACCTTCAAGATCTACCGCTGGAGTCCGGACGACGACAGCAACCCGCGCACCGATACCTATGAAGTTGATCTGGACGCCTGTGGCCCGATGGTCCTGGACGCCCTGATCAAGATCAAGAACGAGATCGACCCGACCCTGACCTTCCGCCGCTCCTGCCGCGAAGGTATCTGTGGCTCGTGCGCGATGAACATCGACGGCACCAACACCCTGGCCTGCACCCGAGCCATCTCGGACTGCGGCAAGAAGGAAGTGCCGATCTATCCGCTGCCGCACATGAACGTGGTCAAGGACCTGGTTCCGGACCTGACCCACTTCTACGCGCAGTACGCCTCGATCAAGCCGTGGATCCGCACCCAGACCCCGGCACCGCCGGACCGTGAGCGCCTGCAGTCGCCGGAAGACCGCAAGAAGCTGGATGGCCTGTACGAGTGCATCCTGTGCGCCTGCTGCTCGACCAGTTGCCCGAGCTACTGGTGGAACGGCGAGCGCTACCTGGGCCCGGCGATCCTGCTGCAGGCCTACCGCTGGATCATCGACTCGCGCGATGAGGACACCGGTGCGCGCCTGGACGATCTGGAAGATCCGTTCAAGCTGTACCGCTGCCACACCATCATGAACTGCGCCCGGACCTGCCCGAAGGGCCTGAACCCGGCGCTGGCGATCGCCGAGATCAAGAAGCTGATGATGGAACGCCGCGCCTGATACGGCGCCGGGTAGTTGCATGACCCCAGCAGAGCCACGCCATGCGTGGCTTTGCTGTATCTGGAGAAGCACGATGGAAGAAGATGTTCTGCTGAAGAAGCTGCGCTGGCGTTGCCGCCGCGGCATGCGCGAACTGGACCAGTTGTTCGGCCGTTACCTGGACCACGAATGGAGCACTGCGCCGACCGAAGAGCGCGAGGTTTTCCTGTTCCTGCTCGATTGCGAGGACGATAAGTTGTGGCGCTGGTTCATGGGCTATGAGGCCTGCCCGCATGCGCACGCGATCCCTCTCATGCAGAAGATCCTCGCCCTCAAGCCTTGAGTGGCGTCCCTCGCGGCTGCAGGCCGCCGCCCAGCTGGCGGTGCTGCTGGCCGCGCCCTGGCCGCTGCGCGCCTCGGAGCTGCCACCGCGCCTGCTGATCCCTGCTGTGTTGCTGGCCTGGGGCCTTGGCCTGGCCGAGCTGGCCTGGCGGCTGCGCAGGCCGCGCCTGCAGGTGCGGCTGCCGCCGCTTCCCGAGCCGCTGCAGGTGGCCGGGCAGGACATCGAGGTGCCACGGCTGGTGGTGCGTGGTGCCTGGCTGTTGTTGTCCTGGCGTGAGGGCCGACGCCGCCGGCACCTGTTGTTCTGGCCGGATGTGCTCGATTCCGGGCAGCGACGTGAACTGCGACTGGCCGTGGCCGCACGTGCCGTTTCCCGTCGGCCGCGTACGATGGCACCATAAGCTGAATTGACTGGCGTGCCTGCATGTTCAAACCCATCCCCGTGGCGATCGGCCTGCGCTACCTGCGCGCCAAGCGCCGCAACGGCTTCATCTCCTTCATCTCGATGGCATCGATCCTGGGCATCGCGCTCGGCGTCACGGTGCTGATCACTACCCTGGCCGTGATGAGCGGTTTCCAGAAGGAAATCCGCAGCCGCCTGCTGCAGATGACCGCGCACACCACCATCAGCCGCGACGGCGAGCCGATGCCGGACTGGATGCGTGTGGTCGACATCGCCAGCAAGGATCCGCGCGTGGCGGGTGCCGCGCCGTACATCGAGATCCAGTCGATGATCAGCGGCCCGCGCGTACAGGGCGCGATCATCCAGGGCATCGATCCGGCGCTGGAGCCGAAGGTATCGGTGATCGACAAGAAGGTCACCAAGGGCAGCTATGACAGCCTCAAGCCGGGCAGCTTCAACCTGCTGCTGGGCAAGGAGCTGGCGATCTGGCTGGGCGTGGACGTCGGCGACCAGGTACTGGTGACCTTCGCCGAAGTGCAGGGCACGCCTGCCGGCGCAGTGCCGCGGATGAAGCGTTTCACCGTCAGCGGCATCTTCGAAGCCGGCTATAACGAGGTCGATCGTGGCGTCGGCTTCGCCAACATGCAGGACCTGGAGCGCGTGCTGCGCAGTGACGGTGCCACCGGCGTGCGGCTGAAGCTGCACGACATGGACCGCTCGCTGGAGGTGGGCGTGGACCTGGCGCAGAGCCTCGGTGGCGCCTACCGCGTGAGTGACTGGACCCAGCAGAATGCCAACCTCTACCACTCGCTGCGCATGGAGAAGGTGGTGATGGGCATCCTGCTGTCGCTGATCATCGCGATGGGTGCGTTCAACCTGGTGTCCTCGCAGGTGATGCTGGTCACCGACAAGCAGGCCGATATCGCGATCCTGCGCACCCTCGGCCTTACCCCGGGCGGGGTGATGCAGGTGTTCATGGTGCAGGGTTCGCTGATCGGCATCTTCGGCACCCTGGCCGGGCTGATCGGCGGCATCACCCTGACCCTCAACCTCGAACGCATCCTCGGTGCCATCGAGGCGGTGTTCAACGTCAAGCTGATGCCTGAGGACGTGTACTACATCACCGGCCTGCCGACCGACATGCAGACCGGCGACGTGGTGGCGATCACCGTGGTCGCGCTGCTGATGAGCTTCCTGGCCACCCTGTATCCCGCCTGGCGGGCAGCACGCACCCAGCCGGCGGAGGCCCTGCGCTATGAATAAGGTCTTCAACCGCGGCGATGAAGTGATCCGCGCCGAAGCACTGGGCAAGACCTACGCCGAAGGGCGCATGCAGACCCCGGTGTTCGATGGCCTGGACCTGACCGTGACCGCTGGCGAGACGGTGGCGATCATCGGTGCGTCCGGCGCCGGCAAGAGCACGCTGCTGCACCTGCTGGGCGGGTTGGATGTTCCGACCGCTGGCGAGGTCTATGTGACGGGCCAACGTATGTCGGCGCTGTCGGATACCGCGCGCGGCCTGCTGCGCAACCAGGCGCTGGGCTTTGTCTATCAGTTCCATCACCTGCTGCCGGAATTCACCGCGCTGGAAAACGTGATGATGCCGGTACTGCTGGCCGGTACCGCCGTGGCCGAGGCGTCCAGCCGGGCAACGGCCCTGCTGGAGGCGGTGGGGCTCGGCCATCGCCTGGACCACAAGCCGGGCGAGCTGTCCGGTGGCGAACGCCAGCGTGCCGCCGTGGCGCGTGCACTGGTCAACCACCCGGCCTGCGTGCTTGGCGACGAGCCGACCGGCAACCTGGATGACCGCACCGCCGGCACCGTGTTCGAGCTGATGCTGGAACTCAACCGCGCCCGCCACACCAGCCTGGTGCTGGTCACCCACGACCGCAGCCTGGCGCGTCGCCTTGATCGGGTGCTGGAACTGCGCGAAGGGCGGCTGCACGCATTGGCCCACGCTGACGTCTGAGCCGCTGGTCCCGCTTGGGTGGAAGCCGACCTTGGTCGGCTGCTCCTGCGGGGCAAGCGCAAACCAAGGTTGGCGACTACCGGATTCCGGAGTCCTGGGCCTGCCTTGGTGGAGGTCGACCTTGGTCGACCGCCGACCGCCGCCTGAATGGGGCTCCCGGTCGTCGCACGGGCGCCACTCTGGCAGGCGCATGATGGCGACAGTACCCCGAGGAGATCGCCATGAAGACCCCGATCCTGATGGCCGGCCTCTGCCTGGCCCTGGCCGCCTGTGCGACCACCGGCCGGCTCAGCAGTGCCGAGAAGTTGGACCTGTACCGTGCGCATGCCGGTGCGCCGCAGAACGACATGCAGTTCTTCGGCAGCCTCAATGGCTGGACCGAGCTGGGTGACAGCGCGCTGGCGGTATGGACTCGCCCCAGCGAGGCCTATCTGCTGGAATTGAACGGCCCCTGCCAGGACCTGACGTTTGCCACCGCCATCGGCCTGACCAGCCAGATGAATCGCGTTTCGACGCGCTTCGACAAGGTGCTGGTGCGCGACCCTACGGGCGGCCCACGCATGCCGTGCTTCATCAAGAGCATCCGCAAGCTGGACGTGAAGGCATTGCGCGCGTCCGAGCAGGAGCTGCGCCAGGCCCAGGTGCAGGAGCGCGAGGAAGACACGAAGAAATAGCGGGGTAGTGCCGGCCGCTGGCCGGCTTCGGGCAGATGCCGTGTTGCCGGCCAGCGGCCGGAACTACCGGTGTATCAGGCTTCGGGGGTAAAGCCGGCCGGCTTTTCTGCGTCCCTCTCGAACAGGAACTTGACCAGTTCGCCTTCCAGGAACGCGCGGTGCTCCGGCGTGCGGGGCGAAAGGCGGTTTTCGTTGATCAGCATGGTCTGGTGCGCCAGCCAAGCCGCCCAGGCTTGCTTGCCGATGTTGTTGAAGATGCGCTGGCCCAGTTCGCCGGGGTAGGGCACGAAGTCCAGGCCCTCGGCATCGCGTTGTTCGTACTGGCAGAAGACGGTTCGGGACATGGCACTCACTCGTGGTTGCGGGGTTTCTTGGAATTTCGTTTTGGCGCTTTGATGGTGGCGCCATCGAGCAGCTTGCGGATCGGCGCGGGCAGGCCCAGCGCGGGAAGTTCGTCGGCGGCGACCCAGCGCAGCGTAGGTTCCTCCACGCGCAGCCCGTGTACCTGCCGCGACAGTATCTGCAGATGCAGCTTGTAGTGGCTGAAGGTGTGCTGCAGCACCGGCAGTTCCTCGGCATCTTCCAGTGAGCCGTCGACGTGCGCATCGAACCAGTCCTGCAGCATGCTGCCGGCTTCGGCCTGCGGCAGCGTCCACAGCTGCGCCCAGATGCCGGTGTCCGGCCGCTTCTGCAGCAGTACGCGCTGCCGGGCGTCGCGCAGCAGCAGCGCCACCGCTTCGCGTTCGGGCAGCGTCTTGCCGGGCTTGGGCGTGGGTAGTTCGGCAGTGCGGCCTTCGCGGCGCGCCATGCAGTCGTCGTGCAGCGGGCAGATCACGCAGGCCGGTTTCGCGCGGCTGCAGACGGTCGCGCCCAGATCCATCTGCGCCTGGGTGTAGTCGGCCATGCGCCCGGCTGGGACCTGCGCCACATGTGCCTCGGCGATCGTCCACAGCTGCTTCTCGATGGCCGGCAGGCCGGGGAAGCCGTCGATGCCGTGGTAGCGGCTGAGTACGCGCTTGACGTTGCCGTCGAGGATCGCGAATGGGTCGTTCCAGGCCTGGCTGAGGATCGCGCCGGCGGTGCTGCGGCCGATGCCGGGCAGCGCGTGCAGTGCATCGAAATCGCGCAGCAGGTCGCCGCCGTGCAGTTCCACACAGCGCTTGGCCGCAGCATGCAGGTTGCGTGCGCGGGCGTAGTAGCCGAGCCCGGCCCACTGCGCCATCACCGCGTCGTTGCTGGCCGCAGCAAGGTCGGGCAGGGTCGGGAAGTGCTGCAGGAACCGCTGGAAATACGGGATGACCGTGGCCACCTGGGTCTGCTGCAGCATGATCTCCGACAGCCAGACCCGGTACGGGCTGCGCGGGTGCTGCCAGGGCAGGTCGTGGCGGCCGTGGCCGTCGAACCAGTGCAGCAGGCGGGCAACGAAGCCGTCTTGCTGGGCAGTGTCGGCGCTGGCGTGCGGCTGGCGTGGCATCGGTGTTCCGGAGGAGGGCAGCCACCTTGGAGTGGCTCTACCGGTTCCAGTAGAGCCACCCCACGGGTGGCTGCGCGGTGTATCAGCCGCCCAGCGCTTCAGGCAGCAGGGCGTCGACGAAGGCTTCCGGATCGAACACGCGCAGATCTTCCGGGCGCTCGCCGATGCCGGCGAAGCGGATCGGAATGCCGAACTCGCGGGCCAGCGCGAACACCACGCCGCCCTTGGCGGTGCCGTCCAGTTTGGTCACCACCAGGCCGGTCACGTTCACCGCGGCATTGAACTGGCGCAGCTGCGACAGCGCGTTCTGGCCGGTGGTGCCATCGATCACCATCAGCACTTCGTGCGGGGCGGTGGGGTCGATTTTGCCGAGCACGCGGCGGATCTTGCCCAGTTCGTTCATCAGCCCGGACTGGGTGTGCAGGCGGCCGGCGGTGTCGGCGATCAGCACCGAGGTGCCGCGGGCCTTGCCGGCCTGCAGCGCATCGAATGCCACCGATGCGGCATCGGCGTTCTGCCCCTGGGCGACCACGGCCACGCCGTTGCGCTCGCCCCAGGCCTGCAGCTGGGCCACGGCGGCGGCGCGGAAGGTATCGCCGGCGGCCAGCATCAGGCTGTGGCCGTCGTCCTTGAAGCGTTTGGCCAGCTTGCCGATGGTGGTGGTCTTGCCGACGCCGTTGACACCGACGGTGAGCACCACGAAGGGCTTGGCGTTGCGATCGATCACCAGCGGCTTGGCCACCGGCTGCAGGATCGCGATCAGTTCGCTGCGCAGCGCGGCCAGCAGCGCATTGGCGTCGGCGAATTCGCGCGACTTCATGCGCTTGCGCAGGCCCTCTACCAGGTCGGTGGTGGCACCCACGCCGACGTCGGCGGTGATCAGCGCGGTTTCCAGCTCGTCCAGCAGGTCGTCGTCGAGCTTGGGGTTGCGCGAGAACAGGCCGCCGAAGCTGCGTGCGATGACGCTGTTGCGCAGGCGTTCGCGCCAGCCCGGCTTGCCGGCCGGAGCCGGGGCGGCGTCGACCAGCACCGGCAGATCAGCGGCGGGCGCAGCCGGTGCTTCGGCCGGAGTGACCGGCGCCAGCGGCGCGAGCACGGCAGCAGCGGCCAGGGCTTCGGCTTCGAAGTCCTCTGCGGCGATGACGCGTTCCGCAGCCGGCGGTGCCGGTGCGGCGGCCGGCGCTTCGGGCACTGCGACGGGCGCAGGTGCAGGCGTAGGCGCGGCTAGCGGAGCGGCCGGGGCTTCTTCGACCGGGGCAGCGGACGGGAATGCCGCCGCCAGCTCTTCAGCCGAGTAGTGCTGGGTCTTGGGCGCCTCCGTTGCGGGGGCGTCCTGGGGCTTCTTGCGACGGAAAAAACTGAGCATTGGCAAAAGGCGCTGAAATCAGAGGGATATGCTACCACTCGGGCCTGTCGGGCCGATGTGGACTCAAGGACGCGGCCTGCCGGCCGTTAACCGGTCCGGAGGGCTGCGCAGGCTGGCCCGGAGACCGCCATGAACAATGTGATGGGAATGGCCCTCGGCGGAATGCGCGCGGCCCAGCAGGGCGTGCAGGTGGCCGCGCACAACGTGGCCAACCTGGCGACCCCCGATGCCCAGCGCCTGCAGCTGCAGCGTGGTGCGGTGGAGCAGGGCGGAGTGCAGGCTGTGGTGACGACCATCGGCACCGCATCCGGCGCGCCGCTGGGTGACCTGCTGGCGGCCCGGGCCGATGTGGTGGCGTTCGCCGCCAACGCCATGGTGATCCGCCGCCAGGACCAGATGCTGGGCTCGCTGCTGGATTGGGACGCCTGAGGCGACCGGCTTTGGTGGGTGTCAACCTTGGTTGACACGCTCGACCCGCGTTGGTGGGTGCCAACCTTGGTTGGCACGCTCGACCCGCCCTGGTAGGTGCCAACCTTGGTTGGCACGCCTTTGGAGCGCCAACCAAGGTTGGCATCTACCAGAGCAGGAATGCCAACCAAGGTTGGCATCTACCAGAGCAGGAATGCCAACCAAGGTTGGCATCCACCAGCACCCGGTAGCGCCGGGCCATGCCCGGCGACCACCCTGTCGGTCAGGCCGACAGTTCCAGCAGCAGCTTGTTCAGGCGCGCCACATAGGCGCCCGGGTCCTTCAGGCTGTCACCGGCGGCCAGTGCGGCCTGGTCGAACAGCACTCGGCCCAGGTCGTCGAAGCGCGTGCCATCGGCTTCGGCATCCAGCTTGGCGATCAGCGGGTGGCCCGGGTTGATCTCCAGCACCGGCTTGCTGTCCGGCACCTTCTGCCCGCTGGCTTCCAGGATCTGGCGCATCTGCAGGCCCAGGTCCTGTTCGCCGATGGCCAGCACCGCCGGCGAATCGGTCAGGCGATGCGAGACGCGCACTTCGGCCACATCGTCGCCCAGCACCGTCTTCAGGCGCTCCACCAGGCCCTGCTTGTCCTTGGCCGCCGCTTCCTGCTCCTGCTTGTCCGCTTCGGTTTCCAGCGCGCCCAGGTCGAGGTCGCCACGGGCGATGTCGACGAAGCCCTTGCCGTCGAAATCGGTGAGGTAGCCCATCAGCCACTCGTCGATGCGGTCGGTCAGCAGCAGCACTTCCACGCCCTTCTTGCGGAACACTTCCAGGTGCGGGCTGTTGCGAACCTGGCTGTAGCTCTCGCCGGTCAGGTAGTAGATCTTGTCCTGGCCTTCGGCCATGCGGCCGAGGTAGTCGGCCAGCGACACGCTCTGCGCGTCGCCGTCGCCACGGGTGGAGGCGAAGCGCAGCAGGCCGGCCACCTTCTCGCGGTTGTTGTAGTCCTCGGCCGGGCCTTCCTTCAGTACCTGGCCGAATTCCTTCCAGAACGTGGCGTACTGCTCGGGCTTGTCGGCGGCCAGCTTTTCCAGCATGTCCAGCGAGCGCTTGGTGAGCGCGGCCTTCATCGAATCGATGACCGGGCCGGACTGCAGGATCTCGCGCGAGACGTTCAGCGACAGGTCGTTGGAATCGACCACGCCCTTGATGAAGCGCAGGTACAGCGGCAGGAACTGCTCGGCCTGGTCCATCACGAATACGCGCTGCACGTACAGCTTCAGGCCCTTGGGCGCATCGCGGTGGTACAGGTCGAACGGCGCGCGGCCGGGCACGTACAGCAGCGAGGTGTACTCCAGCTTGCCCTCAACCTTGTTGTGGCTCCACGCCAGCGGGTCGCTGTGGTCGTGCGCCACGTGCTTGTAGAACTCGGTGTACTCGGCGTCGCTTATCTCGGTGCGCGGGCGGGTCCACAGCGCGCTGGCGCGGTTGACGGTTTCCCACTCGACTGCTGCACCTTCTTCGCCACCTTCCTTCGGCATCTGGATCGGCAGGCCGATGTGGTCCGAATACTTCTTGAGGATGCTGCGCAGGCGCCAGCCGTCGGCGAAGTCATGCTCGCCGTCCTTCAGGTGCAGCACGATGCGGGTGCCACGCTCGGCCTTGTCGATGGTGGCGACGTCGAAGTCACCTTCGCCGCGCGAGCTCCAGCGCACCCCTTCGCCGACAGCCAGGCCGGCGCGGCGTGAGGTGACTTCCACTTCGTCGGCAACGATGAAGGCGCTGTAGAAGCCGACGCCGAACTGGCCGATCAGCTGCGAATCCTTCTTCTGGTCGCCGGACAGCTGGCGCAGGAAGTCACTGGTGCCGGACTTTGCAATCGTGCCGAGGTGGGCGATGGCTTCGGCGCGGCTCATGCCGATGCCGTTGTCCTCGATGGTGATGGTGTGGGCGGCGGGGTCGAAGCTGACGCGCACGCGCAGTTCACTGTCGCCTTCCAGCAGGGCCGGCTGGGTCAGGGCCTCGAAGCGCAGTTTGTCGGCGGCGTCGGCGGCGTTGGAGACCAGCTCGCGGAGGAAGATTTCCTTGTTGGAGTACAGCGAGTGGATCATCAGCTGCAGCAGCTGCTTGACTTCGGTCTGGAAGCCAAGGGTTTCGGTCTGGGTGGTCTCGGTCATCGATAAGGCTCCATGTGCAATGCCGCGCCAGCGCGTGCGGCCTCGCCAAGGGGTATGGCTGATTGTCCCGAAATCAAGGGGTTGGTCTGGCAGGGTTGCACCCTGCACCCGCAGAGGCCGAAGCAACAGCGATAGCAAAAGCAACAGCGGGCATTCCGTGGGATGGCGGGGCGGTGTGGGTGGGCAGGACACGCCGTAAACCCGTCCATGGGGGCTCGATGGCGCCATCCATGGCGCCAACGGTCCTGCCCACCCACACCGCCCCACCTCTGACAAATTCCCGGTGACGGTGGCAACGGCTGGGCTTCTGATCTCATCAATTCCTTCGATGTCTGACAGATGTTCAGATATGCATGGCGTGGATTCGGACAGATCGCGGAAGTCTGTCGAAGGTGGGGCGGTGTCGGATTGCGGGGTGTCCGCGGCATGGATGCCGCGGCCAAGCCCCCATGGATGGGTTCACGGCGTCCCCGCAATCCGACACCGCCCCGCCAACCCAGGGATAGCCCGCTTTTGACGTTGCTTCGGCCTCTGCGGGTTCCGGGCGCCGCCCGGACGACTACAATCCCCTTCATGCTGAAATTCTCGAACAACCCCCACCGGGGGCGCCGGTGAGCGGCCGTGGTGGCAATGACGGCCAGGTCCGCATCATCGGTGGCCGCTGGCGCAATACCCGCCTGCCGGTGCCGACCCTGCCGGGCCTGCGGCCGAGCAGCGACCGCGTTCGCGAAACCCTGTTCAACTGGCTGATGCCCCGACTGGGAGGGGCGCGGGTGCTCGACCTGTTCGCCGGCAGCGGCGCGCTGGGCCTGGAAGCGGTGTCGCGCGGTGCCGCCCACGCCACCCTGGTCGAGCGCGATGCCCAGCTCGGGCGCAACCTGTCCGCCGCCGTCGCCAAGCTGCAGGCGGTAGACCAGGTCACCGTGGTCCAGGCCGATGCCCTGCGCTGGCTGCAAAGCGCCCCGGCGCAGCAGGCCGACCTGGTGTTCATCGACCCGCCGTTCGCCGATGGCCTGTGGCAGGACGTGCTGGCCCAGCTGCCGCGGCACCTGGCCGCCGATGCCTGGCTGTACCTGGAATCGCCGGCCGGCCACGTCCCGTCACTGCCGGCGGAATGGCTGCTGCACCGCGAGGGCGGCACCCGTGAGGTGCGCTTTGCCCTGTACCGCCGCGCCACTGCTACACTTTGACTTCATCTGAACATCTGCATCCGCCCATGACCGTGGCCAACCGCCGCATTGCCGTCTATCCCGGCACGTTCGATCCGATCACCAATGGTCATATCGACCTGGTGAGCCGGGCCGCGCCGTTGTTCGAAAAGGTCGTGGTCGGCGTGGCGCAGAGCCCGTCCAAGGGCCCGGCGCTGCCGCTGGAACAGCGCGTGCAGCTGGCCCGCGGCGCACTGGGCCACCACGGCAATGTCGAGGTCATCGGCTTCGATACCCTGCTGGCCCATTTCGTCCGTTCGGTCCAGGGTGGGGTGCTGCTGCGCGGCCTGCGCGCGGTGTCCGACTTCGAATACGAGTTCCAGATGGCCAGCATGAATCGCCATCTGATTCCCGAGGTCGAGACCCTGTTCCTGACCCCGGCCGAGCAGCACAGCTTCATTTCGTCCTCGCTGGTCCGCGAGATCGCGCGCCTGGGCGGTGACGTGTCCGGTTTCGTGCCGGCCGCGGTGCTCGAAGCCCTGCGCAAGGTCCGCGAAGCGAAGTCGGCACAGTCGTAAGTCCCGCTGTACCCGCATCCCATTACGTACACCACCACGCACCATTCCGGGAGGAAACCCATGAACACCACCATGCGCGCGATGCTGATCGCTTCGTTGGCCCTGGCCTTCACCGCCTGCAAGAAGGAAGAGGCCGCTCCGGTCGACGAAGCCAAGCAGGCGCTGGTCGCGCCGGCCAAGGATGACGATGCGGGCTGGAAGAAGTACCTGCAGGAAGTGGCGATCCAGAACATGGGCAACATCACCAACAGCCCGTTCCTGTACTACCTCTCGCCGGAATCGGACCCGGACTTCCAGGCCAAGTACGAGCGCCAGACCGAGAGCGCGACCCAGGCCGTGGCCCGTGGCGTGCAGCCGGGCAACATGCTGGCCTTCGGTTCGTCGGCCTCGGGCAAGATGGCTGACATGATCCAGGCCGTGTTCAAGGACGTGTCGCCGGATTCGATGAAGGGCGTGCGCGTCGTCTTCATCGGCCAGTCGGCCGACAACGCCCGCGTGCAGGCTGCGATCCAGCCGACCGGTGCCGAGTACATTTTCGTCGAAGCCAAGTAAGACCGAGCCATGGCGGCCATGCTCCGGCATGGCCCGGGCGGCGTCCTGCAAGGGCGCCGCTGATGACCTGACCGGCCCGCGCGCCCGCGCTGGCCGGTCCTTTGTCCCAAGGCGCGGGCGAGGAGTATCGCCATGTCGCTGAAAATCAACGAGCTCTGCGTCAACTGCGACGTATGCGAGCCGGCCTGCCCGAACCAGGCCATTGCGATGGGTGAAACCATCTACGTGATCGACCCTGCGCGCTGCACCGAATGCGTGGGTCATTTCGACGAGCCACAGTGCGTGGTCGTCTGCCCGGTCGAATGCATCGATCCGGACCCGGAGATCGTGGAAACGGAAGACCAGCTGCTGGCCAAGCTGCGCCAGCTGCAGCACGATCACCCCGAACTCTATGCGGAGCCCCCATCCGAATGAAGACGCTGATCGTCCGTCCGCTGTTGCTGCTCGGCCTGCTGCTGAGCCCGATCGCCTGGGCCGACAGCCCTGTCCGTGCCGAACGCCCCGACGGCGCCGCCATTGCCAGTGGCCATGCGCTGGCCACCCAGGCCGGCATCGACATCCTGGCGCAGGGCGGCAATGCCTTCGACGCGGCGGTGGCCGTATCGTCCACGCTGGCGGTGGTCGAACCGATCAGTTCCGGGCTGGGCGGCGGTGGCTTCTTCCTGCTGCACGACGCGGTCACCGGCAAGGATGTGATGCTGGACGCGCGCGAGACTGCACCGGCTGCGGCAACGCCCCAGGCGTTCCTCGACAAGCAGGGCAACCTCGACCGTGACCGCTCGGTCAACGGCGCCTGGTCGGCGGGCATTCCGGGCCTGCCTGCGGCGCTGGTCGAACTGTCGGCCAAGCATGGCAAGCTGCCGCTGTCGGCGTCGCTGCAGCCGGCCATCCGCATCGCGCGCGAAGGTTTCCCGGTGTACGAGCGCATGGCCAAGGGCTATGCCTCGCGCCGTGAAGTGATGGAGCGCTTCCCCGGCACCCGCGAGGTCTACCTGCGCAACGGCAAGCCGATCGCCACAGGCGATCTGTTCAAGCAGCCGGAACTGGCGCAGACGCTGGAACGCCTGGCCGCCGGTGGCTTCGACGGCTTCTACAGGGGCCAGACCGGCAGACTGCTGCTGGAAGGCGTGAAGCAGGCCGGAGGCAAGTGGACCGCCGAGGAACTGGCCGGATACCGGGTGAAGCAGCGCGAACCGATCGTCTTCAACTACAACGGCTGGAAGATCACCACTGCGCCGCCGCCGTCGTCCGGTGGCATCGCGCTGGCCAGCATGCTGCAGATCCTCGAAGGCTGGGACATCAAGAAGATGGACCCGGCCCACCGCACCCACCTGGTGGTGGAGTCGATGCGCCGCGCCTACCGCGACCGCACCTTCTTCCTGGGTGATCCTGACTTCGTGCAGATCCCGCAGAAGGTGCTGACCAGCAAGGATTACGCGCAGGGCCTGCGGGCCACCATCCATCCAGAGAAGGCCACGCCCAGCGACCTGCTGTCGGGCAACCCGACGCCGCTGGAAGATGACGAGACCACCCACTTCTCGATCATCGATCGCGACGGCAACCGCGTCGGCGCCACCCAGACCGTCAATCTGCTGTACGGCTCGGGGCTGATTCCGAAGGGCACCGGCGTGCTGCTGAACAACGAGATGGACGACTTCGCGCTGAAGCCGGGCACGCCCAACGCGTTCGGCGTGATGGGCTATGAAGCCAACGCGCCGAAGGCGGGCAAGCGCATGCTCAGCTCGATGACGCCCACCTTCATGGAGAACGCCGACAAGGTGGTGGTGCTGGGCACCCCGGGTGGCAGCCGCATCATCACCATGGTGCTGCTGGGCATCCTCGGCTACGACGCCGGCCTGGATGCGCAGCAGGTGGCCGCCTTGCCGCGTTACCACCACCAGTGGCTGCCGGACCTGATCGAAGCCGAGGACGATGCGTTCGATGCCGGCACGGTGAAGCAGCTGCAGGCGATGGGCCACAGGATCGACCTGCCAGGCAACGTCGCTGCCGGTGGCCGCGGTTCCAGTCACGTCTGGGGCAACCTGCAGACCGTGGAATGGGACCGCAAGTCCAACACGCTGTTCGGCGGCAGTGACCCGCGCAACCCGGTGGGCAGCGCCCAGGTCGTGCCAGCGCGCTGATCCGGTTGTGCCGGCCGCTGGCCGGCAATCCGCTGGATCATCGAAACCCCGCCCGCAACGGCGGGGTTTTCCGTTTCCTTTCTAGCGATTATTTAACGAGCCGGCGCCGATAATCGACTCATGAAACTCTGGTCTATTCGTGGAAACTCGCAGCGCCTCGATGGCGGTGCGATGTTCGGCAACGCGCCGCGCGCGTTATGGGAAAAATGGGCAGCGCCGGACGAGCTCAACCGCATCGAGCTGGCCTGCCGTGCGCTGCTTGCCAGCCCGCTGGAAGGCAAGACGGTGTTGTTCGAAACCGGTATCGGCGCGTTCTTCGATCCGCGCATGCGCGAGCGCTATGGCGTGCAGGAAAGCCAGCACGTGCTGATCGATTCGCTGCGCGAAGCCGGTTTCGAACACGAGGACATCGATGTGGTGGTGCTCAGCCACCTGCACTTCGATCATGCCGGTGGCCTGCTGGCGGCATGGAGCGAAGGGCGGGAGCCCGAGCTGCTGTTCCCCAACGCGACCTACGTGGTGGGCGCACAGCACTGGCAGCGCGCCGTGCAGCCGCATCCGCGGGATCGGGCCAGCTTCATTCCGGAGCTGCCGGGCCTGCTGCAGGCCAGTGGCCGCCTGGAAGTGGTGGACGGGGAATACTCCAAGGCGTTGGGGCGCAGCGTGCGTTTCAGCTACAGCGATGGCCACACGCCAGGGCTGATGCTGGCCGAGATCGTCGGCCATGCACATGCCGGCGAGGGTGCGCATGGTGGCGTGGTGTTCTGCGCCGACCTGATTCCGGGCCGCTCATGGGTACACGTGCCGATCACCATGGGCTACGACCGCAACGCCGAGCTGCTGATCGACGAGAAGCGGCAGTTCCTCGAGGACAAGCTGGCGCGCAACGTGCATCTGTTCTTCACCCACGATCCGCAGGTGGCGTTGGCGCAGCTCGGTCGCGATGACAAGGGTCGTTTCGTCACCCTGCATGAGCAGGGTGAACTGAAGGCGCGCGCATTGGGGTAATGAAATGGCCGGGCAATGCCCGGCCCTTCACTGATGCAGTAGAACCACGCCATGCGTGAATGGCGTTCTATCCGGGCGCGACGATTACGACGCCTTCAGGCAGCTGCTCATGAAGGTCTTGCGTGCATCACCGGCCAGCTTCTTGGCGCCCGCATCGGCATTGCACTTGCGCATGCGCTCCTGCTGCGGGTTGACCGCCTTGGTTTCGGTGGCGTGGCCGCTGAGGCAGGCGCTCTGCGCGGTCTTGTAGGCGTCGCCCTTCAGCCCCTTGTTCTTGGCCGAGCAGTCGGCCATGCGCTGCTGCTGCGGGGTGGTGGCGTTGGCGGCCAGCGGCAGGCCGACCAGAAGAACGGCGGCCAGCAAGAAAGGGGCTTTCATCAGGGTGCTCCAGGCGGTGGCGGGTGCGCGGAGCATTCGCTTCCGGCCCGCAAGGCCACGTGAAGAATCGCCGCCCGGTCGCGCCTGCTTGCGTCGGCATTCAGATCGGCGTATTACTTAGCCATATGGGTAAGTATGATCCCGCCATTCAACGGATCTTCCACGCCCTGGCCGACCCCACCCGTTGCGCGATCGTGGCCGCGCTGGGGCAGGGGCCGTGCACGGTGTCGATGCTGGCCGAGCCGTTCCAGATGGCGTTGCCTTCGCTGATGAAGCACCTGGCCGTGCTGGAACGCAGCGGCGTCGTGCGCAGCCACAAGCAGGGGCGCATACGTACCTGCGAACTGGTGCCGGCGCGGCTGGGCCAGGCCGAGCAGTGGCTGGCCGAACAGCGCGTCCTGTGGGATGCGCGTGCCGACCGCATGGTCGATTTCGTCGAAACCCTTCACCGACAGGAGCAGGCTCATGGCCGAGGACGCAAGTAGCAATCCGGACACCGATCTGGTCATCAGCCGCTTGTTGAACGCACCGCGCGCGGCACTCTGGCGGGCCTGGACAGACCCCGAACTGCTGCGCCAGTGGTGGTGCCCGAAGCCGTGGACCACCGAGGTGCGTGCGTTCGACCTGCGCCCTGGCGGGGCCTTCCACACCTTCATGCAGGGCCCCGATGGCGGCAGCAGTGACAATCCGGGCAGCTTCCTGGAGGTGGTGCCGCAGCAGCGCCTGGTGTTCACCTCGATGCTGGGCGCGGGCTGGCGCCCGCAGTCGCCGTGGCTGGGCTTCACCGCCATCATCACGATGGAGGACGAGGGCCAAGGCTGCCGTTACACCGCGCGGGTGATGCATCCGGACAAGGCGCTGCGTGACCAGCATGAGCAGCTGGGCTTCTTCGACGGCTGGAACACTGCCATCGGCCAGCTGGAAACCTTCGCGGCCGGACTGTAGGCCGGAATGCGGGATGGGGTCAGATCCCTTTCGCAGAAAGGGCTCTGACCCCGGCTCGCCGGATCAACCGACGCGGGTACCGAAGATGCGGTCACCGGCATCGCCCAGGCCCGGCAGGATGTAGCCCTTGTCGTTGAGCTGGGCATCGATGGCCGCGGTGTAGATCTCCACGTCCGGATGCACGGCCTTGACCGCGTCGATGCCTTCCGGCGCGGCGACCAGGAAGATGCCCTTGATGCGGCGGGCGCCTGCGCGCTTGAGCATGTCGATGGTGGCGATCAGGGTGCCGCCGGTGGCCAGCATCGGATCCAGGATCAGCGCATCGCGCTCTTCCAGGCGACCGGTCAGGCGCTCGAAGTAGGGCACCGGCTGCAGGGTTTCCTCATCACGCTGCAGGCCGACCACGCTGACGCGGGCGGCCGGGATCAGCGACAGCACGCCGCTGAGCATGCCCAGGCCGGCGCGCAGGATCGGCACCACGGTGATCTTGGCGCCGGCAATGCGCTGCACGGTGACCGGGCCGGCCCAGCCGGGCAGGGTGTGCGGCTCGGTGTCCAGGTCGGCGGTGGCCTCGTAGGCCAGCAGCGTGCCCAGCTCATTGGCCAGTTCACGGAAATCCTTGGTGCTGAGCGCGGCGTTGCGCATCAGGCCGATCTTGTGCTGCACCAGCGGGTGGCGCACTTCGACGATCTTCATGGTCGGGAAGGGGAAAAGGAGAGAGGACGCCATTTTGCCGGATCGGTGGGCCGAACCCAAACCCGCGCTTCGTCAAATGTGCAGATCCATGTCATGGCCATGCAACCTTGCGGACATACCGTGCAGACCCATTCTTAACAGGAATGGGGATTCCCAGTGCATATCAAGACTCCGTTGGCCGTTGCCATCACCCTGACCCTGGCGATGGGGGCGGCTGCACCGCTGCAGGCCGCCGGGCAGCAGGCGGTTGCCGCCACCGGCGCGGTGGCCGCCGACGCGGTCGACCTCGACCGCATCGAAGTGCGTGCGCAGCTCGAATCGCAGATCCGCGCGGTCGACCTCAAGCGCAGCAGCGATGCCATCGAGGACGCCGTGTCCTCCGATGCGCTGGGCCAGTACCCGGACAAGAATGTGGCCGAGTCGCTGCAGCGCCTGCCGGGCGTCAGCGTGACCCGTGACCAGGGCGAAGGCCGCTTCGTGGTCATCCGTGGCCTGGACGCCAACCTCAACAGCGTCAGTGTCGATGGCATCGCCATTGGCACGCCGGAGGATTCCAGCCGCGCCGCGCCGCTGGACGTCATCCCGTCCGATTCCACCGAGCGCCTGCGCGTGGTCAAGTCGCCAACCCCGGACATGCCGGGCGATGCCATTGGTGGCGCGGTGCTGGTGGAGTCGGCCTCGGCCTTCGACCGCGACGGTCGCAGCCTGCGCGCCAAGATCGAGGGCAGCCACCAGCAGCTGTCCGGCGAGACCAGCCCCAAGGCCGCTTTCAACTACAGCGAAGTGTTCAACGACACCTTCGGCGTGGCACTGGGCGTGAACTACCAGAAGCGCAAGTTCGAGTCGGACAACACCGAAGTGGAATACGACGGCGAGGACGATGCCGCACCTGGCGACGTCACCGCGATCAACCTGCAGCACCGCAAGTACGAGATCGAACGCAAGCGCATCGGAGCCAACCTCAACCTCGACTGGCGCCCGAACGAAGACAGCAAGTACTACCTGCGCACGCTGTACAGCCAGTTCGACGATGCCGAAACCCGCCAGCGGGTGATCTTCAACTTCGACGACGCGAAGATGGTCAAGACCGGCACCGACCAGTACCGCCTGGATGGCATGCCGAAGGATTCGATCGACAAGCGCATGCGCTACCGCACCAAGAAGGAAAACACCTTTGCGGCAAGCCTGGGCGGCGAGAACAAGCTGACCAATGCCGTGGTCGATTACAAGGTGGGCTACACCCGCACCGAAGAGCGCGTGAACGACGAGATGGAGGCCCGCTTCAAGCTCAACGGCGCGCCGTTCAACGGCACCCTGGACCAGCGCAGTCGACTGCCCAGCTACAGTTTCGACAACCCGCAGTGGCTGGACAACGGCAACTACGCGTTCGACCGCTTCGTGCTCTCGCCCAAGCAGGTCAATGACAAGGAACACAGCGCGCAGGTCAACGTGCGCTTCGACGGCGACAGCGGCAGCATCAAGATCGGCCTGCTGGGCCGCTGGCGCGACCGCGACGTCAACGTTGATGAGAGCGAGCTGCGCGTCGGCCCGAAGGTGGCGCTGTCGAGCTGGACCACCTCCTCGCCGGAGCATCGCCACGGCAACATGGGTGACGGTATGGATTCGGCCGCGATGCGCGCGTTCTGGGCGGCCAATGGCAGCCAGTACAGTGCGCGGCCGCAGGACCTTGGCGGCAACGCAATGACCTCGCTGGAAGAAGACTACGTGGCCAGCGAGGACATCTTCGCCAGCTACGCGATGGGTACCTGGGACATCGGCGCACTGCGCATCATCGGCGGCGTGCGCGTGGAAAACACCCAGTTCAAGGCCACCGGCAACCAGGTGGACGTGGCGGCCAACGGCCGCAGCTTCACCGTCACCCCGCGCGTGGCCAACAGCAGCTACACCAACGTGCTGCCGGGCCTGCACCTGCGCTACGACGTCGCAGACGACTGGGTGCTGCGCGCTTCGGCCAACAAGACCGTCTCGCGCCCGTCGTTCGGTGACATTTCGCCGCGCGTGGGCTACAGCCGCGGCGACGAGGAAGTACGGCTGGGCAATCCGGAGCTGGATCCGTACGAATCGAAGAACATCGATCTGTCCGTCGAGAAGTACATCGGCAGCACCGGCATCGTGTCGCTGGGCCTGTTCCACAAGTCGATCGACGGTTACATCGTGGAAACCGTGCGCACCAATGACCCGGACTATGGCGGCTTCGACGTGACCCAGCCGATCAACGGCCGCAAGGCCACCGTGCGCGGTGCGGAGTTCAACTGGCAGCAGCAGCTGGCGTTCCTGTCGGCCGGCCTGGACGGGCTGCTGGTCGGTGCCAGTGGCACCTGGCTCGACACCACGTTCGATGCCGGCATCAAGGATCGTGCGGGCGAAGACTTCACCCTGCCGCGCGCCTCCAAGCACGTCTACAGCGCGCACGTCGGCTATGAGAAGTACGGCCTGAGCACGCGGCTGGCGGCGGTGTACCGCAGCGAGTACCTGGACAGCATCGGCAAGGGACGCGCGTTCGACATCTACGTGGCGCCCAACACCCAGCTCGACTTCTCGCTGGACTACAAGTTCACCTCGCGCGTGAGCATGTATTTCGAAGCGCAGAACCTGCTGGACAAGCCGCTTGAGCTGTACCAGGGCACGCGCTCGCGCACCCTGCAGATGGAAGAGTACGGCCGCACCTACGCGCTGGGCCTGAAGGTGGCACTGTGATGGGGCGTGGCATCACCGTCCTGGCCGCCGCACTGGTGGCCAGCCTGGCGGCCGGCTGTACGCCGGCCACGGGCAATGATCCGGCGGCAGCCGCGACGGCAGCGAAGGCCACCCGTGAGCGTGCGGTGGCCACCATCGCCGAGGCGTTCCTTTCGCCGATGACGCCGGCCGACAACATCGATTCGCCGGCGGCCTGGCGTGCCCCTGACGGCACGCTGTGGCTGATCGCCACCGCCAAGGCCACCGACAAGCTGGTGGTCTACGACGGCAGCACCGGCCAGCATCTGCGTGACGTTGGCAGCAGCGGTACCGCGCCGGCGCAGTTCGACCGCCCAAACGGCATCGCGGTGACCGACGACCTGCTGTGGATCGTGGAGCGCGACAATCACCGCGTGCAGGTGCTGGGCCTGCCGGACTTCACCCCGCTGGCGACGTTCGCTGCGGACGACCTGCGCAAGCCGTACGGCCTGTGGGTCGACCGCCGGGCCGATGGCTACAGCGTCTACGTCACCGACTCCTGGGACAACGGCGAGGATGCGCAGGGGCGCGACATCCTGCCGCCGCTGGCTGAACTGGACAAGCGCGTGCGCCAGTACCACGTGACCCGCGACGGTGCGAAGGTCGAAGCGACGCTGGTGGCGAGCATCGGTGATACCACCGAGGCCGGTGCGCTGCGCGTTGTCGAATCGATCTGGGGCGACCCCGAAAACGATCGCCTGCTGATTGCCGAAGAGGACGAAAGCTACGCCAGCGAGTTCAAGGTCTACACCCTGGCCGGCCGCTTCACCGGCACTACCTTCGGCCGCGACGTGTTCAAGGCACAGGCCGAAGGCGTGACCCTGCGCACCTGTGGCAAGGACGGCTGGTGGATCACCACCGAGCAGGGCAAGCAGCGCAGCGTGTTCCACCTGTTCGATCGTCACACGCTGAAGCCGGTGGGTGCGTTCCAGGGCAACACCGTGGCCAACACCGATGGCATCTGGATGATGCAGCAGCCCAGCGCGCGGTTCCCGCACGGTGCGCTGTATGCGGTGCATGACGACCAGGGCGTGGTGGCGTTCGACTGGGAGAGCATCGCCAAGCAGCTCGCGCTGCCGCTGGAGTGTGGCGCATGAGCCGGCAGTGCGTGATGCGCGCGCTGGCGCTGGGCCTGCTGCTGGCGCTGCCGTCGCTGTCGTTCGCGGCGGCCGAGCCGAATACCCAGGTACCGGCGGGCAGCCACCACTACGCAGCGACGACGGTGCCGGACCGCATCGTCGCCTCGCCGTCGGCTGATCCCAGCCACGCTTTCGCCGTGGCCTGGCGTACCGATGGCAGCGTGCAGGCGCCACTGCTGGAGATTGCGCTGGCTGCAGATTCGCCGGCCATCGAGGGCATCCGTCAGGTGCGTGCGACGACGCGCGCACTGCAGACCGAAAACGGGCTGTCGCATCACCATCGTGCCGACATCGGCGGCCTGCAGCCGGATACCCAGTACGTCTACCGCGTGCAGGGCAATGGCAGCTGGAGCGCGTGGAACCAGCTGCGCACGCTGGCGGCCGCCGACCAGCCGCTGACCCTGCTGTACTTCGGTGACACCCAGAACAAGAACGTGAGCCATGTCAGCCGGGTCGTGCGTGCTGCGCAGAAGGCGGCACCGCAGGCGCGCATGAGCCTGTTTGCCGGCGATCTGGTCAGCGGCGGCGACAACATGGACGACAGCGAGTGGGGCGAATGGTTTGCGGCTACCGGCTGGCTGGCGCAGGAAACGCTGGTGGCGCCGGCAATCGGCAACCACGAGTACTTCGAGGAGTTCGAGGACACCCCGCAGGAGCGCCGCGTGCTGGGCAAGCACTGGTCGGTGACCTTCGCGTTGCCGGGCAACGGCGCCAGCGCAGCGCAGCAGACCAGCTACTGGTTCGATGCGCAGGGCGTGCGCGTGGCCGTGGTCGATGGCACCTCGGCACTCGACCTGGGTACGGCCAAGGCGCAGGCGCAGTGGCTGGACAAGGTGCTGACCGGCAATCCGCAGCCGTGGACCCTCGTGCTGCTGCACCAGCCGTTCTACTCGCCGCGCGAAGGCCGCGAGAACGCCGCGTTGCGTGACGTGCTGCTGCCGGTGGTACGCCGCCACAACGTCGATCTGGTGCTGCAGGGGCACGATCACACCTACGGCCGCCGGGGTGAAGGACACGCTGCGACGCCGCAGTACGTGGTGACCGTGGCTGGGCCGAAGCAGTACCGCCTTTCCGACGAAGCACGCAGGACGATGGATCCGGTGGCCGAGGACACCCAGTTGTTCCAGGTCCTGAACGTCGACCCGCAGCGCCTGCGCTATGAAGCGCGCACGGTGACAGGCCGTCTCTACGATGCCTTCGAACTGCAGCGTGACGCCAAGGGCAGCAAGACGCGAACGGAACTGACCGACGGCCGCGTCACGCCGCGCGACTGCCCCCGTTCGCAGACCGCCAAGGGTCGCGCCGACCGGTGCTGGGAATGAGCGCACGCCGATGACCACTCCCTCTCGCATCCTTCCCCTTGCTGCCATCGGTACTGCCCTGCTGTTGCTGGCCAGTGCGGTGACCGCCGCCGATGCCGTGCTGCATCCGTTCCTGGTGGCCCAGCCGAAGCAGGCCCCGCAGGAAGCGAACCTGGCGGTGGAGATCCCTGCCGGCAGCTTCACCAAGTACGAGATCAAGGAAGATGGGCTGGTGCATGTGGACCGCTTCCAGTCGATGCCGGTCGCCTATCCGGCCAACTACGGCTCGATGCCGCGTACCCTGGCCGGTGACAATGACCCGTTGGATGCGCTGGTGCTGACCCGCGAGCCGCTGCATCCGGGGGTGATCGTGCGTTTCCGGCCGATCGGCTACCTGAAGATGATCGATGGCGGCGAGCACGACGAGAAGATCATCGGCGTGCCCACCGACAAGGTCGACCCGACCTACGCCAACATCCGCGACCTGGCCGATCTGACGGAGATCGAACGGCAGCGCATCGAGGCCTTCTTCCGGGTCTACAAGGACCTGCCGGCCGGCCGCAACCCGGTGCAGCTCAATGGCTGGGGCAACGCTGCCGAAGCACGGGCATTGATCAGCGAGGCGATGCAGCGCTTCAACCGGTAGATCCACGCGATGCGTGGATGCCCCGCCCACGCATCACCTTCACCGTCGCTGGCTATCATGTGCGCCTTCCATATCGAAGGCGGTGCATGTGTCGGTAGCGTTGCTATGGTTCCGTCGTGACCTGCGGCTGCAGGACAATCCGGCCCTGCAGGCCGCGTTGGAGGCGGGCCACGAGGTGGTGCCGGTCTACATCCACGCGCCGCACGAGGAAGGTGAGTGGGTGCCGGGCGCGGCCTCCGACGCGTGGCGCCACCGTTCGCTGGCGGCGCTGGATGCCGACCTGCGTTCGCGCGGCTCGTCGCTGGTGCTGCGCCGCGGCGACAGCCTGGCGACGCTGCAGGCGCTGGTCGAACAGATCGGCGCCGAGGCGGTGTACTGGAACCGCAAGTACGAACCGGCTACCCAACCGCGCGACGCGGAGATCAAGCGCACGCTGCGCGAGCAGGGCATCGATGCGCAGAGCTGCAATGGCAGCCTGCTGTTCGAACCCTGGGACATCGCGACCCAGCAAGGCCAACCGTACAAGGTATTCACTCCGTACTGGCGCAACGTACTCAGCCATTGGCGCCTGCCGGCGCTGACGGCCGCACCGAAGGCACTGACAGCGCACGCGGTCGACAGCCTTGCGCTGGATGAGCTGCGGCTTTCGCCTGCGCTGGACTGGGATGCCGGTTTCTGGGAGCACTGGCAGCCGGGCGAGGCCGGCGCGCTGGAGGCGTTGTCCGTGTTCGAGGACGGTTCGTTGCGCGGCTATCGCGAGCAGCGCGACCTGCCGGATCGCGTGGGAACGTCGCGGATGTCGCCGCACCTGCACTTCGGCGAGATCGCGCCATGGCGCATCGCCCATGCGCTGGAGGGCCTGCGCAGCGCCGGCACCGACGCCGATATCGACGGCTACCTGCGACAGCTGGGCTGGCGGGATTTCGCCTATCACCTGCTGCACAACTTCCCGAAGACGCCAACCGACAACCTCAATCCGCGCTTCGATCGCTTCCCGTGGGCAGATCCGAGCGCTGCGCAGCTGCATGACTGGCAGCGTGGCAACACCGGCGTGCCGATCGTCGACGCCGGCCTACGCGAGCTGTGGCACACCGGCTACATGCACAACCGGGTGCGGATGATCGTGGCCAGTTACCTGTGCAAGCACCTGCGTGCGCACTGGTTGCATGGCGCGCGCTGGTTCTGGGACACCCTGGTCGACGCCGACCTGGCCAACAACACGATGGGCTGGCAATGGGTGGCCGGAACAGGCGCCGACGCCGCGCCGTACTTCCGTGTGTTCAATCCGGTGACCCAGGCCGAGAAATTCGATCCGCAGGCGCGCTACATCACGCGCTGGGTGCCGGAACTGGCTGCGCTGCCGCTGAAGGCACGCTTCGCGCCGTGGCAGCATCCGCTGCTGCTGGAGGCGCATGCCCCTGGCTATCCGCGCACGCCTCTGGTGGACCTGGCGGCGGGTCGCGATGCCGCTCTGGCTGCTTACCGCCAGTCGGGGGCGGGGTAAAGCGCGGGCTGAGTGATCTGGTCAGATAGCTGAACGCGGCCCTGTCGGCGTGCTGCATCATCATTCCGGCATCGCATCGGGCTGTTTATTCTCTTTGCGCCCGCAAGCCGCCGGCCGACCGGAAACCAAGGAGAACCCCATGATCCGCAACACCACCCGCAACGTCGCACTGGCCCTGATGAGTGCGGCCGTCCTGTCGGCCTGCGCCACCGGCGGCTCCTATGTGCAGAGTGACCAGTACGGCAACCCGACCGAGCAGCAGAACCGCACCGGCCGCAACGCGCTGATCGGTACCGCCATCGGCGTGGCCGCCGGCCTGTTGACCGGCGACAGCGCCACCGAGCGCCGCCAGCACGCGCTGATCGGCGCCGGTATCGGCGCACTCAGTGGCGCCGCTGTCGGCCAGTACCAGGATCGCCAGGAACGCGCACTGCGCGAGCGCACCGCCAACACCGGCATCGATGTGCAGCGCCAGGGCGACAACATCATGCTGAACCTGCCGGACGGCATCACCTTCGACTTCGGCAAGGCGACGCTGAAGCCGCAGTTCTATGGTTCGCTCAACGGCGTTGCCGGTACCCTGCGCGACTACAACCAGACCATGATCGAAGTGGTTGGCCACACCGACAGCATCGGCAGTGACGCGGTCAACAACCGCCTGTCGAAGGAGCGTGCCGACTCGGTTGCACAGTACCTGATCGGCCAGGGTGTGCAGAGCGTGCGCATTGAAACGCTGGGCGCCGGCAAGTCGTACCCGATTGCCGACAACAGCACCGATGCCGGCCGCGCCAAGAACCGCCGCGTCGAGATCCGCGTGATTCCGCTCAAGCAGTAACGCGTAGCGTTACGGTTCCGGCGTAGCCGGAACGAAAATGCCGCCCTTGCAGGCGGCATTTTCCGTAGGTGCCGAGCTTGCTCGGCACACCGACAGCGTTTCCGGTCGCTGCGTTTGCGTGCAGTGCCGACCAAGGTCGGCATCTACCGGAAGTCTGCCCGCCGGAACGAAAATGCCGCCCTTGCAGGCGGCATTTTCCGTAGGTGCCGAGCTTGCTCGGCACACCGATAGCGTTCCCGTTCGCTGCGTTTGCGTGCAGTGCCGACCAAGGTCGGCATCTACCGGAAGTCTGCCCGCCGGAACGAAAATGCCGCCCTTGCAGGCGGCATTTTTGTGGGTGCCGAGCGTTGCTCGGCACACCGCATGACCGCGTGCTTTTTCGCTTTTGTAGAGTCGAGCGATGCTCGACTGCGTGTATGGAGTCGAGCATGGCTCGACTCTACAGAAGGCGGTCGAGCAAGCTCGACCTCTACCAGAGCGGAATGCCCGGCTCACACCGTCGCCGTCGGCCGCACCACGATTTCATTCACGTCCACGTCCGCAGGCTGTTCGATCGCAAATCTTACGGCGCGGCCGATCGCATCCGGTTGCAGGGCAATCGCGCGGTAGCCGACCATCATCTCGGCGGCGGCCGGATCGGTGATGCTGTCGGCCAGCTCGCTTTCCACTACGCCAGGATGGATGCAGGTCACCCGTAGCTCGCGGTGCTCCTGCCGCAGGCCGTCGGAAATCGCGCGCACCGCATACTTGGTCGCGCAGTAGACCGCTGCGGTCGGCACCACCGACAGTGCGCCGACCGAGGCGATGTTGATGATCTGGCCGCTGCGCTGGGCGATCATGCCGGGCAGCACGGCAGCGATGCCGTACAGCACGCCACGGATGTTCACGTCGATCATCCGGTCCCATTCCTCCACCTTCAGCGAGCCCATCAGCGACAGTGGCATCACGCCGGCATTGTTGACGATGACGTCGATTGCGCGGAAGCGTTGCCGGGCGGCTTCGGCGAAGGCCTCCACCTGCGCGCGCCGGGTCACGTCCAGGGCATGCACCAGCACCTCGGCCCCCTGCTGGCGCAGCTCGTCGGCCAGCACCTGCAGACGATCCACGCGGCGTGCACCCAGTACCAGGCGTGCCCCGGGTTGCGCGAGGGAACGGGCGATGCCGGCGCCGATGCCGCTGGAGGCGCCGGTGATCAGGATGGTTCGGGAAGGGGTCATGGCGGTGTCTCTGAAGGGTAGGGAGTGCCGGGGTGTGCCCGGCATTGCCACGGTAGACGGCGGACCTTGTCGCGATAAGGTGGCGACTGCTGATCACCTTGTTCAGAGCTGCTAACCAATGGCCATCGATCTCAACGCTCTGGGGGTGTTCCAGCGGGTGGCTGACTGTCGCAGCTTCACCGCCGCCGCCGAGCAACTCGGCGTGACCCGTTCGGCGGTCAGCCAGACCATCGCCAAGCTGGAGCAGTCGCTGGGTGTAGCCCTGGTGCTGCGCACGACCCGCAGCGTCAGCCTCACCGATGCCGGGCAGGCACTGCTGGTATCGGTCAGCCCTGCGCTGGCGGAACTGGGCGATGCGCTGGAGGCCAGCGTGCGCCGGCAGTCCGCCGTGTCCGGACAACTGCGGCTTGCCGTGTCCTCCATTGCCGAGGCGTTCCTGGCCGGCCCGATGCTGGCTGGTTTCGCCGCGCGCTATCCGGCGTTGCAGCTGGACATCACCGTGACCGATGAAGCGTTCGATATCGTCGGCGCGGGATTCGATGCAGGCGTGCGTCTGGGCGAGGTCATTGCCCAGGACATGGTCGCGGTGCCGGTATCGGCGCGGCAGCGCCAATTGGTGGTGTGCTCGCCGGGCTATCGTGATGCCCATGCGCTTCCGGCGCACCCACGGGAACTGGCCAGCCATCGCTGCATCGGTTGGCGCAGTGCGCCGGGCAGGGCGCCCTATCGCTGGGAGTTCGAAGAGCGGGGCCGCGAGTTCAGTGTCGATGTGCAGCCGGAAATCACCAGCAACGACATGGGGGTGATGGTCAGGCTGGCCTTGGCAGGCGCAGGCCTGGCCATCGGCATGGAAGAGACCTGGCGGCCGTGGCTGCAACGCGGCGAGCTGGTGTCCGTGCTGGACGCGTATTGCCCGCGGTTTGCCGGCTTTTTCCTGTACTACCCCAGCCGCCGGCAGGCCGAGCCGAAACTACGTGCGCTGGTCGGGCACGTGCTGTCCGAACTGTAGAGTCGAGCCATGCTCGACTGTTTTCCGGAAGTCGAGCATGGCTCGACTCTACATAGGCGCAGCCGAGCATGGCTCGACTCTACAGACGGCATCACGCCGCCGACGCGGCAACCTTCTCCAGGATCCGCTTGCCGCTGCTCTCCAGCGCGGCGTCTTCCTGCGCCTTCTGCTGCTGTGCCAGCTTCGCGCCCGGGCACTGCGCCAGCATGTAGTTGGCGTCGAAGTTGAGCTTCTCGACCAGGAAGTCGACGAACGCACGCACCTTCGGCGAGACCAGGCGGCCACCGGCGAACACGGCGTTGAAGTCCACCTCCGGGCCGGTCCAGCCGGCCAGCACGCGGCGCACCATGCCGGACTCGACGAACGGTTTGGCCATCACATCGCCAGTCAGCAGCAGGCCTTCGCCGCACACCAGTGCGCCGTTCAGTGCGGACATGTCGTTGGCAGTCATCAACGGCGTGACCGGGAAGTCACGCAGTTCGCCACCGTTCTCGCCCAGCTGCCAGGTGAAGCGCGGCGAGTTGCCGGTGTGGTACGGCTTGCGCATCGCCAGGATGCGGTGGAACTGCAGCTCTTCCGGATGCAGCGGCTCGCCATAGCGTTCGATGTAGGCCGGGCTGGCGAACACCTGCGTGCGCAGGCTGCCGAGCTTGCGCGCGACCAGGTTGGAGTCGGGCAGGGCACCGACGCGCAGTGCAAGATCCGCTTCGCCGGCAATCAGGTCCAGCTTCTCGTTGCCCATGTGCATGTCCAGGCGGATCTCCGGATACTGCGCATGGAACTGGCCCAGCAGCGGCGCGATCCAGGTGATGCCGATCGAATAGGGCACGGTGAAGCGCAGCCAGCCGCGCGGGCCGGACTGCAGCTGGCTCACCGCACTCTCGGCTTCTTCAAGCTCGCGCGCGATGCGCTGGCAATGCTCGTGGTAGATCGAACCGGCTTCGGTCAGGCCGAGGCGGCGCGTGGTCCGGTGCAGCAGGCGCGCGCCCAGGCGCGTTTCCAGTTCCTGCACTTTGCGGCTGACCGTGGTCTTGGGAAGGCCGAGCGATTTGGCAGCGGCAATGAAGCTGCCTTGCTCGACCACCTTGACGAAGATCAGCGTCTCGTTGAGATCGTGGGACATGGTCGGGGATCCTGGACGTCGGGGATGGGACAATCGTGACAGAACGATTGGACCGGGAACGGGATGATTATTCCCCTTAATCAGGACTAATCAAGTAAAGGTTTGAGGTCTATCGTGGCGCCATTCGTTATTTGGAGCCCGTCCGCCATGAGCCTGCGCAACATTCTTGCCCGTCTCCGGAATGCCGGCCAGAACACCCTGGACCTGGCGATGACCGTTGAAGCCCGTCCGAGTTCCTTGGTGCACAAGGATTTCCGGGAGTTTACCGCGCCCATGCGTCAGCAGCGTGGCGGCGTCATCCGCCTGGCCCCGCACAAGGGGGACCGGCTGCGGCGAATTGGGACTATCCCGGATTTGGGAGGAAATGTCCCGTGAATGGGATGCTGACGCCCGAAGTCCTGGTCCTCGGCGGCACCGGCGCCGTGGGCCAGGGCGTGGTCGGTGCATTGCTGGAAGCCGGCAGCCCGGTGCTGGTGGTCGGTCGCGATCCGGGCCGGCTGGCGGCACTGCACGAACAGTTCGCCGATGAGCCGGGCCTGGAAACGCTGCTGGGTTCGCTCAGTGATGACGGCTCGGCACGGGCGCTGGCCGAGCGTATCGCGCAGCGTCCGCGTCCGTTGGCAGCGGTGATCGCCGCAATGGGCGGTCCCTACCGCCGTGGCCGCGTGACCGATCGCAACGGTGACGAGCTGATGGGCGCGATGCAGGCCGACCTGATGCCGCACGTGCATGCGGTTCGCCACCTGCTGCCGCTGCTGCAGGACAACGTGCACGCGCGCCGCTACGTGATGATCGGCAGCCCGGCCAATGCCAAGCCGTGGGCGGGTTACGGCGAGACCTCGATCACCACCGCCGCGCTGCGCATGTACGCGCAGGTGGTGCATCAGGAAGCGCAGGCGCTGGGCGTGCGTGCGCAGATGCTGGAAGTCTGCAGCCCGGTCTGTACCCCGGCCAACGCGGCCAACGCCTGCATCGAGTGGCCCAGCTCGCTGCTGGTCGGCCGTCGCGTGGTCTCGCTGCTCGATGGTTGCCGCGACAACCGCGCCATCGTCCGTTGCGACAGCAGCGATGCCGAACTGCCGCGCGGCCTGCTGCACCTGGAAGTACCCCCGCTCTGGCGCGATACCGCAGGCGTCGCTTGACCTCGACCAAGGTTGAGGTCGCAGTATGCGCCGCCGATTTTCGCAACACCTTTTCATATAGCTGTACCACCCCTCCGTACGGATGCATGCCATGACTTCCCCCAATACCACCCCACATCGTTTCGGCCATCGCATCGCGATGGCCGGCGTGTCGATCCTCGCCGCGGCCGTGCTTGCAGCCTGCAGCGGCGGCCATGCCGAAGAAGCCGGTGCGCCGCCGCCGCCGCAGGTCAGCGCCGCGCCGGTGCTGGTCAAGCAGGTCAGCCAGTGGGACGAGTTCAGCGGCCGCGTCGAAGCGGTGCAGAGCGTTGAACTGCGCCCGCGCGTGTCCGGCTACATCGACAAGGTCAACTATGTCGAAGGCCAGGAAGTGAAGAAGGGCGAAGTGCTCTTCACCATCGACGCACGCAGTTACCAGGCCGAGTACGATCGTGCCGCCGCCGAACTGGCCCGCGCCCGCACCCAGGCCACGCTGGCCCGCAGCGAGTCCGAGCGTGCCAAGCGGTTGTCCGAGCAGCAGGCGATCTCCACCGAGACCGCCGAGCAGCGTCGCGCTGCCGCCGACCAGTCCGGTGCGGCCGTGCAGGCGGCGCAGGCTGCGCTGGACGCGGCCCGCCTCAACCTGGAGTTCACCAAGGTGCGTGCCCCGATCGACGGCCGTGCCGGCCGCGCGATGGTCACCGCCGGCAACCTGGTCACCGCCGGCGACAGCGCCAGCGTACTGACCACGCTGGTCTCGCTGGATACCGTGTTCGTCTACTTCGATGCCGACGAAAGCACCTTCCTGCGTTACGCACAGATGGCACGCAAGGGCGAGCGCCCGAGCGAGCGCGACAGCGATCTGCCGGTGAAGGTCGGCCTGTCCGGTGAAGAGGGCTACCCGCATTCGGGCAAGGTCGACTTCCTCGACAACCAGGTGGCCCGCAGCACCGGCACCATCCGCGTCCGTGCGCTGCTGGACAATGCCGACCGCCAGTTCACGCCGGGCCTGTTCGCCCGCGTGCAGCTGCTCGGCAGCGGCCAGTTCCAGGCCATGCTGATCGATGACAAGGCCGTGCTGACCGACCAGGACCGCAAGTACGTCTACGTGGTCGACAAGGATGGCAAGGCGCAGCGCCGCGACATCCAGCTCGGCCGTACCGCCGAAGGCCTGCGCATCGTCGAGCACGGGCTGGCTGCCGGTGACAAGGTGATCATCGACGGCGTGCAGAAGGTGTTCATGCCGGGCATGCCGGTGCAGGCCAAGGCCGTGGCGATGCAGCCACAGGCCGCGCCGGCACCGGGCCGCGACGCCACCGCCGCACTGAACCACTGATCCGCCGTCTCCTGATTCGCGTTTCCGCTTAGCTGCCGGCGCCAGCGGCAGCCTTCCCTGCCTTCGTCATATCGGCGAGGGGCAGGGCGGCTGTTGCCCGCCGACGGCATTTCCCAGGAATTCCTCCATGGACTTTTCCCGTTTCTTCATCGACAGGCCGATCTTCGCGGCGGTGCTGTCGATCGTGATCTTCGCCGCAGGCCTGATCACGATTCCGATCCTGCCGATCAGCGAGTACCCCGAAGTGGTGCCGCCGTCGGTGGTGGTGCGCACGGTGTATCCGGGCGCCAACCCCAAGGTCATTGCCGAGACCGTCGCCACGCCGCTTGAAGAGGCGATCAACGGCGTCGAAGGCATGATGTACCTGAAGTCGGTCGCCGGCTCCGATGGCGTGCTGCAGATGACCGTCACCTTCCGCCCGGGCACCGACCCGGACGCGGCGGCGGTGAAGGTGCAGAACCGCGTGGCGCAGGCGCAGGCGCGCCTGCCCGAGGACGTGCGCCGGCAGGGCGTGACCACGCAGAAGCAGTCGCCGACCTTCCTGATGGTGGTGCACCTGACCTCGCCGCAAGGCAAGTACGACACCCTGTACCTGCGCAACTACGCACGCCTGCACGTCAAGGATGCGCTGGCGCGTATTCCGGGCGTGGGTGACGCACAGATCTTCGGTGGCGGCGATTACGCCATGCGCGCCTGGCTGGACCCGGACAAGGTGGCTTCGCGCGGCCTGACCGCCAGCGACGTGGTGCGCGCCATGCGCGAGCAGAACGTGCAGGTCTCGGCCGGCCAGCTCGGCGCCGAACCGCTGCCGAACAGCCAGTTCCTGACCCTGATCAACGCCCAGGGCCGGCTGAAGACCGAAAAGGAATTCGGCGACATCGTGCTCAAGAGCGGCGTCGATGGCGAGATCGTGCGCCTGGCCGACGTGGCCCGCCTGGAACTGGGTGCCGGCGACTACACGCTGCGCTCGCAGCTGGACGGCAAGAACGCGGTCGGTATCGGTATCTTCCAGTCGCCGGGTGCCAATGCACTGGAGATCCGTGACCAGGTCATCTCGACGATGGACGAGATGCAGAAGACCATGCCGGCCGACGTGAAGTACGAAGCGGTGTACGACACCACCATTTTCGTGCGCGACTCGATCAAGGCCGTGGTTTCCACGCTGCTGGAAGCCATCGCGTTGGTGGTGCTGGTGGTGATCCTGTTCCTGCAGACCTGGCGTGCCTCGATCATCCCGTTGATCGCGGTGCCGGTGTCGGTGGTCGGCACCTTCGCTGCGCTGTACCTGCTGGGCTTCTCGATCAACACGCTGAGCCTGTTCGGGCTGGTGCTGGCGATCGGCATCGTGGTCGACGACGCGATCGTGGTGGTGGAGAACGTCGAGCGCAACATCGAAGAAGGCCTGTCGCCCACTGCGGCGGCCCACCAGGCCATGCGTGAAGTGTCCGGCCCGATCGTGGCGATCGCGCTGGTGCTGTGTGCCGTGTTCGTGCCGATGGCCTTCCTGTCCGGTGTCACCGGCCAGTTCTACAAGCAGTTCGCGGTCACCATCGCCATCTCCACGGTGATCTCGGCGATCAACTCGCTGACCCTGTCGCCGGCGCTGGCCGCGCGCCTTCTGAAGGCCCACGGCGCGCCGAAGGACGGCCCGAGCCGCCTGATCGACCGCCTGTTCGGCTGGGTGTTCCGTCCGTTCAACCGCTTCTTCAAGTCCAGCTCGGAGAAGTACGAGCGTGGCGTGGCCCGCATCCTCGGCCGTCGTGGCGCGGTGTTCGTGGTCTACGCGATCCTGCTGGTCGGTACCGGCGTGATCTTCAAGCTGGTGCCGCCGGGCTTCATCCCGACCCAGGACAAGCTGTACCTGATCGCCGGTGTGAAGCTGCCGGAAGGCTCGTCGATCGCGCGTACCGATGAAATGCTGCGCAAGGTCGCCAAGATCGCCCAGGAAACCGACGGCGTGGCCCACACCATTTCGTTCCCGGGCCTGAACGCGCTGCAGTTCACCAACACGCCGAACACCGGTGTGGCGTTCATTCCGCTCAAGCCGTTCGCCGAGCGTCATGGCCGTACCGCTGCGCAGATCAATGCCGAGATCAACCAGAAGATCGCCGGCCTGCAGGAAGGCTTCGCGTTCGCGATGATGCCGCCGCCGATCCTCGGCCTGGGCAACGGCAACGGCTACCAGATGTTCATCGAGGACCGCGGCAACCTGGGTTACGGCGCATTGCAGAATGCCGTGCAAGCGATGCAGGGCACCGTTGCGCAGACCCCGGGCATGGCCTTCCCGATTTCCAGCTACCAGGCCAACGTGCCGCAGCTGGATGCGGAAGTGGACCGCGTCAAGGCCAAGGCGCAGGGCGTGCAGCTCACCGAGCTGTTCGACACCCTGCAGACCTACCTGGGTTCGGCCTATGTCAACGACTTCAACCAGTTCGGTCGTACCTGGCAGGTGATCGCGCAGGCCGACGGTCCGTTCCGCGAGACGGTCGAGGACATCGGCAAGCTGCGTACCCGCAACGACCGTGGCGAGATGGTGCCGATCGGTTCGATGGTCACCATCAAGCAGACCTTCGGCCCGGACCCGGTGCTGCGCTTCAATGGCTATCCGGCAGCGGACCTGGCCGGTGAAGCCGACCCGCGCCTGCTGTCGTCGGCCGAGGCGATGAACAAGCTGACCGAGATTGCGGGCAAGGTACTGCCGGTGGGCATGACCACCGAATGGACCGACCTGAGCTACCAGCAGGCGACCCAGGGCAAGGCGGCGTTCATCGTGTTCCCGGTGGCGATCATGCTGGCCTTCCTGGTGCTGGCCGCGCTGTACGAGAGCTGGTCGCTGCCGCTGGCGGTGATCCTGATCGTGCCGATGACCCTGCTGTCGGCGCTGTTCGGCGTGTGGCTGACCGGCGGTGACAACAACGTGTTCGTGCAGGTCGGCCTGGTGGTGTTGATGGGCCTGGCGTGCAAGAACGCGATCCTGATCGTCGAATTCGCCAGAGAGCTGGAGATGGGCGGCAAGGGCATCGTCGAAGCCGCGCTGGAAGCGTGCCGCCTGCGTCTGCGCCCGATCGTGATGACCTCCATCGCGTTCATCGCCGGCACCGTGCCGCTGGTGCTGTCGCACGGCGCAGGTGCCGAGGTGCGCTCGGTGACCGGTATCACCGTGTTCGCCGGCATGCTGGGCGTGACCCTGTTCGGCCTGTTCCTCACCCCGGTGTTCTACGTCGCCCTGCGCAAGTTCGTCACCCGCAACGGCGGTGGCCAGCTGGTGCAGCACGGCGAGCCGACCATCCATCACTGACATGGAACCCCGTCGCCGCCGGTCAGTGGCCGGCGGCGGCTTTCCCCTCACAAGGCATGAATCCATGAACTCCCATCAGAACAAGATCGCGCTGGTCACCGGCGCTACCCGCGGCATCGGTGCCGAGACCGTGCGCCAGCTGGCGCAGGCCGGCGTGCACACGCTGCTGGCCGGCCGCAAGCGCGAGACCGCCGTGGAGCAGGCACTGAAGCTGCAGGCCGAGGGCCTGCCGGTGGAAGCGATCCAGCTGGACGTGACCGATGCTGCCAGCATCGCCGAGGCGGTCGAGCAGGTGCGCCAGCGCCATGGCCGGCTCGATATCCTGGTCAACAACGCCGGCATCATGATCGAGAACCCGGCGCAGGCTCCCTCGGAACAGTCGCTCGATACCTGGAAGCGCACCTTCGATACCAATGTGTATGCGCTGGTGGCCGTGACCCAGGCGTTCCTGCCGCTGGTCAAGCAGGCCAAGTCCGGTCGCATCGTCAACGTGTCCAGCATGCTCGGCTCGCAGACCCTGCACGCCGACCCGGCGTCGGGCATCTACGACTTCAAGATTCCGGCCTACAACGCCTCCAAGGCGGCAGTGAACAGCTGGACGCTGAGCCTGGCCTACGAACTGCGCAACACCCCGATCAAGGTCAACACCGTGCATCCGGGTTACGTGAAGACCGACATGAACGGCGGCAACGGCGAAATCGAAATCAGCGAAGGCGCACGCTCCAGCGTGGAAATGGCGCTGATCGGCGAATCCGGTGCCAGCGGCAGCTTCACCTACCTGGGCGAGGTGCTGCCATGGTGATCCGCACGTTGGCGATGGCCGTCTCCAGCCTGGTGCTGGCGGGCTGTGTCAGCGTCGGCCCGAACTACAAGGCGCCGGTGCAGGAGCCGGTCGTCCTGCAGGGCGCACAGCAGCCGGTGTTCACCAGCACGTCGCCGGTGGCCAGTTGGTGGGCGCAGTTCGATGATCCGGTGCTGGAAGAACTGGTGCATGGCGCACTGTCGGACAACCTCGACCTGCGCGTGGCCGTGGCCCGCGTCAGCCAGGCCCGCGCGGTGTTCGTCGAAAGCCGTTTCGACCAGGCCCCGCACATCACCGCAGGCGGCAGCTACGACCGCCGCAAGCAACCCGATCCGCAGCTGGGTGGGCAGCGGGTGTTCAGTGAAAGCTACCAGCTCGGCTTCGACGCCGGCTGGGAGCTGGATCTGTTCGGCCGCAAGCGCCGCGCTGCAGAAGCCGCGCGTGCCGACCTCGATGCCGAGCAGGCCAACCTGGCCGACGCGCAGGTGCTGATCGCCGCCGAGGTAGCACGCAACTACTTCGAGCTGCGCGGTACGCAGAAACGCATCGCGGTGGCCCAGCACACCCTGGTCAATCTGCGCGACACGCAGAAGTTGACCGAGGCCCGCTGGGAGCTGGGTGCCGGCAGCGAACTGGACGTGCAGAGCAGCCGTGCCCGCCTGAAGGCGATCGAGGCCGACATTCCGCTGCTGGAAGTGGCCGAGACGCAGTCGCGCAACCGCTTGGCGGTGCTGCTGGGGCAGCGCCCGGAAGTGCTCACCGCGATGCTCGCACCGCATGAGGTGCCGGCGTTCGCCAAGGCCCTGCCGCTGGGCGATACCCGCGAGCTGCTGCGCCAACGCGCAGACGTGCGGGTGGCCGAACGTCGACTGGCGGCGGCGACCGCACGCGTCGGCGTGGCCACCGCCGATCTGTTCCCGCGGCTGTCGCTGTCCGGTTTCGTCGGCTTCCTTGGTGGCGATGCCAGCGGCCTGGTCAACGGCAACAACAAGGCCTGGTCGCTGACCCCGTCGCTGAGCTGGGCGGCCTTCGATTTCGGCACCGTGCGTGCACGCCTGCGTGCCAGCAAGGCCGAGGCCGAAGGTGTGGCCGCGCAGTATGAGCAGGCGGTGCTGCTGGCGCTGGAAGACACCGAGAACGCGCTGACCCGCTACTCCAAGCAGCAGGCGCGGCTGGCGATCGTGGTCGAGCAGGCGCAGGCGGCACGACGTGCCGAATCGCTGGCACAGATCCGCTATCGCGAGGGCTCGGAGGACTTCCTGACCCTGCTGGACGCGCAGCGCACGCAGCTGGCCGCCGACGATGCATTGGCCGCGGCCGAGGCAGAAGTGAATGTCAGCGTGGTGGGTGTGTACAAGGCACTGGGCGGCTGGGGACAGTCGCCGCAGCCGCCCAGCGTGGCGCAGCTGCAGTAACCCCGAGGGGACGGAGGCGGTAGCGTCCGTCCCCTTCTTGTTTCAGGGCCGTTGATCGGCCCCCCGCCATCGTGCCGCCTTCTCCGGCAGCCAGCGCCTGGCAGTGGATGATGAATCCGCAGTTCGGCAACCGGGGCAGGGAAGCACCGTGCAGGCTGTGCACGTTGTCACAGTCATGACGTTTCTGACTCTGCCGGAAGCCGTGTCCGCCGTGTAACTAGTGGGACAGGCTCTTGGGAGGACAGGTGATGACCGATGGCAAACACGATACCCAGCGCAGGTTGTTCGGAGATCCGGGGCCACCCGACGCGGGGCTTTCGGTGGCGGTGGTGGTACTGATGGTGCTCGCGTCGATGGCGGCTGCGATCGGGTTCATACGGCTGCCGGATCCGCTGCTCGGCCTGGGGCTGATCGGCGTGTCCGTGTTTCTGGCCGTCGGTGCCCGCATCTGCCAGGCACGCGACCAGCATCAGGCACTGTACCGCCTGCTGTCACGGCAGCCGCCGCCGTAGCCGCGGCTGCCGTGCAGGTTCAGCGCTTCGGCCAGTCCAGCTCGACCACCAGCGGGAAATGATCCGATGGCAGCACGCCGTCGATGCGGCGGTCGTCGGTAAGGAAGCTGCGCGCATGGAAGCCGCGCACCAGCACCCAGTCCAGCTGTGCGGTGGCGTTGCCGGTGAAATCATGGAAGGTCAGGCGCGGGCCCTGCGGTGCCTTCACCTGGGGGCGGGTGTCCTCCAGCACGTGGGTGAACGCTTTGTAGGTATCGCCGCCGGGTTCGCTGTTGAAGTCGCCGGTCAGCACCACCGGCAGGTCGGCCGGCAGGGTGGCCAGACGCTTGCCGATCAGCTCGGCACCCTTCACCCGGCGCGGTTCGTCCTCGTCGCGGTAGGGCAGGTGGGTATCCATGAAGTAGAAGCGACGACCATCCTCCAGGCGCCGGAACAGCGCCCAGGTGACCATGCGCGGATACAGGTTGCCCCAGGTGATGCTGCCGGGCACGTCCGGCGTATCGGACAACCAGAAGTTGCCGGACGCCTCGATGGCCAGCACCTTGCTGTCGTAGAACACGCCCATGTGCTCGTCGCCGCTGCCACCCCGGCGGCCTTCGCCGAACCAGCGGTAGCCGGGCAGGTGCTCGGACAGGTAATCGGCCTGTTCCTTCACCAGTTCCTGGGTGCCGATCACCGCCGGGTGCGCATCGAGGATGACCTTGACCATAGCATCGCGACGGTCCGGCCAGCGCTTGCCAGGCTCGGTATCGGCCGGGGTGCGGACATTGAACGACATCACTTTCAGCGGCGCAGGCGTGGCCGCGCAAGCGAAGACAGGCAGAGCGAGTGCCAGCAGCGCGCACAGCGCCCGGCGATGGAAACGCGGCAACATCGTGGAATCCCTCCATTCCATGAAAACGATTTCACGGAGCATGCCATGGAAGGCGAGGGTAGCGGTATGCCGGGATGGGCGGATGGCAGGTGCCGGGCGGGCGGTGAACGCGTCGCCCGGCGGATCGCGTGAGCGTGATCAGGAGATCACGGGTGCTCAGTCGGCGGGCAGGTACCACTGGCCATTCTGGTCAATCCAGTACACCCGGATGTAGGGAGTGCCATCCTCTTCGAAGTACGTCACTTCGCAACGCTGATGGTAGTAGGGCCCCATCTTGACCCGGACGCAGTTCGTGTTCTCCGGACCACCGCCACCACCGCTGGCGGCGGCCTGGGACGGCGAGGAGAGAGCTCCAACGGCAAGCATCAGTGCGGCCATCGAGGCCAGGTGCAATTTCATGGTCATCATCCTTGTGTCTGCAATCGCGCATCTGCGCGTTGTCGTGCAACGTCCCGCGCGACGCCAGGCTGACGTGCGGGAGTTGCTGCATGCGCGCCGGCCCATGGGCGACCCGGCGCATTTCCCCGGCTCAGTCGCGCAGGTAGGGGTTGCCGTACTCGTCGATCCAATATTCGGCCGTGTAGACGTTGCCGAATTCATCGGTGTAGGTTTCCGTGCAGTGGTGGTGGACGCGGTTGCGGTCCACATTCACCGGCACACAGGAAACATTTTCTCTCGGGACCCCTGTGTTGGCGTCCGCCACCGGTGCCAGGGTTGCAGTGGCTACCACCAACGCGGCCATTGCGGCCAGTTGCAGTTTCATAAGCATCATCCTTGCTTCTGCAATCGCGCACATGCGCACGGGGTGTGTATCACGCGAACCCGACCATCGGAAGTGCCTCGCTGCGATCAGTCCTCGATCTCACCGCGACGAGTTGCAGCGCGTACCGCCTGCGCGGTAGTCGCAACACCGAGGCGCTGGCGTGCATGGCGCAGGTGGTTTTCCACGGTGCGTGCGGAAAGCCCGAGCGTGGCGGCAATTTCCGCCTGGCGACGCCCGGCAGCCACCCAGCGCAGCACCTCGCGCTCGCGCGTGCTCAGCAGGCTTCCGGAAAGTTCTGCAGGAACTTCAGCCAGACCGCGCGCGGCGCGGAATGCTGCGGTTGCAGCAGCCTCCAGCTGCAGGCGTGCGCTGGCGGATGCATCGATGGAGGTGCCTGCGAAACTGATTGCACCCTCCAGCCCGGTGGTACCGAACACCGGCACCTGCAGGCCGTGCAGGCCTTCGCCACGCGGTTGCTTCACCACCTGGTAGCGCTCACCGCGCAGACCTTGGCGTTTGCTCCAGAAGAACGGCGCGTCGCTGTCCAGCACGTGGCGATTGACCGGGCAGGCATGCAGATAGCGGGCGAGGTCGGTATCGCTGCCATCGCCGAACCAGTCGCCGTCGATCCAGTACACGCGCTGCGTGCCGCGCTCCAGTCCGGTGCCGGTGGCGAACACCAGCACGCGGTCGTAGCCGAGCGGTGCGGCGATGCTGCGCAGTACCGCGCCCACCGCGTCCAGCGAGCGGGCGCGTTCCAGCTCCAGCAACACCTGCACCAGCGCGGTCATCCGGATCAGCGCCCGGCCAGTGCGTCGAGCAGGGTGCGTGCAGCCAGCTTGCCGAGCGCATTGCCCGCCAGCGGGCTGTCGCCGGTCAGCAGCAGGCGATCCTGCAGCACGCTGCCATCGATGCCCTCGTTGACGATCTGCACACCCTGCTGCGCCAGCCGCTCACCGAAGAACCACTGCAGCTGGCCCGGCATGTAGCCGATCTCCGGTGTCTGCCGGTCCATTGCATCGGGGAAGGCGCAGATGCGGTAGCCGCGGAACAGCGAGCCGCCATCGGCTTCGTCGACGCCTGCGGCCAGCAATGCCGCAGGGCCGTGGCAGAGGGTGATGATGTGGCGTTGCTCGGCCATCGCCCAATGCAGCACCGCCTTCACCGCGCGGCTCTGCGGCAGCCCGATCAGCGCGCCATGGCCGCCGGGAATGAACACTGCCGCATAGTCCGATCCTGCTCCCAGTGCGGCCACGACATCGTCCAGCGCCAGCGGCTGGCGGAAGCGTTCTTCATAGCGTTCGTACAACCCGCCGATCTGCTTGTCCTCGCGCGGGAAGGCCCACCACTCGAACTTGGTGGCGTTGCCCGACAGCGTGGCCACGTCGATGTCGAAACCTGCCTGGTCCAGGTGATACATCGGCAGCAGGGTTTCCACCGGATGGTTGCCGGTGGAGAACAGATGGCCGTTGGCGGTAGGCAGGTAGCGCTCGTCGGCGGCGATCATCAGCACCTTCCAGCGACCATCGCGGCGTGCGTCCGGATAGTCGGCACCGGACAGGTTGCTCTTCGGCGACGTGAACTGCGACAGCGAGTACGGCGAGGGGAAGAAGGCATCGCGCTCGGCCGGATCGGGGCTGGGCTGGCGACTGGGCTCTTGCGTGTTCATGCGGACCTCCTGCGGGGAACGTAAGGCCAGCATAGAAGCGTGGATGCGCACGCGCGATGAGGGATTTCCCTCAATCGCCCGAGGCTATCTGGCTGCTGCCCCGTGCTGCTGCATGTCCTCGTGCAGGATCCGCCGCAGCTCGATGATCGCGGGCGTGGCTTCCTGCACGCTGTGCCCGGACACGATCACCTTCTCCGACACGGCGTTGGGCAGGTGCGAGCTCCAATACGGCACCAGCCCGTCATCGGTCTTTTCCAACGGCCCGTCGGCCTTGGCGCGGGCGATGATCGAGTGGTACTGCACCTTGGGCGCCATCGGCAGGTCAGCCACGGCGCGGACGAACGCGTCGTCCTTGTCCAGATTCTGGATGCTGTTCATCTGGTAGCCGTGCTTGCCATCGTTGCGGTCGACCTGGCCATCGTTGGCGATGGTGGCGACATCCTCCAGCACGGTCAGCGGCAGCCGCACCAGGCGACCGATCCAGCGGCCCAGACGGGTGCCGGCGACGTCGGTGCCACGGTGCGGCGTGGCGATGAACACCACCCGTGATACTTCCGGCTCCGGCAGGAAGGTCAGTACCGGCGCCCCGCGGGTGCGCAGCAGTTCGCGCTGCGCCGGTGTCATCTGCGCAGTGGCCAGCAGGGTATCGACCAGGTGGTCGCCGGACGACGAGACCATCAGCCGCGCGATCACCCCGCCCATGCTGTGCCCGACCAGCACCATGTCATGCGAGGCCTGCGCCTTTCCGCTGGGGTCGAAGTGCCTGAACACATCGGCCAGCGTGTGGCGCATCGCATCGTGGCTCATCGCGATGGGCATGTTGGTCGGGTAGTAGAACTGCCAGATCTGGAAATCCTGGCGGATCTCGTCGTCGCGCATCAGCTCGTTGGCAACGTTGACCCAGGCTTCCGGGCTGCTGGCCAGGCCATGGATCATCAGCAGCACGCGCCGGTTCGGATCGTAGGGTTGCATCATGTACAGGTGCGGCGTGTCGATGCCGCCCTTGCCGCCGAACAGCGAGCGCAGCGACTGGTGGCTGAAGTTGGATCTCGCCAGCCACAGCGCGTAGCCGGCGGTGAAGTTCGCCGCCAGCGGTACCTCCTGCCCGTGCAGGGTGACTTCGGTGACCTGGTAGGGGTCGTGGATCTCCAGTTCCGGCTCGTCGTCGTGCAGCACTTCCCATAGATTCTTTCCGGAGAAGCGCAGCAGCACCGTCATCGACGGCGAAGGCATCTCGCTCCAGCTCTGCGTGGTCGCGGTGGCGGCGTGCGTGGCGGGTGCCGTGGTGGCGGTGGTGCCTGCCGGATCATCCATCACCGCCACCAGTTCCGCACCGAAGCCATCGCGGCGATGCACGCTGCGCAGCGTGCCGGTGAATGACAGCGAAGCGGCCGGCACCAGCTCGGTCGGCGTGCGCGTGTCCAGCGGCGACGCCTCGGTGGAAGGCGCCAGCACGAAGGTCCAGCGGCCCAGCTGGAAATGACTGGCCTCACTGTGCACGCGGCCGGTCGCGTAGGCGTTGTACAGCTGCACCGAGGCTTCCTGCACGGCCAGGTTGTAGTAGTCGCGCACCTGCGTCTGGCGGTCTTCGAAGCCGCGCTGGTTGGCGGTGCGTTCGGTGAAGAACAGATAGGCATAGGCCTGGCGTGCGACCTGCATCCACGCGTCCAGGCGCGGCTGGAAGTCGGCGTCCAGTTCGGTGATCGCGGTCTTGGCGCGGCCCGACGCGGAGTACTCGCGCTTCGGGGCGGGCAGGGTCATTGCGTACTGTAGCCACAGTTCGGCCAGGCTCGAACGCTTGTCTTCCTCGCGTACCACGATGCTGCCTTCCATCGCCTCGATGCAGGGCAGGCCGGGCTTGGCACAGACGCCCTCGTCGAGGCCGGCCACGCGCAGGGTCTCGGTGGTTGCCGCGCTGAGCTTGCCGGAGGTGAGGATGTCGCCGCGCTTGAGCGCGATGTACTGCCCCGGCGTGACCGAGGCGACCTGTACCGACGGCCCGAACTGGCGCAACGTCGCGCAGCCGCCCAAGGTGAGCAGCACGGTGATGATGAGGGTCGTGCGGCCGATGAAGCCCAAGCCCGTGGTAGCCATACGATCCTCCTGCGCGGTGGCGCCACTCTAGCGTCCGGCCTGTCAAAGCGGAAGATACCGGGCGGTCGGTTTGTGCCTTGAAACCACCGCCATGCAAGCGATTCAGGCATTCGCATGTGACACTGGGGTGAATGGAGGCACACAAGGACGGCGATGCGTTGGCTTGAGACACGGATTCCACCACCGCTGGTGATGCTGCTGTGCGGTGGCATCGGCTACCTGGCCAGCCGCCTGGCAGCGGACCTGGTGTTGCCATTGCCGATGCCGGCGCTGCTTGCAGGTGCTCTGCTGACGCTCGGTGTGACGCTGAACCTGCTGCCGAAGCTGGCCTTCCGCTGTGCGCGCACCACGGTCAATCCGCTGCGCCCGTCGGCCTCGAGCGCGCTGGTCACGCACGGGGTATACCGCTACACACGCAATCCGATGTATCTCGGTCAGGCGATCGTTCTGACTGGTGCCGTGCTGTACCTGCAGAACCCGGTCGCGTGGCTGGCCGTGCCGCTGTTCGTGCTGTACATCACCCGGTTGCAGATCGTGCCGGAAGAGCGGGTGCTGTCGGCTCGTTTTCCCGAAGCGTATGCGCTGTTCCGCCAACGCGTACGGCGTTGGCTGTAGCGCGGGCCGGGTGGTCACGCGGCACGCTGCCTGCACGAAAAACAGGCACAAAAAAGCCGGAACCCCGTTGATGGAAGTTCCGGCTTCTTGTGGCCTCGACAGGCCATACAGATGGTGGAGGTGGGCTCTACCGTAGTTGGGCCGCAGGCCTTTGTGGTGCGTGGTTCGGTGCCTATGCAGCGTCGGCGATACCCCCATCCATACCCCCGGTTTCGCCCGCCTGGTCGCGCTGCTCCATCTGGTCCTGAATCCAGGAATCGATCTCCGATTCGACCCAGCGAACGGAGCTGCCCAGGTGGACCGGTTTCGGGAACTTCCCAGCGGAAATGCGCAAATACAGGGTCGACTTGGCCATGCCGACGCGGGCCAGAACCTCGGCTCGACGCAGGAGGCGGCTGGGGGTGACTGCGGTGCTCTCGTTCATGCTTCCTCCTTCGGCACGCCGGCGGCGGCCAGATTGGTGCCGCGGCGGCGGCGTTTCGATACGGGGGCCATGATGCGTTCGGCTTCGGCCCGGTCCCCTCGGGACAGTTCAATCATGGCTAGGCCACGGGCCTCCCAGGCACGCACGGTGGCCTTGCTGGCCTTGCCGAGGTCTACCCCCGACAGGCTGGCCAGCAGGTGGCCCACCTCGCGGAAACCGGGGGCGTCGGTGACCTGCAGCAGATCGGCCTTCACGCCCACGCTCCATCGGGGGAGTACTGTCGGCGCCTGGACTCAGGGAGGGGAACTGTGTGGACGAGCGCGAGGGTGGGTTTAGGCTTGTGGCGGTAGCTGGTCAGGACAGCTGTGTGCCGAATCTGTGGAAGTCCATGGGCCTGGTATACGCGTCGGGGGAGGACGTGTTCTTGGAGCAGGTACACGCAGGCGCTGACTTCGCCACCCGGGAGGAGGCCATGGCGGGCGGGATCGCCGCGGCGCGTGCTGTAGCCCGAACGCTCGATCCGACAGAATGCAGAGCCAACCGGGCTGCGAGATTCTGGTGACGCCAAAACTGGCTCTTTCATGTCCTGAACGACACAGGTAAATTGTCGAACGCCCACAACCCCGCATTGCCAATGAAGACCGGTGGCTACCGCCGAACGATGCGAGGGGTGATACAGGGCCATAGATTCCTGCTGACCGTCACCAGCCGCATCGACGACGTTTTTCTGTACTCGGCTGAGGTAGATGGCGTCGCCGTGGAGCTGCGCATTGAAGGCGTGATCCGTAACAAGGGCGACGCTATGCAGTTGGCGATAGTGGCTGTGGAGCGGCACATCGCGGAGCTGGGCCTTAAGGGATGAGGTCGGCTCAGCCATTGGCCACCGCCTGGCTGTCGATTGGGGCCGCTTCTCGCTGCTCGATCTTGTCCAGCTCCGAAAGGCCAAGTTCGGTGATACGGATGAACTGGCGCTTTTCGAAGCGCAGTAGGCCCTTGGCTTCCATTCGTTCGCAGTGGCGCTGGAACTGGCTTTCATAAAAGAAGCCAGCACAGGCCCACTCCGGGACACGATGAAGGACGCGGGGCTCGCCGTCCGCGATCCATTCCAGCACTGCGCGTTCGCGCTTACCGATCCTCACGATTGCACCTCCGCCTGGCTGTCGATCAGGGCGCGAACGTCGTCAATGTGCAGCCAGTCTCCCGAGGCTTCCTCACGCATTCCCTCCATCCAACCGAAGGCGCGGTTTTCAGGGTGCGGGGCGAACCGCTGCAACTGCCCCAGGTCCACGGCCTGCGCGGGCTTGTACTCCTCGGCTGCCTCGATTGCGTTCTGCCACGGGCAGTTGGCGCTGCTGTGTTCGCCGATATCCACGCCAGTGATGGCTGCGATGTGGCCGGCCAGGTCGTCGGCTACTTCGTGGTAGCGGTCGCGCTGGTCAATGGCCTCGCCGAGTGCGCGATCCAAGCCATCGAGATAAACCTGTGCGGGCTGCTGCGCGGGCGGGGCGGTGTAGAGCGGCTGGGTGAAATTGCCCTCGCACGCGAGGCGTGTGGGCAAGTAGTTGCTGCCTTGTCCCGCCGGCCTGCGCTTGTGTTCTTCCAGTTGCCCGGGACTGACCCAAATCTCAGGCTCCCCCACCGGCTGGCGGACACCTGAGAGCGCTGCGTACTCGGTAAACGCGTTGCGGATAGCTTCGCGGGAATCCTCGGGGGCGTCGGTGGTGAGGTATCCCAGCACCCATTCGGCGCTGATGCCCACCGGCTGGCGGGCGGCCAATTCAGCCTCGGCGCGCAATGCACGTTCCTGCCAGTGGTCAATTGCTCCGTGCAGCGTGCCGTCACCTGCTGCAAGCGCATCGTCCATGGTCACCGGCTGGCGGGCGGCGAGGTGCCGCATGTTCGGGCATTCGGCAGTGTGCAGTTCACCTTCCGGCTGGGCGCAGCAGCCATAGATGCGAACTGGCTGGCGGGCGGCGAGGGCGTCCGATGCGCGCACCCATTCGCCGCTGGGGTCCGCCACCATGAGCGGACCGCCGGTATTTTCCTCGCTTCCCTCATCGCTACAGTCGTACCCTGCGCAACGGTAGCGCGGCAACGCCCCCTGACCACCCAGGGAGGGCTGGGCTTCGTATCTCGCCACTTCGTCACCGACGACGTGGTCTTCGGTGGCCCAGCAGTAGCAAGGCAGATTGCCGCAAGATCCGCGATAGACAACGTGCGTCGATCGTTCCTGGTACAGACTCACCCTTCCACCGGGCTGCACGTCCGCCAGGGTCTTGTTGTCGGTGCTCATGCTCGTTTCTCCAGAAGGAAGGTGGGGTCGATCTGCCAGCCGGCCTCGCGGGCTCCCTGCAGGCGGAGTTCGTTGGCATCGAATTCGTCCAGACCGAGCGCCTGTATCGATGCCTCCAGGTGCTCGGGCGCCAGTGGACGGTTCACCGCGAACAGGGAATAGACGGTGTGTGAGCTGCGGCCCCATGCAGGGGCCAGGTCCATCAGCCGCATCCCTTCTTCGCGGAGGTGGCGGCGCAGCAGCTCCCGCACGGTGCGTGCGTCCTTGGCGATGACCAGCGGGCGGCCGGTGATCTTCCGACGCACGTGCATTACCTGGTGGCGGCGAGCGCTCATGCTGCGTCCCTCATCAGCGCCATTCCCAGGGCTTTCGCGGTGCGGTTGGGCACTGCGTTACCGAGCTGCTTGGTGATCTCGGTGGCGTTACCGGCGAAGTCGTACACCTCGCCCTCGTCGTCAAACGACGTGGCCCTAGACAGCTCGCGCCAATGCAGCATCCGGTAGTTGATGTCGATGCTGATCTCATCCGCGACGTCTGCTGCAGCTGCGGCCAGGCCCAACTCGCCCCGGTTGGCGCCGGTGATCGTCGGCAGGGGCTCATCCATACCGCGCACCCGATCTCCACCGTGGTGGGTCACCGGCATCGTGAACGGCTCGGCCAGCGCCAGGGATTCGGAGCACGTGATGGTGGGCATGGGCTCGCTGGCCGGGCGCATATCGCCGGTTCGGCCAGCGCCCACATTGCCGCGCATCACCACCGGCTCGGCCAGGCCGAAGCGTGCCTTGGTGGTGACCGACGGCACCGGCTCCGCCACTGACTGAGCGGTAACCGTGGCGCCGTAGTACTGCGCCACCAGCGGCACAGCCAGTGCCTGGTCGCCGCCCTTGGCGGTGGTCACCGTCCGCAACGGCTCTGCGGCAGAGCGCGGCACGCCGGCGCTGCTGCTGTTCGACGTGGGCACGATGATCGGCTCGACCAGCTGCGGCCGTGCGCAGCCGGGGCGCTCGGCGCCTGCACCGCCGGTGGTGATGGTGGGCAGCGGCTGGTCCAGGTCGCGCGCTGCGCCACCGCTGCTGGTGGCCAGCACCAGCCCAACGTGGCTGCCGCCGGCTGTCAGCGTCGGCAGCGGCTCGTCGGCGGACTTCGCCGTGGCCTGCAGGTGCTGCTCGCTGGTGCCGCGCAGGTGGACCAGCATCGGGGCCGCGCTGACTAGGCCCAGGGCCACAGCTTCGGCGCGGCTGAAAACCAGTCGCGGAGCGTGGCCGTCGAGCAGGGCCTGCACGGCATCGATGTAGGGCCGGGGCCAGCTGTACTTCACTGCACCGGCGAGGATCCGCCGCAGGGTGTTTGGCTTCAACGGCTTCGTGCGGGTGAAGATGCTCTTGCCGGTCATCGTCCAGTCGATGACCTCGCGCGCACCGCGCCAGCGTGGCCGGCTGCCCAGCAGGTCGGTACCGCCCACACGGTCGTGAGTGGGCTCGGGCCAGGACAACCGTTTTCCGTCGCTGCGGCCGATCAGGAAGAACCGTCGGCGGGTCGTGGCGTCGCCGAAGTCGGCGCAGCAGACGACCTTCCAATCCACCTTGAAGCCCACGGCCTCCAGCGCGGCAACCCACGCGCGGAAGTACTCGCCGCGGCGCGATTTGATCGGCCGACCAGTGACCAGGCTGCACGGGCCCCAGTCCATGAACTCCGGCACGTTCTCCACCAGCACGCGGGCGACGCGCAGCTCTGTGCACCAGCGGACGACGTGCCACGGGTCCATGCGCTGCTGGTCGTGCACCGGCCGGCCGCCGCGCGCGCGGCTGTGGAAGACGCAGGACGGGGCAGCGGTGAGGAGGTCCAACCTGCCCTCGGGGACGATGGTCAGCGGCAGCGCCGATTCCAGGTCCGCGCAGTGGATGCGGTCGGCGTGCTCCTTGTGGTTGCGGCGGTTGGTCTCGATGGCGACCGGCCAGTGATTCACGCCGATCATCTGGACCGGCAGGCCCAGCTGGCGCATGGCGCGCGCGGTGCCGTTGGACAGGCCGCCGGCGCCGCAGAACAGGTCGGCCACCAGCATCGGGCGGACCTTTCTCGCGACGCGGATCTCGGGGACGCGGGAGCCGTCAGCCATCAGAAGTCCTCCATGGCGAGCAGGCGCGGGAACGAGCCGCCGGCGGCGACCTCGATGGCGAGCTGCTCACGGAAGGAGCGCTTCTGGCCGGTCGGCCGGCCGTCTTCATCGCTGTCGGAGAAGTTCAGCGAGTCGAGGTCGGCATCGACCAATTCGACGGCATCCGCCACGCCTTCATCGTCCAGCCCATATTCCTCCTGGGCGGCCTTGACCACGGAAGCGAGGTCAGTGCCCATCCACCATTCGGACTCGGTGACGGCAAAGATCTTGATGGGTGCGGTATCAGTCACGGGATGCTCCTGTCAGTTCGGCGCGCAGCTGCTCAACGCGAACGCGCCAGTAGTCGATGGTTTCGTCGCTGCTGCTGCGCAGCGTTTCGTGGTGCCCGAGGGCAGTTGCAGCGGTGACCAGGTCGGTAACCAAGCCCGGCCGCGTGGTGCTGGTGCTGCCGCCGGCGCGCAGTTCAGCCACTTCGGCCTGCAGCTGCTCGATGCGCTCGTTGGCCTGGGTCAGCCACTGGCGATAGGCGTCCTTCGTCGGTTGCCGCATCCGGGCGGGAATGCCCGGATCCTCCGGCGCCGGCACCAGTACCAGGCCGCTCACCCCGGGCCTCGCGGCGGGCTTCGGACAGGATCTCGCGCAGGTCGTCCTGCACCTTGCGGTCCTCGCCCTGGGCAACGGCGGCAGCTAGAGCACGCTCCAGTGCGTAGACCCGGTCGTTCGGATGGATGTGGGTCATGGCAGAATTCGTCTCAACAGGGATAGGGGGAAGCTATGTCGATTTTTGATGGGCTGAGCGAGTGCTGGTTGCTTGGGGAGACGTGCGTGGTGAACTGGGAGGCGTGGTCCGCGATCGGGACCGTTACAGCGGTCTTCGCTGCTGTGCTGGCTCCAGCAATTCAGCGACGTTTCGTTCGCCGTCGCATCAACGCGCTTTTCGCAGCGTCTGTGGATGAGGAGATCGCTGCCGCCGAACGAAACATCAGGCGCATGGCAGCCGACTACCCGATCGGCCAAGGCGGCGAAAGCGGCGTTGAGGCAGAGGCCTCTCTGATGGAGGAGGCTTACCACCGGCGTCAGTACGCAAATCTCGGGAGGACGCTCGAAAGCTTTATCAGTACTGACATTGACCTCACGCGCTGGGCTGCCGTAGATCTGACATTGACGTCTGACTTCGCGCGCGCAATTCATTTCACCAAGGCGGTTGTTCAAGGTGCTCAGTCGGTAGAGCATCCCGGTGATGGCAGTTCTTGGCAGGAGTACTTCAGCGAGCAGAATTTCGCCCTGCATGAAGCGCTTACAGCGGTTATGCGCGCGCGCAAATCCTGCAGGAAGGCCTTGATCAGCTCGGCTTGGTACGTTTCCTGAGCAGGTCACGCCGCCACCCCCAGCGCCACCAGGTCGATGTCGTCCACCTTGTCGCGCAGGTAGCGGCGCGCGCGGTGCAGGTGGGCGGCGATCACAGCGCGATCGTCGTGCGCGAAGAACGTCAACACGTGCATGTGCAGCGCACGGCGGTGGTCGCGGCGATACAGGCGCCAGGTGACGGCGCTGCCGTCCGTGGTCGGGAACCGGCCCCAGGCGAAACCTACGGTTTCCTTCGGCGCGCGGCGGGCGATGTGGCGGCTCATGCCTGCGCTCCCTTCTTCCCTGCGCGGCGACCGTGGCCACCCTCGACCACCTGCCGGCGGCTGATCTTGCTCTTGTCGATGCCGGTGGTGCCCAGGACCTGGACCTTGCCGCCGGCCGCCTCGAAGCGAGCGAAGTCGCTGGCCAGCTTCTGCCGGTCCTGCTCCTTCTCGCGATCGGTGGCGCCGCTGAAGACGGGCTTCACGTGGATGCTGGTCATGCTGCTGCTCCTTCGTAGACCCAGCGGCGCACAGTCCCGAACGGGACGCCCAGCGCGGCGCTGATCTGGTTGACGGTGTTGCCGTTTGCCCGGAGCTGCCGGGCGCGGCGTTTGGTGGTGACCGGCCAGTACCGTCCGTGAGGCTGGCGCGGTACCGGCATCCCTTGGCAGCGGGCCATGTCCTGGACCGCGCGGGGCGAGCGCCCGAGGGCAGCCGCGACGGTCATCGCGTCGCGGCCCTCCATCTGGCGCAGAACCCGCAGTTCGCTGGTGCGCCAGAGTTCCATCAGGCGGCCAGCGGGTAGCTGTTGGCAGCGTCCTGCAGGTCGTCGATCATGGCCCGGCACATGGCCGGGAACTGCGCCTGGTCGTACAGCTTCGCCGAGCCGGTGGCGTTGATCGGCTTGAACCCCAACATGGCCAGCCCATCGGCGCTGATCGACAGCGGGGCGATGCGAGCGTTGATGTCGCCGAGCTTGATCTTGACCACCTCGCGCGGTGCGGCGGCCGGTGCCGGTGCGCTGGCCACTGCCGTCGGCGCGGTGCGCACCGGTGCCGCTGCCACTGGCTCGGGCTGCTGCTCGACCGCTGGCGTCTGCGCCGCCTGGGTGGCCTGCTCAGCTGCCGCCTTCTGCGCGCGAGCCTCCTCCTCCTTGCGGATCTTCTCGCGCTCGGCGTCCACGCGTTCCTGCTCCGCCTGCCGATGTTCGGAGATCCGGGCAGCAACCAGGTTGCGCAGATCGTCCGGCGCCTTGCTGGCGCACAGCTGCACGCGGTCGGCGAACAGGGTGGCGTAGTCCGGATGCTCAGCCAGGATGGCGATGTTGGCGCGGATGCGGTCGGCCGTCTGGCTGGCGGTGATCTTGGCATTGGTAGCAACCGCGTCGACCGCATCCTGCATGCTGGTGAAGGAACGCTTGCCCTTGATGGCAGCCTGCAGATCTGCGACCAGTGTGGCCGGCATCGGCACGGCATGCGCGCCCAGCGTTTCGTTGATTCCCTGGATGTGGTCCATCACCGCGCGCCGAGCGTTGTTGCCGATCTCGGTACGGCGTTCCTCTTTTCGCTTCGCCACCAGCTTGTCCAGTTCCAGCCGGATCTTGCGCGTCTCGGCGGCCACATCGTCCATCGTGCGGAATACCGCATCGATGTCCGCCGTCTGGCCCAGCACCTGCTGCTTCGTTGCCTCGATCCGCTCCTCGACGCCCTTGCACCAGGTGACCGTCTTCTCGGCATTGGCGAAGTCCTCATCGGACTGCAGTTCCCGGTTGATCGAGCCCAGCACCGCCAGCGCGTTTTCCTTGAATTCGGCCAGGTTGGAGGCGGTGACCATGCCGGTGACCTGGATGCTCAGCGCCGGCAGGGTCTCTGGAGCGCGGCCGACCGGCACAGGCTCGCTGGCCGGGCCCGGCTCGAAAGCCGCAACGTCGGCCTCCAGCTGCGCCCAGCCTGCGACGATGCGCGCACGCAGCGCCGGATTCGGCGTGTACCAGCAGTGCCGCTCCTCGACCAGTTCCCAGCCGCCGGAAGCCTGCCGCCACTCCGATGCCATGAAGAACACGCGCTCGCTCTCGGAGACCATCGACTGGTGCTCCATCTGGATCTGGTACATCAGAGGCAGGTCGGTGCCGGTGCAGCCGTCGAACATGGCATCGCGCAGCGTCTGGTTCAGGCGCTTGTGCTCCCACGCGATGTCCTCCAGCAGCGTCAGGCCGTCGAAGCTGGCCGAGTACTTGCCGGAGACGCCGGTGACCGGGTACAGCTCCTGGCCAATCAGCTCCTCGGCAATAGCACGGGCCTGCGCCTCGAACTCATGGCCCGGGTCGATGACGCGCTCCTGCACGAAGTCGCTGAACTCGCGGGGCACGCCTGCAGCCAGCTCCCGGATCAGATCGGTGCGGGAGTGGTTCGTGGAGGCACCGAGCATCGCCGGCGCGTCGCTGGCGTTGAGGTGCTGCGCGCGGTGCGCATGCCATTCCGGGGTGCCCTGGATCAGGTTCACGGTGCGCATGCTCAGTCCTCCACCGCAGTCTGGGTGACGCCACCGGCAGCGGCGGCAGCGCCGCTCTGCGGCTCGCCTTCGCCCTCGGCCTCGTCCTTGGGCGGGTTGCGGATCTCCTTCAGCTGGTCGGCTGTGAAGCGGGCCTTCGTCTGCAGCGTGGCGATGAGGTCATCAGCCGACTTCCTGCCGCTGGCGATGATGTCCCACCACTTCGGCAGATTCGCGACGAAGTCGGCTTCGGAGTACAGCGGCAGCTGCTTGTCAGCCTGGCCATCAATGGCGGCGCGTGCCGACTCGCCGCTGGCAGCACCTGCCTGCGGAATGTCCATGATTTCCTCGGCGATGGGCATGCCGCGCAGGACATCGGGGAACACGTCGCGAAGGGCGAATGCGCGGGCGCGCATCTGGCGCATGCGCTTCGGGTACTGCGTCCACGGGCCGCTCTTGCCCAGCAGGCCGGCCACCTTGGCGTCGTCCATACTGAAGGTGCGCACCTCCTCGGACTCGCCGCGGCGCTTCACGCGACACACGGCGGTGCCGCCGTCGTCTGCCTCGGTGATGTACTCACACAGCGGGGAGCTGCGCACCAAGGCGATGACTGCGTCGCCCCACAGTGCGGGCCGGCCGTTGATGATGGCCAGGTTCTGCAATGCCTGCAGCGGCTTCAGGCCGAGCTCGGCGCCCCACTGGATGGCGATCAGGCAGTTGGCCGGCTTGCCCTTGAAGTCCTTCGGGACCAGGTCGCTTTCGGCGAGGTAGTCGCAGAACTGGATCGCCTGTTCGAAGGTCTGCGGGCTGAGGTCGAACTGCTGGCGCGGCTGTGCGGCAAGCGCGGTCTGCGGCTGTTGCTGGGCGGCGGGAACGTTCATGTCTATGGATCTCCGGCCGGCGTGGCCGGCGATGAAGGAATAGGGGTGCCGGTTACGTCTCCGGCGCGGGGCTCTCACCGCCGTGTTGTCTCGATGCCCGCATGCCGACATCGATTCCCTTCTGTGCTTTCACGCCCGACGGTGTTGCCAGGGCTTCCAGGCGGCCGGTTACGCTGTCTGGCGAGGTGTGAGGCGGCGCTGCCGCTGTAGCCCCCGGTTTCGCGTCAGGCGGCCTGCTGCTGCTCGGCGACCTTGTGGTACGGGTACTTCTCCGGGAATTTCTTGATGTACTCGCCGAAGTGCTTGCCGATGGACTCGGCGTCCTTGAACGCCTGGAACTCCTCGGCGCTGAAGTTGGCGTAGTGGTAGACCGAGCCCGGGCCGCGCGCATCGCCGCTGCCGCGCTTGAAGCAGATGGCGAGGGTGTTGGTGGCGGCGTCGTGGCCGATGCTGTGGATCTGCGAGCTGTCGACGTCGAACAGCTGGATGCGGCCATTGGCCGGGGTGGTGCTGGTCATGTTGTGCTCCAGGGCGGTTAGAGAGGTGCCCGTCTGTTCCGGGCTGTCAGCCATGCGCCACAGGGGGGAAGCGCAGGGCAGGGGGATCAGGCAGCGAGGTCTTCCTGCTGCGTGGATTCGTTGGCCTGGCCGGGCTGCAGGGTCAGGACGACGTTCTCGCGGACCAACGCTTCGGTCAGTTCGGCGACTTCATCCGGCGTCACGCTGGCCGAGGCCTTGAACGACAGCTCCACACTGCCGCCTTCCTTCGGGGCGATCACGAACTTCTTCAGCTTCACGTCCACCAGGAAGATCGGCTGCGTGCTGTCGAGCTCACCCTCGATCTGCAGCTCGAAGCCCTTGAATTCGTGGCCCACCTTGATGGGCTCCAAGCTCGGGATCTTGATCTCGGTCAGGTGGTCGCCGATGGTCGGCAGCGACTGCTGCTCACCCTTGCCCGGCTTGCGGAACAGCGCCTTGCGCAGTTCCTTGTCGAAGTGGTCCAGCACCAGGTTGCTGGTGCTGGTGGTGATGGACAGATCGACCGCCAGGTGCCGCTCATCGCCGTGCTTCTCGATGCGCAAGTTCACGTTGGAGACGGCCGCCGGGTTGTTCTTCAGGTGGAACATGTGGACCTCGTCGGTTGAGCCGGCCGGGCCGGCAGTGGGTTACTGCAGGTCTTCCGCCGGTACCGGCAAGGCGGAGGTCAGGGACTGGATGCGGCTGCGGCGCTCGGCCAGCGCCTTTTCGGCGCGGAACCATTCCAGAGCGGTCTGGTAGGCAGCGCCGGCAAGCACCGCGCGGGCCATCAGCAGCGACAGGTAGTTGCCATGCACGACAGCGAGCAGGACGCCGGCCGCTGCGAACCCGCAGATCAGCGCCCACATGGCCAGCGGCGCGAGGATGTAGGTCAGTCGCCGGCTCACGACATCACCGCCTGCAACATGTCCTGGAAGATCAGGACGGCGGCCGCGCCGACGATGAAGCCGATCAGTCCGCCGTAGGCCATGAACTCCAGCGACATGCACACCGTCTCCCTCCGGATGGCCTGTTCGAAGCTCATGCGGCCTCCGGGTCCGGCTGGTTGCTGAACTCGTCGCGGTACTGGCGACGCAGGCGCAGCGCGTTGTCGACCACCGACAGGCCGCGATAGCCCTCGCGCTGCTCGGCATTGAGGCGCTGGAACAGCGGCGCCGGGCTCAGGCCAGTGCAGGCGATCGCGTCGCGCACGGCCTGGAACTCGCGGATCTGGCGAACGTTGGTGTTCATGGCGACTCCTTTGCGGTCGTGATCTGGATGCGGCGCAGGCCGGCCAGCAGTTCTTCGCTGACGTCCTCGCCGCTGCGGGTGAAACGCGCGTCGCCGGTGTCTAGCTGCTGCAGGTAGCGGCCCGCGTTGGTGGTCGGTTCGGGGCGCCCGGAGAGCAGGGAGCCGAACAGATAGGCGAACGGATCGAAGCTGGCGCTCATGCCGCCACCTGCAGGTCGGCCACGGCCATACGGGCCAGCTGCACGAGTTGCGCGTCCAGCGCTTCACCCTCAACACGCGCAAGCCGGTAGAGCTGGGTCAGCAGTTCCGTGCCCATGAGATCGGCGGGGTGGGTGTGGTGTAGGCGGTGCAGGACCAGCTGCAGGTCGGTGTAGTACCTGCCGCCGAGCGTGCCGGCGGTCCAGCTGGCGGCCTCGCGGCACATGTCTGGATTGCTGCGGTAGCCGACGGCCAGCTCGGCAACGCGCTCGTCGGCGTACTCGGCCTCGAAACGCGGGTCTTCCTGGTTGTCCAGGCTGCGCTGGGCGTTGCGGGAAGCTGAATTGAGGGCGGTGTGGTCCATCTCGGGCTCCGGCGGTCCAGCACGGTGCTGGTCGACGAGCGCAGATTAGGATGCTAAACGATTGAAGTCAAGCATACTAAACGCTAATTACTAAACGCTGCTTGGGCCGAATAGAGACAGGGCTCCGTCGGGATTTGCTTCCAGGGAAGAATTGGGGGGTTTCGCACCCCCGACGCGGAGTGCTAGAACTGTGACTGGCGTCAATCCGTTGACCCCTTTTCAGGGCCGCACTACCCTCGAATCACCAGCATGGAAGCTGAACCGGCGCGTCAGAAGTTGTAAGCCGGAAACGAAAAAGCCCCGCCTGGCAGTAACCAGACGGGGCCGAGTTTTTTCATCCCAAACCGTCCACGCTTTGCATGTCCGGTATCGAAGGTTTTCCACGACCTTCGACGGGCCAAATCCTAGGATGCGGCCTCACCACCGTCAAGAGGGATCGACGCTGGACTGCACTGCGTGGGCACCTTCACTGCAATAGGAGATGCCACATGCACCATCTGGAAGCAGCAAACACTCCGGTCAGCTCCGAGGCCGAAGCACAACACGACGGGAGTGATCTCCCTAGGATCAGCCACTACGGCATTGTCCGATTCGGCTCTTTGGAAGCGCCCGCGATTGTGTTAGAGGACGGACGCCGTGGCTTTCTCGCCACGCAGTTCGCACATCTGCTCGGGTATCACGGGAAGAACCCAAGTAACCGGTTCGACGGTTTTCTGGCCTGTTTCGCCCCTAACTACATGAGCGGAAAGGAGAAAGCAGGGTCACCGGTTTCGAATCCTGGTCGTGGTCGTGCCCACTTCATCGAGGCGGAAGCGGTAATGGAAGCGGTGGGCAACGTGCTGAGGGCCGCGATCGCCGGGAAGACGCATAAGCAGCAGGCGCGCCAAGTGTCAGCTTGCGTGGAGATCAACTTGGCACTGGGCATGGTCGGGCTAGTCGCCTTAATTGACGAGGCTACCGGATACCAGTACCACCGCGCGCCGGACGCCCTGCAGGATCTGATCTCGAAGCTGATCCGGCAGCATGCTTCGGATTGGCAGCGACAGTTCGAGCCTGAGTACTATGCTGCGCTGGCAAAAATGACCGGGACTGCGTTCACCTCTGGCGCGCACGGGCGTCCTCCTATCTGGGGAGCGATCACGCGCAAGTGGGTTTACGAGGTCTGCTTCCCGAATGAAGTGCTTGAGGAGATGCGGGGCCGACAGGATGTGGGCGACAAGCTGCATCAGTGGTTGACGGATGGTGGCGTGGCTACGTTGACCAAGCAGAAGGAAGCGGTTCGGTTGCTCGCGGTCTCCTCCGTGAACTACAAGGACTTTGAGGCTCGCTGCAGCGTAACCTTTGAACGCCCTGGTCAAATCGGAATGATCTACCAAGACGCCGCTTGATCCACAAAAAGAAACCCCGCTTCGGCGGGGTTTCTTGTATGCAACAACTATGTGGCGGATAGCATCAGGTTTCGTCAGGGTTCTCGTCCCCACTTCGCACGGTAGTCATCGCGCGCCTTGCGGCATGCTTGCGAATGGAACTGCAGCACTTCCACTGTGTATTGCCGGTCAGCATTCATCTCCTTGTAGCGGTCCTCGCAGTACTGGACCGTTCGACGTTCTGCTGCTTGTTCTGCGGCTTTTTCTGGGTCCTTAGGCGCGCCAGGCGCACCGGGCCGTATGACAACCATGGCCAAGAAGAACAAAACAATAGCTGCAACGACCAATGCTGCGATCGACATCGGAGTAAACGTAACCGCCTTGATAGGCTGAGTTGTTGTGCGCGGTGCTGAGCCAAGTGGCGCAGCAGGTGCACCACAACTAGGACAAGTGCTTGCCTTGTCGCTTATCTGTTTGCCGCATTCGACACAGCTGATCAACGCCATCGCCTCTTCCTTGAATTGGTCTTAGAACTCTTCGCCGCGGCGCATGATTGCGCCGCCCACGATGCGCCCCGCAACGTGCAAAGAATCTAGTTCACCAGAGGGGACGACCGCGCTCTGATACTTGGGATTGGTGCTGACGATGTGCAGACCGTTCGGAAGCATCTGCAATCGCTTCACCATGGTGTAACCGTTGAGATTGATCAAATACACGCCATCGCCTTCGAAGTAGCGGCGTGCCGTGTCGACCATGAGCACGTCTCCGGTGCGAATGTCTGGGTACATGGAATCTCCATGTACCGTGATCAACTGCACACGCCCTTCCTCGGGAAGGAAGCCGATCTGGCTTCGAACCTGCCACTCAGCGACGTCCACCTCGCGGAGGACCGCGGGGAAGTCTTGATTCACGATGCCACCTCCGCCGGATGCCTGACCTTCCATCATGTGGAAGCGAACATAGCCAGCGGGAATCTCAGCTGCGGAGACAGCCGGCAATGGGGGTGCGTCGCCACGCATAGGTGACTCCCCATAGAGCAGCCATCGCGGCCGAATCGCAAGGGCAGCGCAGATGCTCTCGACGACGTGAGCCTTGATGTTTTCGGGCTGGACCTTTCCTTCGGTCTGCCATTGGCTGACCTGGCCCTTGGTCGTTCCGGCGAGGGTGGCTATCTCCTGCAGGGAGCGACCGGACTCTCGAACGGCCAAAGCCATGCGGGCGGCGAATGTCTCTCTCATTTAGTGAGCTTAACGAGTTGATCGTTTAGTGTGCTTGTACGGTTGTGTTTAGGGGACTACACTAACTCCATGAACATGACCAAGCGCGCGGTAAGGGAGGCCCTCGGCGGCAAAGACGCCGACGTGGCTCGCTTCTTCGGAGTGACGGCCGGTGCGGTTTCGCAGTGGTCCGACGATGAGCTACTGCCCGAGGGGCGGCAGTGGCAGGCGAGGGCATTGCGCCCCGACCTGTTCGGAGACTTCCGACAGCCGCCGGCCAACGACGACCAGCAGGAGGCGCCCCATGCTGCCTGACCACTGGAATCCCAGGCTGTGGCTACGCGACTGGCTGTTGAAGCCGAGCGGGGCGGAGAGCAGTTGCGGCAAGCAAATGCCCGGACGCGAAACCATCGACGCCACAACCTTCGGCGCGATGAACCTGTCGGCCCAAGGTGATCCTGCTGCGCTGGCTGCCTTCCACCGGACCAGCGATGGAAGTGTATCAGTCAGTCCTGCAGCGCGGCCTTCCGCAAGCGAGAAAGGGTATTCAAGTAGCCCTCCTGCGCCCAACGGCTCCGCTGAGCGTCCAGACCCGGACCTGGATCCGAGGTCCACGTGAACCCTTGGTCTTCCGCCACCTTCCAAGCCGAAGCCAGTGCCGCTCGGTTTGGATGCGAGAGCAACAAGGCAGTGATGGCTACTTCCATGGCCATCGTGTTGCCGACCTCGTGCGCCAGTCCCTGGTCGTGCCGATCGAGTTTCGAGTCGTCTGTCATGTCGCCCTCCTTGCGGGCTGTGCGTGTGGTAACCGCAGCCTACCGCAAGGAGGGCGACTCCCTTCATCCCTGATGTGACGTTGTCCATGGCGCGATCGTGCGCCGCCGTCGCCGCCCTGTCTCCAATCGAGTAGCCCGCCCATGAATGTCACAGATGCCGCCTACGACACCGTCCACCAGTACCCGGGTGGCAGCGAGGCCTTGGCGCCCAGGATGGGCATGTCAGCCGCGACCCTGCGCGGCAAGGTCAACCCGAACACCGACCGCAACCTGCTGAGCCTGCAGGAGGCGGATGCGCTGATGGCGCGCACCGGTGATTACCGGATCCTGCACGCCCTCTGCGCTGAGCACGGGTTCATTGCCCAGCGTGTCGAAGCGCCTGAATCCGGAACTTTGATCACGGCGCTCCTAGCGGCCGCCGCAGCGAAGGGCGACCTCGCGGAGCTTGTCTCGGAAGCGATGGCCGACAACCGCATCACGCCGAACGAGGCTGATGCTATCGCGCGCGCCTGTCAGCAGGTCATGGCGGCGCTGGTGCAGGTCAGCCAGCACGCAGAGGCAGCGGCGGAGCGGGGTCGGGTATGAGCGTAACCCCGGGCCACATCGCGGCAGTTAGCGCGCATCGCCGGCGCCGAAAGGGCATAGCTTTTCTATCCCCCATCAACGGTGGATACCCCGTGAACGCAACAGAGAAAGCCCTCATCGCCGTTCGTTTCATCTGGCATATCGCAGGCTGCCAGCAGCTGTTGAAGGAGGGGGCGTGAGCGTTCAGTTCTCCTGGCAGTCCGCTGTCACCAAGTCCGAGCTGGACGGCACCACCAAGCTGGTGCTGCTGGTCATCGGCACGTACATGAACCAGCACGGCGACGGCGCATTCCCGTCCTATCGAACGATTGCGGCCGGCGCCTCTCTCAACCGCGCCACTGTCATTCGCCACGTCGAGACGGCCGTGTCACAGGGATGGCTGAAGAAGAAGAGCCGAATCCGTATCGCAGGCGCATCTGGTCGGGTCGAAGCCGACTCCAACACATATCAGATTGCCTTCCCGGTGGTCGCGCAGGACGACCACCCTAGTCGCGCAGGACAACCAGGGGTGGTCGCACAGGGCGACCCTAACACCCCACCTTTAACACCCCAAGGAACACAAGAACCCCCCATACCCCCCAAGGGGGGCGACGACTTGGATTCCAAATTGAAGCCCGGTGCAAAGCCGAGGGCGAAGCGCCCGAAGCGCGATCTGGTCACGTTCCCGAAGTTCGTTGACTCATGCCGTGCCGCTGGCGAGCGGATGATCCGCGCCGACGACCCGATTTTCGACTTCGCCGAGGACGCCGGCATTCCGCGTGACTTCGTTGCGCTGGCCTGGCGTGAATTCGCGCTCAGGCACCGTGACAGCGGCACGCAGAAACGGGACTGGCGCGCCCATTTCCGGGATGCCATCCGCCGGAATTGGCTCAAGTTGTGGTGGTGCTCGCCTGCTGGTGGCTGCGAGCTCACGACGGCTGGCGTGCAGTTGAAGCGCGAGCGCGACGCCGAGCGCGAACGTGATCGGCAGGATCAGCTGGCCCAGCAGGAGCAGGCGGCGTGAGCGGCATGCCCGACTACCTGGACAACGTCGCCTATCTGCGCGTGCCGCCGCATTCCGTACCGGCCGAGCAGTCGGTCCTCGGCGCGCTGCTGCTGGTGGGCGAATCGCTGGCTCAGGTCCGCGACCAGCTGGCGCCGGAGGACTTCTACCGCCGCGAGAACCAGCTGATCTACCAGGGCATCTGCGGCGTGGCCGACCTGAAGCGCGAGGTCGACGTGGTGACCGTGGGCGACTGGATCACGGCCAACGTTGAGATCGGCGCGCAGGAGCTGGTGGCCACCGTCTACGACCTGGCCGGCAGCACGCCCTCGGCGGCCAACGTGCGCGCCTATGCCGAGATCGTGCGCAACAAGTCGCTGCTGCGGCAGCTGATCAAGACCACCACCGACATCGCAGATAGCGCCTACGGCGCCAGCGACGACGAAGCCGAGGAGGTCGTGTCCGCCTCAGCGACGAAGCTGGCCAGCCTTACCGTGAAGTCCAGCGGCAACGGTGGCCTGATGCTGGTGCGCAGCGGCGTGCAGAAGGCGTGGGACGAAATGGAAGCCCGGTTCCACGGCGAGGGAACACTGGGTATCGCGCCGAAGTGGAGCAGCGTGCGGCGCAAGATCCCCGGCCTTGAGCCGACCGACCTGATCGTGCTCGGTGCGCGCCCGTCGATGGGCAAGACCGCCCACGCGCTGAACTGGGCCGAGGATGCTGCCGCCGGCGGCCGCAACGTTGCCGTCTTCAGCCTGGAGATGTCCGCCAGCCAGCTCAGCATGCGTCTGATGGCGGCGCACGCGGGCGTCGACCTGAGCCGCATGCGCGAGAAGGGCGTGCTGAGCAACGACGAATGGGCGCGACTCTCGCAGGCCCGCAACTACATCCAGTCGCTGCCGCTGGCGATCGACGACTGCGGCGCGCTGTCGGTCGATGCCCTTGCAGCGCGTGCGTCGCGGATGCACGCCAAGGTGCCGGGTGGCCTTGGCTTGATCGTGGTGGACTACCTGCAGCTGCTGACCGGCAAGGCCAAGTCGGAGAACCGGAACGACGAGGTGTCGTACATCTCGCGGCGGCTGAAAGGCCTGGCCAAGGAGCTGCACTGCCCGGTGATGGCGCTGTCGCAGCTCAACCGCGGCGTGGAAAGCAAGAACGACAAGCGCCCGAGCATGGCCGACCTGCGCGAGTCGGGTGCCATCGAGCAAGACGCCGACGTGATCGCCTTCCTGTACCGCGACGACTACTACAGCAAGGATGCCTGCGGTGCCCCGGGGATCTCAGAACTGATCGTGGCCAAGAACCGCCAAGGCGAGACCGGCACCTGCTACCTGCAGCACCGGCTGCAGTGCAGTGCCTTCGATGACTACACCGGCCCCCGGCCGAACTACAGCCTCAAGGGCGTGGCCACTGCCGGCGGTGGTGACGATGACTTCGATGTTCCGTCGCCCGGCCGCCGCCGGCGTAGCCGCCGCGACCTGGCCGCAGGAGATGACGCATGACCGCGATGACAGCAGCAGCCCGCAAGATCCGCGCGAAGCGGGCCAGCCGGCCCATCTATGCGACCTGCCTGCGCCTGGTCGATCCGGCCACGGGCGAGGAGATTGGCGCGTTTGCCCCGAGCAACGATATCGATCGCAGACTGGCCAAGGACCGCGGCTACCGCGTCGGCCATGAGTATCGGCTGGAGATCAAGGCCTCGCGCAATGCCGCCTTCCACCGCCTAGCCCACGTCATCGGGCACCTGCTGGTCGACAACGTTGAGGCGTTCCGTGACCTGGACGCGCACGCCGCGCTGAAGCATGTGCAGCTGGAGTCAGGCATCTGCTGCGAGATGGTGGAGATGGACTCCAGCCCGGTGGTGAAGGCGCTGTTGGATGCCGCCGAGACGGTCCTGGGCGCGGGCGCGCGCAAGGTGCTGTCGGGTGTGCTGCCGGAGATCCGCACCATTCCGGTGAAGGTGGCTCAGTCCTTGGCCTTTGATTCGATGGAGGAGGAGGACTTCGCTGCCTTCTTCAAGGGCATCACCTCCTGGATCGGTGACCACTACGCGCACGTCATGCTGGACGACGTGCGCGCGGAGTACTGGCGGATGGTCAATGGTCTTAGGGAGGTCGCGTGATGGGCGAGTACCTAGCTGGGCAGGTCGTCATCAAACATAGATTGAACATGCAAACCGGTCAGCTCAACAATTCGCTCGGCGATTATTTCTGCAGCACTAGATGCTTTTGCAGCGGCAGCTTGCACGAAGTCTTTATCCCTCTGCCATGCATGGTGAAGCCCCCCGGCCATGTGATCCAAGATGTTGGAGTTCCAGTACTTAATATTCGCCATGTGAATCTGGAAATCGGAAAACGCATCAGTAAAGTCGAGAAGATCTGGGGCGGAGTTCAAAAGCACTTCGATTTGGTGAGCGTCATCTTCATATGCCCCGTCCATCGCCGCAATGTTGAGAACGTCGTCTTCCTCATGGTGATAGTCAATCTGGCTCGCATACGTTCCGAGCTTTCGAGAAACGTCGCGCAACAATGGAAGGACTATACTCAAGAACCTTCGAAGTGCTCGTTGATTTGCCATGGCAACTTCGGCGCGTTTATTTCTTTCTATGATTGTTGGTACGTAGATTGCAGTCAGGATCGCGAGAATGCTGCCGACCGCCTGCACCCAAGCCGGCCAATCTATCTCGGCCGGTGGACGAGGCTGGGGAGGATGCTTGCTAAGCAATGCCCACGCGATAAGGGCGCCCGCTCCGAACATCAATGTCGCGACCACAGCCCAGTCTCTATCTGTCCTTCCTTGCTTCATGGATTCCCCCTGGCTTTGGACCGGATTTTACCGCTCGGGGTGATCGCGTGAAGCGCGGCCGCTCAACCGGTAAGCCGACCCTTGTCCGGCAGCAGCGGATGGACGCGATCACCGAGATCGGCTGCATCGTCTGCGACGCCCTCGGCCACGGGTTCATGCGCTGCCAAGTGCACCATCTTCTGGTTGGCGGCAAGCACGGGCAGCCCCGGCGCGGCCACGACTTCACTATCGGCCTGTGCCCGTGGCACCACGTCGGTGAGCCTATGGGCGGGCTCAGCCACTCGGCCTGCGCTGACCGCTTCGGCCCTAGCTACGCCCGCGAACCACGCCGGTTCCGGCAGGAGATCGGCACCGACGACTACCTGCTGGACCTGCAGAACACCCTGATCGAACAGCACCTGGAGAAGACCTCATGGCGACCCGCCGCCTGATTATCAGCATTGACCCCGGTCGGACTGGCGCCATCGCCGCGCTGGTCGACGGAGCAGCAGGGCCGGTGATCGACATGCCGCTGCTGACCGTCGGGGAGAACCAGGAGGTCGATGCCCGCGGCATCGCTCTGTTCATCCGCGCGGCGAAGGACCTGAACCCCGGCGCGGAGGTGGTGGGGGTGATCGAACGGGTGCGCGCAATGCCACCCAGAAAGGCGGCGGACGGAAAGGAAGAGCGCAAGGCCGGTCCCCAGTCGTCCTTCAACTTCGGCGACCACTACGGAAAGGCCAAGGCTGCATTCGAACTGCTGGGCATTCCCTACATCCGCGCAGAGCCTGCCAGGTGGAAGCGTCGTTTCGGGCTGACCGGCCAGGACAAGGACGCCGCCCGCCTGCTGGCGATCCAGCGCTTCCCGGCCGCCGCGCTGCAGCTGCAGCGGAAAAAGGACAACGGCCGTGCCGACGCGCTCCTTATCGGCCTCTGGGCCGAGCACCAGCTGGCTATGGGCCAGGTCGCCGCATGACCGGCGCCGAGCTGCGCATGCAGAAGCGCTACCGGTCCTACGTTCAGAAGCACGGCCGCTGCTCGGTCTGCCAGTTCCGCACCCTCGGCGCTGCGGGCTTCCACTGCAAGGGCTGGCCCGACCGGACCGGCACCTGCGACACCGACGGGCAACTGCCGGCTTTCCGATTCGATGACGCCGTACTGGAGGGCATGCGCGATGCGCAACACTGATCCGCTGACCGAAGAACTGCGACGTTGGGGCCACGCCCAGGTGAATCGGTTTGCGCTGAGCCGCGTGGACCGCAGCGTCCACGTCCTGGACAAGGTTAGGGACCATGCACCGTTGACGCGCGAGCGTGCCCTTCAGGATCTGGTGGGACGGGATGGAGCTGACCGACGTCGGCTGATGGCCGCCGGCAGCGGCGTCCAGGGCCTGAGAATCGTGCCACTGTGGGCGGCGGACCCGATTCGCGCCTCCAACGACGCGGATCACCCTCACGACAATCCAGAGATCGCGGTCGATGTCGGCGTTCCGGATGAGCTGCGTTGGATCGATCGGGCGCTGGCATCGATGGAGCGGCAGTATCCGCTGCGCGCTCTGGTGCTGCACACCGAGTTCACTGTTGCGGCCAGCCAGGCGGTCAAGGCGCGCATGGTGGCCGAGAAGTACGGCGGTACGCTGTCTGTATGGCAGTACCGCCGGGAACTTCAGCGTGGGCTCGACTGGCTTACCGGGGCTCAGGCGGCCTGAATGCCAATCGCCTTCTCGATGCGGTCAGCTTCCGCTTCTGCATCAACTTCGGAAGGGAAGTACTCCGTTAGCGCGTAGCCGTTGACGATTATGTGCACTTGGTACTGGACGCTTTCAACGCTACCGCTCTTGATCACGGTACTGACCCCGCTGATGTGATCGGTCCGGATGGAATAGTTGCCAAATGATACGAAGCGGACTGGTGCTGTCATGGGTGTCTCCTGAATGGGAGACTGTTGATACTCGGTAAGGGTGGTGTTGACAAGTTGCACAGACAGATGCCCTAATTCTGCAACTGTCAAGAATTGTCCCTGAAGCCCCGGCCCTGCGCTGGGGCTTCTGCGTTTCCGGGACGCGAACACCGATCAACCACCGCGCCGAAACCCCCTCCGCTCGCCGTGAGGCGATTGGGGCTGGCGTGAACGCAGGCGGGCGGTCTGCGCACGGCCCTTGGAGGCCGGGCAGCGCCTAGGCAGCGGTGGTGATCGGCCCTCTACGCCCGCAGCCCCCCGGACCAACCACATCCTCGCGCACCAGCCGGTTGCGGGGCGGGCACCTATGCAGGAGAGACCATGGTGGGCACCGAAACCGTAGCCGCCGCCATGGGCGCCGGCCAGTACGCCAAGCCGCTGGAAGACGCGTGCATCCAGTTCGGTATCGTGACCGCGCTGCAGAAGGCGCACTTTCTGGCGCAGGTAGCGCATGAATCGGACGGCTTCCGCACGGCCACCGAGTACGCCTCGGGCCGCGCCTACGAAGGCCGGGCCGACCTGGGCAATGTGCAGCCGGGCGACGGCATGCGCTTCAAGGGCCGGGGCCTCATCCAGCTGACTGGGCGCGAGAATTACGCGACCTTCAGCCACGCCATGGGGCAGGGAGATCTGTTCGTTCGGTCCCCGGAGCTGGTGGCGCAGCTGCCTTGGGCGGTGGTGGCGGCTGGCTGGTTCTGGAAGCGGAAGAACCTCAACGTGTGGGCCGACAAAGACGACGGGCTCGCCGTGGGCCGCGCGATCAACCGCGGATCCGCCACCAGCAAGGGCATGCCCAACGGACAGGCTGATCGGGAAGCCCAACTGGCCAAGGCCAAGAAGCTGTTTGGTCTCACATGACGGCCGCCAAGAAGAAGGCCAAGCTCTCGCCGGTTAACCAGCTGCAGGGCGTGCTGGTGGTGCTAGAGAACCAGAAGGCCAAGAACCCCACCGCCGAGCTGCTGCTGGCCATCCGCGAGATGGTGAGCGACGCACTGGCGGTGCTGCAGGAGCCGGACCCCACCAAGCAGCGCATTGCGTTTGTGCTGCTGGCGGTCCAGCAGTCGACCCAGGTGGCGGTGAAGGTGGTGCGCGGCAAGCGCCTCACCCGCGTGACCATCATCGACCAGCCGCTCTATCACTGGGCGCTGGAGGAAATTCACTCACTGGCAGGTGCCGCATGACCTTCGCGACCCGCAACATCGGCGCTGCGCGCGTCGGCATCGCCGTGCTGGTGCTGTTCCTGTTGGGGATGGCCATGGCCGCGCTGATCGCGGTGGCCATCCCGCCCGAGAACAAGGATTCGTTCGGCATGCTGATCGGCGGCCTGAACAACGCCACCGGCATGGTCATCGGCTACTTCTTCAGCATGACCCGCAAGGGTCCGGGGCCCTGACATGAACCGGATCGCCATCTACCTGCTGGTGTTCGTCGCCTGGTCGGCTGGCATGTTCGGTGCTGGCTGGGCCTGGCGCGGTGATCGGGCTGAGACGGGGGAAGCCCGGCAGCAGGCCAGCAACAGCGCCGGCCAAGTCCAGCAGCTCATCGAGACCCGTGCCGTCGAGCACAGCCAGGCCGAGGCGATGGCTACAATCGGAGCCAAGCATGAAGAAGATCGCACCGCGGCCACGGCCGTCCCTGCTGCTGTTGCTGCTGGCGTGCGTGATGGCAGCCTCCGGCTGCGCGACGACCTCGCCACCTGCTATACCGCTCGCCTGTCCGAAGCCGCCGCCGGCGCCGTCGAACGTGACCAGACCGCCCAATTACGAGCAGAGGTCGCGGGAGCTCTTATTCAAATCGGACGAGACGCGGACGACCACGTCCACGCCTGCCAAGCCGTGATCGACGCTGACCGCCACGTTGGTGCGGCCGGAACCCCGGCCAGCAGCGCCTCGGCTCTGGATGCTACGGATGATGGCTCGTACTAGAGCCGCAACGGCCGAGCCGATGATGGCTTTTACGAGTTCAGGGGTGATAGCGATTTCCATGTTGGGGTGTTTCCTCTTCTGAGTTGTATAGGTACCGAATCAGATTCGGCTCTCCTTCTGGCTACATGTGTACCGAAACGCTCGAACGCTGGTTGGTAGGGTGTGCAACGCCCGCCGACATCTCCACTTCCGCGATTTCCGCCGCCGGTTACATCGTCGGCGAGGCCTCATCGCCGTTCCACTTGCGGAATTTCCGCTCCGACTATGGCCAAGACCAAACCAGCCCGGATGCCGCCGCTGACCCCCAAGCAGCAGCGGTTCGTCCAGGAATACCTGCAGGATCACAACGGGACCCAGGCGGCAATCCGCGCCGGGTACAGCGACAAGACCGCCAAGCAGCAGGGGTCACGGCTCCTGACCGAGCCGCGTATCCAGGCTGCGGTGCGCGCCGGCCAGCAGAAGGTGGCCAAGAAAGCCGAGGTGACCGTCGACAGCCTAATGGACGAGCTGGAACAGGCTCGGAAGCTGGCGCTGAAGGAGAAACAGGCCAGCGCGGCAGTCACCGCCACGATGGGCAAGGGAAAGCTGGCCGGCCTCCTGGTGGAGAAGCACAAGCACAGTGGCGCGATCGCCACCTACAACCTGAAAGACCTCTCAGACGATGATCTCGACCAGCTTGAACAGATCCTCGGTCCGCTTGCCGACACTGGCGGAGATCCGGGCGGAGCGAGCGAGGAGGGCGGCTGAGCGAGAGCGCGCGCGCATCGCAGAGGATGTCGAAGGCATCCGGGCGCGGTCGCAGACCTTGGAGGGCTTCATCAAGGAGCATTGGCGGGTTCTGGAGCCAACCAGGCCGCTGAAGTTTGGCTGGGCATTGCGGGCCATGTGCCGGCACCTGGAGGCGGTCACCGAAGGCCGCATCCAGTTCCTGCTGATGACCGTGCCTCCGGGCATGATGAAATCACTGCTGCTGGTGTTCTGGACAGCATGGGAATGGGGGCCAGTTGGGCGCCCGGACCTGCAAACGCTGGCCACCTCCTACAGCCAGCCGAACGTGCTGCGCGACAACCAGAAGCTGCGGCGCCTCATCGAGAGCGACCAGTACCAGACCGCGTGGCCGATGAAGCTGCGCGGCGACCAGAACGCCAAGGGCAAGTTCGAGAACACCGGGAACGGCTTCAGCGAGGCCCGTCCCTTCAGCTCCATGACCGGTGGCCGCGGCGACCGGGTGAAGGTGGACGATCCGCATTCGACCGAGACGGCAGAGAGCGATACCGAGCGCAAGACCGCGGTACGCATCTTCCGCGAGGGCATCACCGACCGCCTTAACGACATCACCTCGTCGGCCATGGTCATCATCATGCAGCGCCTGCACCAGCAGGACGTTGCAGCGGTGGCGATGGAGCTGGACCTGGGCTTCGTGCACCTCAACTTGCCTATGGAGTTCGAGGCAGAGCGGGTCGACAAGGACGGGAAGAAGACTGGCGGTCCGTGCCGTACTTACATCGATGGCGAGCTGTTCTTCGAGGATCCACGCACCGAGGACGGCGAGCTGCTGTTCCCCGAGCGCTTCCCGCGCGCGGAGATCGAGCGTCTGAAGCGGGCGAAAGGCAGTTACGCCTACGCCGGCCAGTACCAGCAGCGGCCCACGCCGCGCGATGGCGGCACCTTCAAGCGGGAATGGTTCGAGGTAGTAGATGCCGCGCCGGCCATTTCGGCGGTGCGCAAGGTCAGGCGGTGGGATTTCGGCGCCACCGATCCGAAAGAGAAGACCAGCAGCGACCCCGACTACACCGTGGGGCTGCTGTTGGGAGAGGTCGGCGGCGTCTACTACGTGCTGGACATCGTCCGGGACAGGCAGTCGCCGGCGGGCGTCGAGAAGATGCTGAAGAACACCGCGCTGCAGGACGGGAAGTCGATCAAGGTCCGGATCCCGCAGGACCCCGGCGCCGCCGGCAAGAGCAACGCCGCGCATCAGATCAAGCTGCTGGCGGGCTGGGACGTGAAGGCGGCGCTGGAATCCGGATCCAAGGAGGTCCGGGCAACGCCGGTCGAGGCTCAGGCCGAGGCTGGGAACATCAAGCTGGTGAACGGCCCATGGGTGACTGCGTTCTTGGACGAGATCGCTGAGTTCCCCAACGCAAAGCACGACGACCAGGTGGACGCGCTTTCGGGCGCTTTCGCTGAGCTGGTCACCGGCAGCACCTACAACCTGGGGAACGCGCTCTGATGGGCAGGCTCGCACAAATCAAAGACGGGCTGGTCAATCTGGTGGCCAACCTGGGTACGCCGCGCGACAAGGCGGCCTCGACGTTCTACGGCGTTCCGAACCTGTCGGAGCAGGAGGCAGACAACGCCTACCGCGGCACCTGGCTGGCGCGGAAGGTGATCGACATCCCGGCGATGGACAGCTGCCGCAAATGGCGCGGCTGGAGCGCAGACCAGGAGCAGATCACCGCGATCGAGGCAGAGGAGAAGCGGCTAGGCCTGCAGCAGAAGGTGCTGAAGGCGATGATCCGCGCTCGGCTCACCGGCGGCGGCGCGCTCTACATCGGCACGGGCCAATCGGACCCGATGCTGCCGCTGAAGCCTGAGTCCATTGGCAAGGGCGGGATCCGCCACATCAACGTGCTCTCGAAGCGCGTGCTGCAGGCGGGCGAGCTGGACCTCGACCCGGAATCGCCGGGCTACGGCCTGCCGGCGTTTTACACCCTGAGCAGCGGCACGGCCGGCCAGGTTCAGATTCACCCGTCGCGCCTGGTGATCCTGCACGGTGCGGAAAGGCCGGATCCGGAGTTCGGCATCGGCGACGGGTGGGGCGATTCGGTGCTGCTGGCTATCAGCAAGGCCATCAAGGACGCCGACGCGAGTGCAGCCAACATCGCCTCGCTGGTATTCGAAGCTAAGGTCGACGTCATCAAGATCCCGAACTTCATGTCCATGCTGGCGGACAAGGAGTACGAGCAGCAGGTTCTGCAGCGGCTGCAGCTGGCGGCCATGGCGAAGGGCATCAATGGCACGCTGCTGCTGGACGCCGGCGAAGAGTATGAGCAGAAGCAGGCGCAGTTCGGCGGCCTGATCGACCTGCTGATGGGCTTCATGCAGCTGACCTCCGGCGCGTCGGACATCCCGATGACCCGCCTGCTGGGCCAGTCGCCGGGCGGCCTCAACGCCAGCGGCGAGAGCGACCTGCGGAACTACTATGACCGTATCAGCAGCAACCAGGAGTTGGTGCTGCAGCCGTCACTGCAGATCCTCGATGAGTGCCTGATCCGCTCGGCGCTCGGCAGCCGGCCGGCTGAGGTGTTCTACAACTGGCGCAGCCTGTGGCAGACCACCGACACCGAACGCGCGACCATCGGAAAGACCACGGCAGAGACCATCAAGACCATCTCCGAAACGCGGCTGCTGCCGGATGAGGTTATGTCCACGGTGGCAGTGAACATGCTGACCGAGGCTGGTGTGGCGCCTGGGTTGGAGGCCGAGATGCTGGAGTACGGCAAGGCCACGCCCGATGACGACGGCTCTGACGATGACGAGAGCCGCGCCGCAGTGACGCCGCGGCCCAGCGGCACCAACGAGGACTGACTGATGGAGATCTTCGACAGCCTGGCGCTTGACGCGTCCGGGCTCGCTTTCACGCGCGACGGTTTCCTGATCGGCGACGCCAAGGTCAGCCGCGCGGGCAACGTGCAGCAGTACCTGGGCCGGGAGCTGGGGCTGACCGGCGATGACGCCGGCCGGGTGTTCGGCGTCTACCGCGATCCGGCCACGGTGTTCGATGAGGACAGCATGCGCTCGCTGGTGGGCCGGCCGGTCACGCGTGGCCACCCGCCGAAGGGCGTCACGGCCGACAACTGGAAGGAACTGACGGTTGGGCAGGTGGGTGGCCGTGTGGTGCGTGATGGCGAACACGTGGTTGCCCCCATGGCAATCATGGACGCCGCATCCGCCAAAGAGGTCGCCGCCGGCGCGCGCTCGCTGTCCGCCGGCTACTCGGTGGAGATCGTCGCCGATGAGGGCGTGGCGCCCGACGGCACGCCGTACCAGTACCGGCAGGCCGGCCCGTTGCGCTTCAACCACGTGGCCTATCTCCCGGACAACAACCCGCGTGCCGGCAACACCCGCATGGGTGATTCGCAATGGGGACCGGCCCCGCTCACGCAGTACGAACCCGCGCTAGTCGACCGGGCGCGTGGTCAGCAGCACCAGCACGGCGACGACCACAATCCATCTACGAGGAACCACCCCATGAGCGACAAGACCATCTTGGTCGATGGGCTGTCCGTCGTCACCAACGACGCCGGCGCCCAGGCCATTGGCAAGCTGCAGCAGCAGCTGAAGGACGCGCAGGCTGCGGCTGGCACCGCTGACGCAGCCCACCAGGCCGCCATCGCGGCCAAGGACGCGGCCATCGCCAAGGTCGAGGCTGAACGCGACGACCTGAAGGGCAAGGTGCTGAGCGACGCAGACCTCGATCAGCGCGTGCAGCAGCGCGGCGACCTGATCGCCAAGGCCAAGGCCGTGCACGACGCCGACTACAGCGGCAAGACCGATGCCGAGGTCCGCAAGATTGCCGTAGTCGCCAAGCTCGGCGACGCCGCGGTGGCCGGCAAGGCCGACGCCTACATCGAAGCCCGCTTCGACATCCTGGCCGACAGCGCCAAGCCGCGCGATCCGGTGGTCGTTGCCCTCGGCGACCGCACCACCCAGCGCCAGCCGGCGCAGGACAACGGCTACGCCGCGTCCGTGGCCGCCCTGGACCATCGCACCGCCGGCCAGAAGGAGGCCTAAGCCATGGCACTGCAGAACACCTATCCGGATACCCAGCCGGCCGCCATCGCCGGCGCGCCGGCGACCATGCTGCCGGCCACCGATATCTCCCGCACCGTCGAGGGCGCGGCCATCGTCTTCGGCAAGGCCGTGGAGCAGGGTGCCACCGACAAGTCGGTCAAGGCCTTCGCGGGCGGCAAGTACGTCGGCATTGCGCTGATGGATCGCTCGGCCTCCGGCCTGACGGTCACCGCTGGCCAGGTCACCGGCCGCGCCACCGATGCGTTCGGCGTAGGCGAGTCCGCGCGCGTGCGCACCGAGGGCGACATCTGGGTCGTCGCGTCGGTCGCTGTCGCCGCGCGCGATGCGGTCTACCTGACCGCCGCCGGCGCCTTCACCAACGTCTCCACTGGGAACACCGCAGTTCCCGGTGCCAGCTGGGACACCAGCACCACCGCCGCCGGTCAGCTGGCCGTCGTTCGTCTCGGCTAAGGAGCCAACCACATGAGCGCAATTCCCCTGATTGACGCCCAGGCAGCACTGGGCTTCGTGGTAGCCCAGGCTTCGATCATCGAGCCGGGCGTTTATCGCACCGTCTACCCTGACATCCAGTACCGCGGCCTGGTCCCGGTGGACACCTCGGGCAGCGAGTTCGCGACGTCGGTGACCTACTTCTCGGGTGACCAGTTCGGCAAGGCTGACTGGATCAACGGCAACGCCGATGACATCCCGAAGGCCGGCACCACCCGCGCCAAGTTCGAGACCCCGGTCTACACCGCCGGCATCGGCTACGGATTCGGCTGGGAGGAAGTCGGCCGCGCACAGATGCTGGGCATCAATCTGTCCACCGAAGACGCTGCGGCAGCGCGCCGTGCATCGGAGGAAATGGTGGATCGCGTCGCGCTGCAGGGCGACTCCAGCAAGGGTTTCACCGGCCTGTTCAACGCGGCTGGCGTTACCCCTGTGGCCGCGCCGACCGGCAGCTGGGACGCCACCACCGACTCGCAGCTGATCGTGGCCACGCTGAACCAGGCGCTGCTCAACGTATTCAACGGGACGAACACCGCCTCGATCGCCAACACCCTGCTGCTCCCGTGGACGAAGTACCTGCTGATCGCGACTCGCAAGATGAGCGACCAGAGCGACATGACCATCCTGCAGTGGTTCCTGGCCAACAACGTTTACACCGTGCAGACCGGCCAGCAGCTGACCCTGCGCGGCGTGCGTGGCCTGGACACCGCCGGCGTCGGCGGCACCACGCGCCTGGTGGCGTACCGCAACGATCCGCAGGTGCTGAAGCTGCACATGCCGATGCCGCACCGATTCCTGCCGGCCTGGCATAGCGGCCCGCTGCGCTGGGACATCCCGGGCGTAATGCGCCTGGGCGGCCTGGACGTGCGCCTGCCCAAGGAAGTCGTCTACCTGGACGGCATCTGATCCCCACGGCCCCGGCCACGCGCCGGAGCCACATCGGAGCGAAGCATGAAGATCAAGAACAACCACAATGGTCCGCTGGGCTTGCCCGACGGCACGATTCTGCCGCCGGGCGAGCAGACCCCGGTCGCGAACTGGGACCAGCTGAAGAAGAACTCGGTGGTGCAGGGCTGGATCAAGGCCGAGATCCTGAGCATCACCGGTGGCGACGCCAGCGGCCAGGCCGCCGGCGGTAGCCCGGGCGGCGAGGGCGCTGCCGACAAGGACGCCCTGATCGCGCGCGCCAAGGAACTGGGCATTGATGCCAAGGGCAACTGGGGCGTGCCGAAGCTGCAGCAGGCAATCGCCGATGCCGAGAAAGCCGCCGGCGGTAGCCCGGGCGGCGAGGGCTGACCATGTACGGCACGCTGGAAGGCGCGGATCTGTACCACCAGGCGCGCGGCAATGCCGCCTGGGCTACCGGCACGGACGAGGCCCGGACCGGTTCACTGGTGCGCGCCACGGACTACATCGACGGCCGGTACCGGGTGCTGCTCGCATCTGGCCGCTGGGCGTCGATGTTCCCCGGCGTGCGCACGGCTGGGCGGGGCCAGCCGAACGAGTGGCCCCGCACCGGTGCGATCGACTATGACGGCGACCCCATCCAGCCGGATGAGGTGCCGGACGAGGTGGAGCGCGCTACCTACGAGGCGGCGGTGCGCGAGCTGGCCAGCCCCGGCAGTCTGTCGCCGGACTACGTGGCCAGCGAGGCAGTGACGAAGGAGAAGGTCGGCCCTATCGAGGTCACCTATGCCGATGCCACTGCCGGCGGCCTGGTGCCGAACCGACCGGTGGTGCCGGCCATCGATGAGATCCTGGCACCACTGCTGCGGACGCCGGCGGTTCTGCCTGCGGTGCGCGTCGTATGAACCGCTTCTATGACCGCATGCAGGCGACGGCCGCGGATCTGATCGACCGCTACGGCTACAGCACTCAGGTGGAGCGCGACGGCTCACCGACCGGGCCGCCTCATAACCCGCAGCCCGGCCCGGCCACCCGGCACGACTGCAAGGTGGTGGAGTTGGAATACAGCCTGACCGATCGCGACACCACGCTGGTCCAGCAGGGCGACAAGCTGGGCCTGATCTCCACCGCGATCGACATCAAGCCTGGCAAGGACGACCGGCTGCTGCTGGGTGACCAGCTGTATCACTTCATCGACCTGCAGCCGTTGTCCCCTGGCGGGCAGGTGCTGCTCTACGAGTTCCACGCCCGACGCTAATGGCCGACTACACACCCCGCGAGCTGGAACTGCTGGCCCGTCGCCTAGAGCCGGCCATGCGCCGCGCGTTCGAGCAGGCCATCGCCGGCGTGCGATCGCAGGTGCAGCTGGACCTGCTGGCGAGCCTCCTGCAGGCCGGGCAGGTGGACGCTGTGCTGGAGGCGCTGGGCTTCGACGGCGAACGCTTCTCACCACTGGCCGAGCAAGTGCGCCAGGCGTTTGCCACCGGCGCGGAGGTCGGTATGAAGGAGCTGCCCACGCTGTCGCTGCGGCAGCAGATACGCGGGCGCTACAACCCGGCCAACGACACGCCGCTGCTGCGGTTCGGGTTCGACATGCGCAACCGCGGCGTGGAGAGTTGGCTACAGACGAACTCCTCGCAACTGATCACCGGCGTGGTAGAGGATCAGCGACAGTTGGTGCGTCAGCACCTGGTGCGCGGCATGGCCACTGGCACAAACCCGCGCCAGACGGCGCTAGAACTGGTCGGCAGGGTGGGAGAGACCGGCCGCCGCAGTGGCGGTATCGTCGGCCTCACCGCGCAGCAGGCGCAGTTCGTGGCCAACGTCCGGCAGCAGCTGGCCAGCGGCGATCCGGCGCAGATGGCGGAGTACTTCGGCCGTAAGCGGCGCGACAAGCGCCTGGACGGGATCGTCAGCCGGGCCATCAAGGCCGGCCAGCCGGTGGCGCCGGCGGACGTGGAGAAGATCGCTGCGCGCTATGCGGACAGGCTGCTGGCGCTGCGCGGCGAGATGATCGCGCGGACCGAGTCGCTGACGGCCATGGCCGCCGGTCGCGAGGAAGCATTTCGGCAGCAGATCGAGAGTGGCCGACTGGCGCCGGAGAACGTCGAGGGCACCTGGTCAGCCACCGGCGACGACAGGACCCGCCACAGCCACCAGGCCATGAACGGCCAGGTGCGTCGGTTCGGAGAACCGTTCCAGACGCCCAGCGGTGCGTTGATGCGGTTCCCGGGCGACACTTCGCTCGGTGCTGGGCCGGAGGAAACCATCGGCTGCCGCTGCATGAAGCAATACCGCGTGAACATGGCGGCGGAGGTGAAGCGTGGCCAATAAATTCGGAGCCCAGGTCCGGGCCTTCACGGAGAAGACCAAGGCCATGCAGGGCGTGATCTTCCGGGAGTCAGCCACCAAGCTGATGGAGGAAGCCGGCACGCCAGAGGGACAGGGCGGGAAGATGCCGGTCGACACAGGCTTCCTACGCAACTCTGCAGCTGCGTCGGTCGAGGGCATGCCATCGGATAGCGCACAGGCCCCGGAGCTGGTGTTCGCCACCATGGAGCTGGGGCAGACCGTGTGGGCTGGCTGGACAGCGAAGTACGCCATGCGCATGGAGCATGGCTACTACGGCGAGGACAGCCTGGGCCGAACCTACGCCCAGGCCGGCAAGGGCTTCGCGCGCGCGGCGGCACAGCGCTGGGATTTCATCGTGGCCGAGGTCACCGCCGACGTGAAAGGACGGATGGGATGAGCGACACCGCGATCTATGGTGCATTCGCCACGTTGGTGGGGCAGTTCGCGGCGGCACAAGGGCTGACGTGTTCCTACCCCGGGCAGGGGTTTACCCCCCCGACCGGGAAGGGCGCCCGGTGGCTGGAGCTGCAGTGGTTTCCCAACCGGACCGAGAACTACGGCATGGAAGACGATGGCCCGTTCCTGATGCAGGGGTTCGGCCAGGTGTCGGCCTGCTACCGGCCGGGGCAGGGGATCATGGTGGGTACTGCGATCACGGACCAGATCATCGCCGCCTTCGCCAAGGGCACGACTTTTGCCGGCATGCGGGTGGAGAGGAGACCCTGGACTTCCAGCATCATCCAAGACCCGGAAAGGATGATGCACCCGGTGACAGTCCCTTGGAGAGGATTCCTTCCCTGAGCCAGTGATAGGATCTGGGCTTCGGCACCAATGGATCTGGAAAATGTCTGATCTGCTAAAGGACCTGAACAGGCTTTCTACCGAGGATCTTCTCGAAGAGGACAAGGCCGTTCTTGATGATTTCTGGAAGGAAATCAAATCTCTGATCGACTCTTTCGCGGGCAAGATCATACCTCGTGAGGTCATAAGCGCGATCTTGGTGGCCATCGCAAAGCTTGGTCACGCGATAGCTACCGCCCGAGAGAGAGTTGCGCAGAAGCAAGAGCTTGACGAAAAACGCGCAGAACTTGCCGACCTCGAAGAGAAGTTGAGGGAGGAAACCTCAGAGGACGAGAAGGAGCGATTGAGAGATCAAATCGCGACGCTCCAACGTCAAATTGATTCCATCACAGCTAAGCTCGAAGAGTATCGGAAGCAGTTGGTGGCGGAATGTGAGCTGGTTACGGCGGCCGTGAAACAAATCCGGGCCTCGATGACGCCCCGTCCCAAGATGAAGAAATGACTACCAAGCCGCCCAACCTGCATCTGGTCAGCAGCAACGAGATCCCGAACGAGGGTGAGCTGCAGGCCATGCGCGATGCCATCACCCGCATGAAGCGGAACCGGCAGCTGCTGGACGAGTTCTGCGCCGAGCAGGCGCGATTCGTCCGCGCTGAGTACCTGGCCTACGTGGAGGCAGGGTTCACGCGGCCGCAGGCCATGCAGCTGGTGGCATCAAAGCTCAGCCCCGGTCGGAAATAGAGAACCCCTGCAACCCGACCTGAGCCGTGGTAAATAGGCGCTGAGGGCCGGAACCCGCCGGCCAAACAGGGGGCAGTATGAAGGGAATCAGTCTAGGGGTGCTGGTAGCGCTGTGTCTTGCAGCATCAGGATGCGGATCCACCATCAAGTCAATGGCCGGCAAGAAGCTGCCCGGCGATAAGAAGACACAGACCGTGACTCTTGGAACGTTCATGACCTGGGATCCAGCCAGGTCTGCGGCAATGGTCATGCCTGGCGACCAAACGCGTGTTGATCGAATGTGTATGCAGAATGCGATGGGGATGAAGAGCAGCTCTTGGTTTGGGTCTGGAAAGATCGACAAGGCGGTGCTTGAGGCGTCTAAGGCTCTCGCGAATGCTGCTCAGAACAACTCGAGTGATCTAGCCTCGGTAAGTGCGAGTTTCAATCAGGCGGTGGCGCTGTTGACTACATCCACGGAGCGCACGACCTTCCTCAACATTGGCATGTTCTACATATGTCAGCTGTCTGCGAACGAGAGCATCACAGAAGAGCAGGCCATGACGTTGGTCTCTGAGCTGATTCGTACGGCTGGATCATTGGAGCCAACCCCTCGTGCGTCTGGATCAGTAGAAGCGATAAAGGCACGCTGACGGTAAGTAAGACGAACTTGAGGCCCGCCCACCAGCGGGCCTTTCGCTTTTCCAACGACCCCGCCCCGTGGCGGGTTTTTTTACGCCCATCGCGAGGAGATACGGCTATGGCCGAAGCAAATACCAACGCAGGTTCCAAGCTCTACATCTGCGCCGTCCCCAAGAACACCGACCTGACCGAGACCGAGTTCAAGGCCCTCACCTTCGTCGAGGTGAAGAAGGTCGGCAGCGTCGGTGAGCGCGGCATCAATACCAACATCGTCCAGTACGACACCTGGGACACCCAGGTTGCCCTGAAGGGCAAGGGCATCACCAACGCTGGTGATCCGCAGGTGGAGGTGGCCGAGGACCTGGCCGATCCGGGTCAGATCGCCATGCGCGCCGCCGGTGCGCCGAACGTCCCGGATGCCTACGCCTTCAAGGTCGAACGCCCGGATGGCTCGCTGGAGTTCCTGCGCGGCCTGGTGGCCGGCCCCAACAGCCCGGGCGGCCGCAATGAGGACTTCGTGCTGAACACCTACACGCTGGCCCTCAACCAGGCGCCCATCCGCGTGGCTGCCCCGGTCACCCCGTAACCCGAACACCCCGAGGGATAGGGCGGCCGCCTGACAAGCCGGAACTGATCCGGCCGGCTTCCCTCGGGGCTCTCTACCGGATCGCCATCAAGGATCCCGAACATGACCGAACTGACCAACATCGTGGCGGAAGCGCGCCGCCTGGACATCGTGCACCCGGGCAACCAGGAGCCGGTGGGCCTGGTGCTGACCCTGCTGCCTGACAGCCACCCGCAGGTAAAGGGCGCTGCCCGCAAGGCGATCAACGACCGCATCAACTACCGCGGCAAGGTGGGTGCCGAGCAGATCGAGGCCAGCCGCATCAGCATGCTCTGTGCATCGATCGGCGGCTGGGAGTGGCAGGGAGAGCTGACCTTCCACGGCGAGAAGCCCCAGTTCACCCAGCAGACCCTGCAGCAGCTGCTGAAGGAACTGCCATGGGTGGGGGAGCAGGTCGACGTAGCCCTGACCGACCGGGCGGAGTTCTTTCGCCGACCTGACGAAACGGACGGCTGAGGCCGTCTATATCGCCGTCCGCTACGACATGGCGGACGAGAACGGCGAGACCAGGCGCCAGCGCAATGCCCGCTTCGGCATCACCGAAGCACCAGAGATGGAGATCCCGGACGCGGCTGCCCACGTCTGGGGCTGGTTCTGGGAGATATCCGCCCGCCGGCACAGCGGCCCGGAAGCGTTGACGTTTGCTGACATCGGCCAATGGGCCTCCCTGCTGCAGATCGATCTGCTGCCGGAGGAGGTCCAGATGCTGATGGCGATGGACGACCAGTACCTGCGCGCGGTGCGCGAAGACCAGAAGGCCGCGCGTGAGCGGGCAATGCAGAACAATGGGAGCCCCTGATGGACATCGCCGAACTTGGCTACAAGGTCGACAGCAGCGGCCTGGTGGAGGGCACCAAGGCCCTGGACGAGAATGCCGCTGCGGCTGAGAAGGCCGGTGCTGCTGCCGAACGCCTGGAGAAGTTCCAGAAGGACACCGGAAAGTCGGCGTCCTTCTGGGCCAACGAGCAGGCCAAGATCAACGCTCGCGTGCAGGAGATGGAGCGGATCGAGCAGAGGGCTGCGGTAGCTACGCGACAGGCAGCCACCGCCACGGAAGCGCATGAGTTGAACCTGCAGCAGCTACTCGGGCAGATCAACCCGACCGTGGCGGCGCTGAACAAGCTGGCCGAACAGCAGGACCGACTCGCGCGGGCGCGGGATCTGGGGTTGCTTAAACCCCAGGTGTGGCAGCAGTACCAGGCCAACATCGACGCCACCCGCGCCTCGGTGCTCAACGCCACCGGCGCGCAGAACGGCATGGGTATGTCCGCACGGCAGCTGCAGAACAACCTGCGCATGATCCCCATGCAGGTGACCGACATCACCACTAGCCTGATCAGCGGCCAGCCGGCGTGGATGGTGGCGATCCAGCAAGGTGGACAGCTGAAGGATCAATTCGGAGGCATCGGGCCAGCCGCGCGCGCCGTGAGCGGCTATGTGCTGGGGCTCATCAACCCGCTGACGCTCACCGCGGCAGCACTGGCAGCCTTGGCTATCGCCGCAAAGCAGTCGGAAGACCAGCTGTTCGATTTCCAGAAGGCTCAGATCCTGAGCGGGCAAGGTGCCGCCATTGGCGCCGCTGGCTTCCTGGAACTGGCCAACAGCATCGATCACCTGCAGGGCGTGTCGCGAGGCGGTGCTGTGGCAGCGCTGACGGAGACAGCAAAGGCCGGTCGCTACGCCGGCGAGCAGTTCGAGATGGTGGCCGCTGCTGCTGCGCGCATGGAAGCGTCGGCCGGGCGGTCCCTCTCGGCCACGGTCAGTGCATTTGACTCCATCGCAAAGGAACCGGTGGAGGGCCTGCTGAAGCTCAACGACGCAGAGCGGTTCCTGACCGCCGCGCAGCTGCAGCGCATCACGACGCTGCGAGAGGAGGGGAGGTCGCAGGAAGCCGCCAACGAGGCGATCAGGATCTATGCCTCCCACCTGGACGACGTGGCTAACCGCACTGAGGCGGTGATGCCCGGGATGGCCAAAGGCTGGCGCGATATCAAGGCCGACGTCGAGGGCGCTTGGGGCGCGCTCGGCAACTTCACCAGTGCAGTGGTGGACCTGGCCGGAGAATGGGGTGTCCTGGCGCGGCTGCCGCGACTGAGCGACGTTCTTGGGCTCGGCCTAGCCGGTGGCACGCTGGTCAAGAACCTCGGTCTTCCGTCTCTCACCGAAGCGCTGAACGGCGCGGCTGCTCGCATGCGAGGGCTGCCGCCGCTGCCCAAGCCCATCGATGAGGGCAGCGCGTTGGATCCGCAGACCGCTCGTGACCTGGCTGCGGTGACGCAGGAGCGCGCCACGGCCGAGCAGGCTGCTGCCGAGGCCATCAATGCCCAAGTGGCAGGCCTTGATCGGGCCAGTGCCAAGGAAGCGGCTCGGCTGAAGATCATCGCCCAGTACAACAAGCTGGCCGACAGCGACGCCCGTCACTTCGATGGGTCCATGCAGCGGCTGATCGCGAAGGCCCAGGCCGACGTCGACAAGTCATTCAACCGCCGCGACGGCGTGGGTAAGCGCAACGGTGACGACAGCGCCGCGCAGAACATGCTGGCCGCAGCGCAGCGCCAGATCGAGGCCAACAAGCAGCTGGTAGAGACCGGCGTCAAGGTCACCGAGAGCGAGCGCCAGGCGATGGCGATTGAGCAGGTGCTGGCCAAGGGCAAGAACACCATGACGGCGTCCACACGGGCGCTTCTGGAGGCGGCGAGGGAGGAGCTTCTGGCATCGGGGCAGCAGTCGGCTGCGTACCTGAAGCAGAGGGAGGCAGCAGAAGCCCTTGCCCGGCAGAAGGCGATCTTGGCGCAGGCCAGCAACAACCGGGCCCGCTCGAATGAGCTGGACCTGATGGGCATGGGGCGCGGTTCGGATGCTGTAGGCATGCTGCGCCGGCAGCTGGACATCCAGCGCGAGTATCAGGACGAGCTGAAGCGCATCGGCAGCCGAGACGTGGCCGCCGACAAGGCGTCATGGGATCTGCTGGCGGCGAACGCAGCGGCGTACCGTGACAGCGAGCTGGCCAAAGAGCGAACGTTCCAGGAGCAGCGCCAGGCGGTGCTGGGTGACTGGCGTGCCGGTGTGAACCGGGTGTGGGAGGACTACGTCTTCGCCGCCCGCAACGCGATGGACCAGGCCAGCGGGGTGATGAATACCGCACTGGGCGGCTGGGAAGACATGTGGGTGCGGGTCGCTCAGACCGGAAAGCTATCCATCCGGGATATGTCCAACTCGATCATCGCGGACTTGGCTCGCATCGGGGCAAAGCAGGCGGCTGTTGGCCTGTTGGGCGGCTTGAGCGGAACTGGCCTTGGCAGGTTCCTCGGCCTGGGTGGCGGCATTGGCAGCGTAGTGAAGGAGTCGATTCCACTGCTTGGCTTCGGCGGCGGCCGGGCCCGTGGTGGCGGCGTCACCGGCGACTCTTTCTACGAAGTGGGCGAGGGCGGCCGTCCGGAGCTGTTCCAGCAGAACGGCAAGAGGTACCTGATCCCTGGCAACAACGGCCAGGTGGTGCCGGCGGCGCCAATGGCAACCGCAGGCACCCCAAACGGCAGTAGCGCCATGCGGGTGGAGATCAACAATTTCGGCAGCAACCAGGTGCGCGCCCGCGAAGAGAGCCAGCGCATGCCTGATGGAAGCGAGCTCAGGAGGCTGGTGATAGACATCGTCGGCGATAGCTTGGATGGCGGTGATCTGGCTGCTGTTGGAAAGGCGCGGTTCGGGTGGCAGGAGACTATTGGATGAGCACGTGGCCAACCGCAGCAATTCTGCGCTTCAGCGGGTTGAGCGAAGACTTTGACCCCTCGGTTGAACGGACAGAGATGGAGAGAGGTGTTCCCCGGCAGCGGGTGATCAACAGTGGGGTGATGGCAACGGTCACTGCGACTGTGCTGTTCAAGACTCCTGAAGACGTCGCCATCTTCGAGGCCTGGTACTTCAACGACATCAAGCGGATCGGCTGGTTCGACGTTGTGCATCCGCGCACCGGGCAGGTTGTGGTCGCGCGGTTCGTTGGTGGAAAGCTCGGTGCAATGTCGCCGCAGGCACCGCGCTTCCATCTTGCGCAGCGAGAGGTGGTTATGGAGTACCTGAGATGAGTAGCTTCCTTGAGCGCCGTCAGCGCACGACCGACACCGATAGCGCCTTGGCCCTGATCGAGATCAGCGCGCCGTCGTTCCCAGAGGTTCTGCGCATTGCCAACGACACGGTCGATTGGACAAGCCGTGGCCTCGTATACGTGGGCTATCCCTTTGGCTTCAAGCTGCCGGAGGACGTGAGCGGCCAGGCTCCGCGGCTCCAGCTGGTGCTGGACAACGTCGGCCGGAACATCACGGAGGACCTGGAAGGCCTGTTGCCCGGCGAGATCGTGAACGCACGGCTGATCATCACCGATCGCGCAGACCCCAACGTCATTGAGGCGGATTACGACCTTCCGATGGCACAGGTGTCGGTGAACAGCCAGACAGCGACGGGGCAATGCGGCGTCGACTACCTGACCCGTCAGCAGGCGGTGCTGCTGCGTGCCAACCCGTTCACCCTGCCGGGGATCTTCTGATGCGCCTGGCGGATGTGGAGAAGTTCGTGGGCGTGCCCTACGACGCCGATTGCTTCGACTGCGCCGACCTGGTGGTGCTGGTGCAGCTGCAACTGTTCGGACGACTGATCACGCTGCCTGGGCGTCGCCCCCGCGGTGCTCAAGGTGCGGCCGAGCTGGGAACCCTGTCGCGGCCATACGGGCATCGGCGAGACGGCCCTCCTGGAGACGGCGACCTTGTCCTGATGTTCGATCAGGGCCACCGAAACCCCGGCCATGCCGGGGTTTTCTTTTTCCTGGCCCATGAAGGTTGGGTACTCCACAGCAACGAGCGCAACGGCTGCAGCGTGCTGCACCGCGTGCGTGAACTGCCCGGCTTCGGGCTTCGGATTGAGGGCTTTTACTCATGGGTCTGATGGACGCCCCTGTCCCCGCCGGTCGCTTGATCGTCACTCCCCACCCGGTGCTGCTGGACGGGCAGCGCAACGCGCCGGTGGACCTGCGTCCGGGCGAGTCTCTCTATGCGTTCCTGATGCGCCACGTAGAAGGGCTCGACGGGCAGGCGTGGCTGGTAACAATCGGCGGTCGCCCTGTCGATCGTCATCTCTGGAGCCACGTCTATCCCAAGCACGGACAGATCATTGAGGTCCGTGGAGCAGTGGGCAAGAGCGCAGTTCGCCTGGTCGCCATGGTCGCGCTGACCTACTTTGCGTTCCAGGCGCCGATGCTGGCGGGCTGGCTGGCCAAGGCGGGCTTGTCTGGTGCTGGCCTGGCGGCTGCACGTGCGGGCGTATATCTGGCCGGCAGTCTGCTGATCAACAAAGTGCTGCAGCCCAAGCAGCCCAGCGCCGCCGCGCCCGCCGAAAGCACCTTCGCTCTGTCCGCGCCCCGCAACCGTCCACGGCCCTATGAGCCGCTGGGCCTGCTGTTGGGGTCGGTGCGCATCGCTCCGGACGTGGCGAGCCTGCCATACACGAACTACGAGGGCGATCAGCAGTTCGTCTCGCTGCTGCTGACTCCCGGCATCAACGTTGCCAGAGTGGAAGAGCTCTACAACGGGGATGCGTTGCTCTCCAGCTTCGAAGGGGTGCAGGTCTGGTACCACGGCTTCTCTGGCATGCCCGACCAGGACATCCCGATCTACAGCAACGTGGCTGTGGTCGAGGGTGGCCGGCTGCTCGACACCAGTAGCGACCCCAAGAATCGGCCGGGGCAATGGGTGCAGCGTACCGGCAGTGAGCGGACGATCCGTCTGGTGGTGGGCGTCGAGTTCCAGATCTGGGACGTGACGTCGAAGGGAAAGGAAAAGGACAACCGAGAGCAGCTTCAGGTTCAGTACCGGGCCGTCGGCACCGGCAACTGGCTGAACTTCGGCAACTACAGCGTCTCTGGCCGCACCCAGAAGACCCAGAAGCGCAGCTACACCTTGGATGTCCCCGAGGGGCAGTACGACGTGCGCGTGCGAGTTGCCGGTCAGAACACCGATGGCAGCGGCGCCCAGGCCAACTTCACCTGGACCACGCTGACCAGCGTTCGACGCGAGCCGCCGGGATATCCGGGCATTTCGCGCATCGGCATCCGTATGCGGGCCTCGGGCCAGCTCAACGGCGCGCCTGATGAGATCCGCTGTGTGGCGCACTCGGCTCCGATCCCGGTATGGAAGGGCGATGCCATCGGCTGGGTGACCGAGTCCAGCAACAATCCAGGTGCGCAGATCCTTGCCTATGCCCGAGGCTTCACTGATCCCACCGGCAAGCGCATTGCCGGGATGGGGTTGCCCGACCGCCAGATCGATGTCGAGGCTCTGAAGGCCTTCACACTACACTGCGCTGCGAACGACCTGACATACGACCATTGGTTGACTGAGGTGCGCAGCCATCAGGGCGTGCTCGACGCGATCGCGCTGGCCGGTTTCGGCCAGATCGCTTGGCCCCGCGGCCGGCTGGCTGTGGTGTGGGCAGCTGACGAACAGCCGCTGTCGGGCGTGGTCAACATGGCCACCATCAAGAAGGGGCAATTCCAGGTCGACTACACTCTGGCCAGCGCCGCCGATGGCATCGAGTACAGCTACCTCGACCGCACTACGTGGGAGGCCAAGACGCTGCGCGTGCCGGCACCGGGCGTGACGACCATGCTCAACCCGGCACAGGTATCCGGCGAGGGCGTCACCAGTGAGGCACACGCTGCACTGCTGGCACGCTGGCACCTGGCGCAGAGCCTGTATCAGTACAAGGCGATCACCTACAGCACTGATATCGAGCACATGTCCTACGGCCGCATGTCGGTGCTGGCGCTGCAGCACGACCTGACGCAATGGGGCTTCGGCGGTCAGGTCCTTTCCGCATCGATGGGGCCTGGGCGAGCCGTGACGCTGCAGCTCGACGTGCCAGTGCCTGCGCCCGCGCAGGGCAGCGCCTACATCGGCCTGCGCATCCCTGGCGAGCGGGTGTACCGCGTGCTACGGGTCGTGCCCTTCACCGGCGATAGCGACCAGCTGAAGCTGGCCGACCCGTGGCCGACCGATGCCGAGCTGCCGGGCAGCGGCAATGCCAATCCGGCCTGGGACACTATCTGGATCTACGACTTCAAGCAGACCCCGGGTTATCGCGTGCGCGTGGTCGGCGTACGGCCAGAAAGCGATCTGAAGGGCGCCGCTGTGGATGTGGTGCCCGAGAGTCAGGAGTTCTGGCACTACGTCAAAACCGGTGAGTACATTCCCCCCGGCAATGGCTCGCAGCTGCAGACGCGGCCAGTTGCCAGCAACCTGAAAATGACCGAACGACAGGTGGTGCAGGGCGACACGGTCTACACCGAGCTGCAGGCCTCGTTCGACATCTCTGGTCCGGTCGGAGACATCGTGGTGCTGAGCGACCTCGACGGCAACGCCGCGTTGGAGGAAGTCGCGCGAACCGTCACCCGTTCGGCCAGCTGGCGGATCCCTGCGGCGGGCACCTATCCAGTTACCGTGCGGCCGTACAGCCCTGACGGACTGGCGGGTGTTGCGGCCAGCCTGCTCTACAACACCATCGGCGCAGACGTGCCGCCGGTGCTGGTGGACCTGTTCGACGTGGAGGAGCTGAGCGGCGGCGTGCGCCGCTACACGTGGGGATTCCTCAGTGACACCATTCAGTCGGCAGACTTCGCCGGCGTAGAGATCCGCTACATGCCAGGCCTGATCGCTTCGCCGGCCTGGGACCAGATGACGCCTCTGGGCGATACCGGCTATCACGCTGCTGCCTTTGAGGCAGTGTTGCCGAGCTCGGGTGAATGGACGTTCGCTTGCCGATCGCGCAACACCAGCGGCGCGCTGTCCACTGGCATGCGGGTGTTGTCCCGGACGCTGGGGAACAACCTCGGCGAGCAGATGCAGGAGACCTGGGAAGAGGCGGAGCGGGCGAACCAGCGTATTGGTCAGGCCATTATCGACATGCTTGCCGGCGACGTGGCCGCGGTGAACGAGGCGGTGGGCAAGGCGCGTCAGTACACTGACGCCCAGGTCGCCGCACTCAACGGCATCCTGGAGGACATTGTTGGCGCCGACGAATGGGCGGCCGGCGCGACCTATCCGGCCGGTGACTTCGTGCGCCGCGCTGGGACGCTGTACCGGGCGCTGGCCGAGAACGTCGACGTGGAGCCAGGCACCAATCCCGCTGTGTGGGAGGCTATCGGCGACTACACCTCGGTGGGCGATGCGCTGGCGGCGGCGATCAGCATGTCCACGAAGAACGCCAGCGACATTGCGGCGGAGGCCAGGCGCACAGATGCCGTGGTGGCGTTGATGCCGGCCGATGGGGGCCAGGCCGCCAGTGCGGGGCAGGTGGCCAGCCAGGTGACCGCTTTGGCGCAGGCGGACGCCGCCCTGGGGCTGCGCCTGGACAACACCAACGCGGCCTTGGGCGACAAGGCAAGCACGGCCAGCGTTAATGCAGTCGAGCAGGCCAGTGTCAGCCGAGACAGCGCGCTGGGCGAGCGGATCAACACGACCAATGCGGCGTTGGAGGGAAAGGCGTCGGCTGCGGGGCTCCAGCAGCTGGCCAGCCAGGTCAGCAACCTCGGCGACTCGGTGACGGCCAACAGTTCAGCCATCACCCATCTCTCGGTGGGGATGAACCCCAACCCGAACATGCTGAAGAACCCCAGCTGGCGCAATGGGCTTACGGGTTGGGGCGGCACGCCGAACAACGGTCTTCCGTTGACCAGCGCCTCCCACGGACCGTTCCTGGCAATCTTTGCGGCCAGTGTGAGCGATAGCTGCTACCAGTACGTGCAGGATCCGACGCCCGGCGTTCACTACCTGTCCGGCGAGGTGTTCCGCAATGGTCTGGCCGGCAATGCTCGTCTGGTGCTCAGTGCGTACAACGCAGCGGGCCTAATCGGCTCGGTCACCGCGATGTCCGATCGTTCTAAGCTGGGGGTTTGGCAGCCGCTTAGCGTTCCAATCGACGTGCCGCAGGGCACTACGAGGCTTCTCGCTGGCGTAGTGTGCGAGGGAACGGATGATATTTCATCATTCAGGCGGCTGAAACTGGAGCGCGGCACCGGGGCAACACCATGGAGCGACGAGGTCACCACCGCTGATACGGCCAGCGCGATGCAGTCCATGGAAGTGCGGGCGACGACGCTGGAGAACGGCCAGGCGGCCCTGCTCGCCAGTTATACCTGGGCGCTGGATGTCAACGGGCGGGCCATTGGCATGACGTCGGTCAACAACGGCACCATCGGTCGGATCGACTTCGTTGCTGATCGATTGGGCATCGTTGATCCGAACAACACCGGGAGCACGACGTTCGAAGGCGGCCGCTGGATCACCCGCTCCGGGGCCTACATGATGGTGCACGGCAAGCCGTTCGGCGTGTCCAGCGACCTGATGTGGTGGATCGGCGTGGGTTCCGACCCGGCCAATGCCAGCAAGGCGAACGCGCTGTTCTGGATCGACAACCAGGGCAATGGCTACTTCGGTGGCAGTCTGTCGGCTGGCGTGCTCAAGAACGCTGTGCAGACCACTTCGACCAACGGCAACGCTGAGATCGTCAACGGGCCGTTCTCCACCCTGGGGCGCGCCAAGAGCGTCGTGGTCAGCTACGACATGACCAAGACCGACACCGCGAACACTGGCCGGTGGACCGGGGTTTCCGGGCCGGTGAACGCCACCATCGCGATCTACCGGAAGGTGGGTGCCGGCGCGGAGCAGTTCATTACCAACTTCAACGTCACGGGCAGCTACGAGGTCCTGAACGAGCAAGGCGGCCCCTCGCAGTTGACCTCGCGCATGGCGGGTTCGCATACCTTCACCGACAACACCCCGGGCACCGAGCAGTTTACCTACCGGGCCATCATCGTCACCCGCAACGTGGCCACGGGCACGGCGAGCGGCGGTACGGTCGGTGTGGTGATCAATCAGACGCTGGGCATCATTTCCGTGGAGCAATGAGATGTCACCGATTCTTTCCGATAGCAACAACAACCGGGTCGAGATGTTGGCGACCCGAATCGATGTGCAGTGGGACTTCCGGGACAATGACGGCCCGGTGCTGTTCTTCTTCGATCGCGTGGACTGGAACCCGGGCACGGGTCAGGTCAACACCCGCAGCTACGACCGCACGGTGCGCGCTCCGATCCGTGACCTGTTGGCGGGCGAGTACACCTTCGCCCACCCGCTTACCGGCGAACAGATCACCGAGCCTGGCTGGAAGCTGATGGCGCTGATCAAGGCTGCGACGGATCGAGTGTGGGAGTCGGAGAGTTCGCCTGCGCCGGAGATCGTCGGGCCGCTGGATGAGGGCGGGGGGTGACGGCTAAGCCCTCACGCCCACCGGCTGCTGCTGCGGCCAAGTGGCTCGACGTGTTACTCCGCGCAGATGTTGAGGGTGTCGATGATCTGCCCAGCGACCTCTGCATCTGCGCAAAGGAAGAAGACGGCGTCCTTCTCCGCTGCTTCAGAAAGAAAGTGGTGGACAGTGATCAGAGCGGCCGTCGTGTTTCGCACGAACACCTCGTGGCACTGCGAAAGCCGAACGTGCGCAAGCTGTGCGGCAAGCGCCTGCTTGGTTGCGCGGATCTCGGTACTTTTGTCGCTCTCAATCCGCCCAGGCAGGCCAACTCCGCAACCGGTATAGACACATTTGTCCTTGAACCTGGTTTTCCAGACGAACTGAGGGGAGTTGGGCTCGAAGGGCGGCGCGTGTAATGGACTGCTCTTGATCATTCAGGGGCGACAGTGTCATGGCTGATCGCGTCCTGCGAGGTACGCGCGGCGGCTTGATGCAGCTCACGGCCGCTCAGTCTTGAGTGGTGTGCGGAGCGTAGTTCTGCAAGCGTGCAAATCCCGTGACTGTGCACCGCTTGTTGCTTTGCTTCCTGCACGCGCTGAGCACATGTCTGGGCATACGCTCGCCTCTGAATTCGAGGTTGTGCCGCATGCTGAAGTGTTCAGTTGTGTTTGTAAGCTCTGCTGTCGAAGAGGTGGGTGAAAGCCGGCTTGCCGACCTAATGGCTGCTGGGGCCAGGTTCAACGAGGTGTGTGGATCGCGAGCGGTTGTGTGCTTCGATGGACGCCGCTTCTTTACCTACCTCGAGGGAACCGCCAGTTCGGTAGCTGCGACTTTGGTCTACATCGAATCATTGGCCATCCACTCAGAACTTGTGCAGCTCGCTCGAGGGACTGTTCAGCAGCTCCGCTTCCCGGAACAGCCATTACTATTCATGCGGGTGACCGCCTCTCAGCTTAAGTCCTTGGTCCGCGCCGACTGGACCAACTTCTCCCAGCGGCTGAAAGGCCGGTTTGATCCCGTTACCGGCATGGAGCAACTCGCCGATCTGGTTGCGCAATGCCGCGAGGCGGCGGCAGCCTGAATTGCTGCGGCTCCCCCGGAGATTGCCCCTTGTGCTGTCCTCGGGTGTATAAGCGATCAAGGGCAGTAGGGAACAGATCGATGCGCTTTGAGTTCACGCATACACACATCTATCCCGGGGCTACCGCCGATCTCTCTGGCAGTCTCCCGGCAACTGACGGTGAGACCACGTGCTTGGTGGAGTTGAGTGATGGCGTCGTCCTCTCGACCAGTTGCTCTGTGAGGGGGGAAGAGGTTCTTCTTTCAATGCCGGAGTACCTCACAGCTCGTGGCGCGAAGATACCCGCAAAGACGTGGGCGCTACGCAGGGACGTTGAGACAGGAGCATGGCGGGCGAAATCCCGGGTCAACACCTAGACTGAGGGTGTCACCTTGGATGATTCTCGCATCACTAGGCGACAGTTATCCTGTGAACCCCACACCGAGAAGTCCAGATGCACGAGTTTCAAGATTGGATATTCAGCGCCAGGGGAAGAACCATAACGGCCAGGGTCCAGGTGGATGGCCGCGGGGGAGGCACCATTACGCGGTTTGAGGCTAGGCCTGGCCCGTCGCAAAACGGCCTTTCGATCAAAGTGGACTCCCAGCAGGAGGGCGCGGCCGAACTTGAGCGAATCCTTACTGGTCTACTGGGCGCTGATTGGTAGCCCTAGGGTCGATAGAGGAAATCTGATCGGTCAGCATCCGAAGAGACTGCTGAAGGGCAGCGGTGAAAACTGGGCCGTCGCTGCCGGCATGCACATCGGCTGCCTCTACCAGCATCAGGTTCCACACGCGGGCCAGTGATCGCGGATCATTGTGGGTGGCGATCGAGGCGCCAAGCGCGTATTCCATTGCCTTGAGGTAGGCCCGATGGGCTTCTAAGTCGACCTCGCACGCGCGCAGTCGCTCAGCAATTTGCTCCAAGGTGGGTGTCATAGTGGGCTCGACTTGCGCATGAATAGGATGGATAGTCCGTGTGGGCCACCGGGCGTACACAATGAGCATCCTCAACGTTTTGCTGCGTGCTGACCAGCTCCTCGTTGCTGTTGACACTTTGGCAGAGGATGCCCAGACCGGTGCCCATTCCTCTGGCGCGAAGTTGCTGCTGATTCCGCAGCACAACCTTGTGATGGCCGCACGCGGCTCCACGCAGTTCTTCCTTCGCATCTATGAGCTGGCTCTGCAGGCGAGCTTCCGTGCTGATTTCACGATGGAGCAGCTTTCCTCCGAGTTGGGCCTGGTAGTGGATCAACTGTGGCCGAATTACGTGAGGGCGGCAGCCGAGGCTCGCTTGCCGATCGAAAAGCTTGGGACCGAACTGGTGCTGGGTGGCTGGTCGCCGAAGAGAGGGCGGATGGTGGCCACAGCCTATGCGAAGAGCGACAGCTCCAAGCCAACGATAGTGCAGCCCCTCGATGGGGGCTTGGCTTCTCCAGGGGAACCACTGGCCGGCAGGCCGGATAGCTTCGCCCCAGCCGACGTTCTTGCGGCTGGCAAGGTCCAGGCTACATGGCTCAATGAACGGGTAGGGCGACAGGTAGCTGGAGGCCGGCTGTTGGCTGGGTTCCTGGAAAAGGGGCAGGCGGTGGTTAAGGATCTCGGGCAGATCTAACGATCATGCCCGTGTTTGACGGATCGGCCACCCCTGGGCGGAGGGTAGCCCGGCCGGCGCAACTCGCGGGGCGTAGAATCTGCCGGAAATGTGACGGCGATCTGGCGGCCTCTACGCGGTCCTTACGGCGTCGGTTCTACGCTCGGCCTCCCGTGGAGGCAGGAGAGAGCCATGCCCAACAGGGCTGTTGTATTTGTCAGTGAAGCTGCCAGCGACCTGACCATGGCGCAGCTGTCCAGGATCATGGCGAACGCAGAGCGGTTCAACCGCACGGCTGGAGTCACCGGGGTAACGTTGTTTGATGGAAGCAGGTTCCTCTCCTACATGGAGGGTCCTCAGGACGGTCTGGATGTGGCCTTCTCCAGAGCTACAGGGGCAACCAGCCATTCAAACCTGATCGAGATTGCGCGTGGGCGGGTGGGGCAGCGCAGGCTTCCATACTGGCCAATGCGCTGCATCCCCTTGGCACCGCCAGGGCTGGTGCAGCTGGTGCGAGCCGACTGGACTGGCTTCCTACAGAGGGGAGGCGATCAAGCTGCTCCAGCCACCGCGATGGAGCTGCTGGTGGCACTGGTCGAACCCTTCGCCGAGGCTGCCTGAGCGGCGAGGCGCCGGCGGAAACGTGTCAAGACTGGCCCTTTGGCACCTGTCCGCGTTAGCATCCCGTCCCCCTCTGGCGGTGCCGGGGCAATTGGATACACTACCCCGCATGACGAGCATCACCATCCCCGGTGGCCTGCTGGTTGCCATCGAGGGAATCGATGGGGCCGGCAAGTCGACGTTGGCCAAAGGCCTGACCGAGCGGCTTCGCGCCCATGGCGTGGCCGTTTCGACCAGTAAAGAGCCAACCAATGGTCCTTGGGGCACCAAGCTTCGTCAGTCCGCTGAATCGGGTCGCCTCAGCCCGGAGCAGGAGGTTGAGTACCTACTGGCTGACCGCCGCGATCACGTCGAGCAGTTCATCGAGCCGGCTCTCAAGCGCGGAGAGGTGGTGATACTCGACCGCTACTTCCCTTCGATGGTTGCCTACCAAGGTGCCGCTGGGCTTCCGGTTGAGGACCTTTCGAAGGCCAACGACTTCGCGCCGCGACCGCATCTGATGCTGCTGCTCGATGTCGAGCCGGCCACTGGCCTGGAACGTATTCGCGCACGTGGCGATAGGCCAAACCACTTCGAGAACGAAGAGAATCTGGCGCTGTGCCGGGAGATTTTCCTGGGCATGAGCGAGCGCACGAAGTGTGTGATCGACGCCTCGAAGTCGGAGGCTGATGTGCTGGAAGACTCCTATGCCCAGCTCATCCGCCAGTTCGCCCAGAACATTGGTGGCCTGTCGCTGGAGAACATCGAGAAGGTCGGAACCCTCATGGAAGGGCGCCTGGCTTAATCAGGTTAGGATTCAATCGCAGTATCTGCGACGCCCGGCCGTATCCTTTCGGCCATGCTTTCTTCGCACGGCTACCAAGGTTTTAGTTCCGCCCCGATCCCCGCTGGCTGGGTCCAGATGGGGGACAGCTGGGTGCTGTGGTGGAGCGGGCGGCAGATCGCCAACGTCTCGGCGGCCAAGGATGGTGGCGGGCGCGTCCGCCTGGACGCCAGGAAGATGTGGCAGGTCAAAGAAGCCCGCGCCGCCAGCATCGCTCAGGGCAAGCGCTACGCCGAGCGCTGGTGCGCAGCCAGGCTCTACCCAGAGATGCGCCTGCGCTCCGCTGTGGCGCGACTGCTGGACACGACCCCGGCCGAGCCCCTCGAACCGCTTCCCGGCCTGCCGCCGACCCGCGAGCAGCAACAACAGGCCTTGCGCCTGGCTGAGGCAACGGCCAACGCCACTGCGTGGGTCAAGGAAGCGTTGGAGCCGCCCAAGCCGACGGCGACGAAGCCGCGGCCGAGGGACGCCCGCAAGGCGTGGGTGAGGGCAGGGCTGCAGCAGATGCGGCGGGGCGTGTAGGCGTCAGGCCACCCGCAGCTGCACCACGTTGCCGTCGCGCAGCCGGTCCAGGTAGTCCGCCCATTCCTGCATCATCCGGATCCGTTCATCGAGATGGGTCGTGCGGTTGTAGGCGCGTCCGTTCGGGTCGCGCACGGCATGCGCCAGCTGGTGCTCGATGATGTCCGGGCGGAAGCCCAGCACCTCGTCCAGCAGCGTGCGCGCGGTGGCTCGGAAGCCGTGACCCGTCACCGTATCCTTGTCGTAGCCCATGGCGCGTAGCGCGGCCAGCACCGCTACCTCTGACATCGGTCGATCCTTCTTGCCCCGGGCGGGGAACACGTACTTTCCCGACTCGGTGTAGGGCTTCAGTTCGCGCAGGATCTCAACCGCCTGGCGCGCCAGCGGCACGATGTGAGGCTGCCGCATCTTCATGCGTGCTGCCGGAATCGACCACAAGCCGGCATCCAGATCCATCTCAGCCCATTCGGCCTGCCGTAGCTCCCCTGGGCGCACGAACAGCATGGGCGCCAGCTTGAGCGCTGTGCTGACGATGCCGGCGCCACGGTAGGCGTGCAGGGCACGCAGCAGCCCGCCCAGCTGGACCGGGTCTACCACTGCAGCGTGGTTCCGTTCCGGGGGCGGGACCAGGGCGCCGCGTAGATCCGCGACCGGGTTCCGCTCGGCTCGGTCGGTCGCCACGGCATAGCGCATGACCTGACCACAGTTCTGCATGACGCGGTGCGCGGACTCGAACGCCTGGCGCTCCTCCATCTTCCTGGCGATCTTCAGAAAGTCGGAGGCCTTCAGGTCCGCAGCGCGCAGCTTCCCGATCTGGGGGAAGACGTCATTCTCGAACCACGCCTCGACCTTCTTGTTATACGTTGGCACCCAAGGGCGGGCCGTCAGCCACTCCCGGGCAATCGCCTCGAAGCTGGAGGCAGCATCCACGACGGCGGCCGTTGCCGCCGCCTTCTTCTGCTCGCCGGGATCCACGCCACTGCGCAGGAGGCGCCGGGCGTCGTCTCGCGCGTCTCTGGCATTGGCCAGGGTCACGTCCGGGTACAGGCCCAGCGCCAGCACCTTTTCCTTCCCCCCGAAGCGGTACTTCCAGCGCCAGCTCTTGGCGCCGGCCACGGTGATGTAGAGGTAGAGGCCACCAGCATCGGACAGCTTCTGTGGCTTGTCGGCTGGCTTCGCGCGGCGGATCGCGACGTCGGTCAGGGGCATGGGGGTATCGGCTTTTCGTGGGCGGTGCGATACCCCTAGATATACCCCCACCGTCTCATAGCCTGCAACGGAACGGCATGGACAAGGGTGGAAAACGAAAAAGCCGGAACCCCTTATTTGACGAGGGATTCCGGCTTTTCGTGGACCCTTGCGGACCCGGTATTGGTGGAGGTGGGCGGAATTGAACCGCCGTCCGAAGGCACTCCATCCCCAGCACTACATGCTTAGCTCGCCGTTAAATCTCGTCCCCGAACAGCACGGCGTGCAAAGCGCATCCGGGAACCAGCCTGTTGTGTTCTAGTGCCGGACTGACAGGCAGCCGCCCAGCGCGATTCCATGATAATGACTCTACGCTGCGAGCATGGACACAAGCAGTTTCGAGGCTCCGCCTAAGTCGGCAGAAGGTCACGCACCGCAGTTTTTAGGCTGCGAGAGCGACCGGAGCGTAGTTGTCGTCGTTGGCAACTAGAGTTTTGCAGCTGGATTTACGAGGAAAGCTACCCCCTCGGCATGCGCCAGGCGACTTCACAACCCCCGTCGAAACCAATGCACCCCCGGTTTCTACAGTGCTGCAAGGTACAGGGCCAATTCCGTGTCGCCACGGTCAGGGCCTGCCCAACGTTGGCAATGCTACGGCAAAACAGCTGAACAGTCACCTTGGCAATCCTCAGGAAGTTGTAGTGCGGCTGGCATAGCGGATTGGTAACTTCATTGGCACGAATTTGCGACACACTGGCGACGACCATCCAGGCTAGAGCAGACACGGAGACGGTGGGTGACTGAGGCAAGCCAACAACGCAGCCTGCGACAGCTGGTCGGACCGGTCGGTGCCGATTATCAGCGGCGCGCGCTGCCCCCCGGCTGGGTCTGGGCGCTGCTGGGGCTGCTGCTCGCAGCCACCTGGCTGACCGAGCTGCCGGCAACGGCGGCGGCGGCGCTGGTGGCCAGCGCGGTGGTGGTGCACTGGGCGCAGCGCGGTCGCATCCATTGGTTGGGGTGGCGGCTGCCGGGCCTGGCGGTGCTGGCGGCCCTGCTGTGGGGGCCGGAGGTGTTGTCGCAGTGGTTCGAGCACGGCCTGGCCGTGGTGCTGATGTCGCTGGCCAGTTTGAGCATCGGCGTGCATGTGTGGCAGTCGAGGCAGGTCGCCAGGCAGCTGCAGGTCGCGGCCGACGCGCTGGACGATGCGCAGTTGCTGGCGCTGCTGCCACCCGATGCGGCGCAGCTGGCACAGCGGTGGCGCGCGGGCGATGAGCGCCACGCGCCGGAACTGGCGGTGGTGATGCACCTGGCGGTGATGCACGCGGCGCTGGTACCGCGGATGCGGAAGCTGGGCGCGCTGGCCGGTTGAGCCGCTTGTAGAGTCGAGCCTGCTCGACTGATTCTTGTCCAAGCCGAGCATGGCCCGGCTCTACAGAAGGCCAAAGCAGTCGAGCAAGCTCGACTCTACAGGGGCATGCGCAACCGCTTACGCGTCGCGGTTGCCGCGACGCATCACGCGCTGCTTCTCGATCGCCCAGTCGCGGTCCTTGGCGGCATCGCGCTTGTCGTGGGTCTGCTTGCCCTTGGCCAGCGCGACTTCGAGCTTGATCTTGTTCTTGCTCCAGTACATCGCGGTGGGCACGATCGTGTAGCCATCGCGCTCGACCTTGCCAACCAGCTTGTCGATCTCGCTCCGGTGCAGCAGCAGCTTGCGCTCGCGCCGGTCGTTGGCCACCACATGGGTCGAGGCCTGGATCAACGGGGTGATCTGCGCGCCGATCAGGAAGATCTCTCCATCCTTGACGTAGGCGTAGGCGTCGACGATGTTGCCGCGGCCGGCACGGATCGATTTCACTTCCCAGCCCTGCAGGGCCAGGCCGGCTTCGAAGCGATCCTCGATGTGGTACTCGTGGCGGGCACGCTTGTTCAGCGCGATGGTCTTGTTGGCCGTCGCGCTCTTTGCTTTATCCTTGCCGCTGTTCTTGCTCATTTCCGTATTGTCTCCGATTCGGGCCCGCCCGGTCGATTGCCGAAACGTCCTGTATTCATGCCTACTATCCGCCGCAGCGCCCTGGTCGAACATTCGGCCGCGCGCATGTTCGACCTGGTCAACGATGTCCAGGCCTATCCGCGCCGTTTCCGCTGGTGTTCGGCCGCCCAGATCCTGGAGCAGGGCGAAGACCGGCTGGTGGCGCGCCTGGACCTGGGCCTGGGCTCGTTCAGCACCTGGTTCCAGACCGAAAACACCCTGCAGCGCCCGCACAGCATCGACATGCAGCTGCGCGATGGCCCGTTCAAGCAACTGCACGGCCGCTGGGAATTCCATGCGCTGGCCGAAGATGCCTGCAAGGTCACCCTGACCCTGGAGTTCGAGCCCAGTTCGCGCCTGCTGGGCCCGGCCCTGGCGATCGGCTTCCAGGGGCTGGCCGATCGGATGGTCAACGATTTCGTCCGCGTCGCCGACGAGGGCTGAGCGATGATCGAGGTCGAGGTGGTGCTGGCCTGGCCGCAGCGGGTGCTGTCGCGCCGGCTGCAGCTGGAAGAGGGCGCGACCGTGGCCGATGCCATTGCCGCCGCCGCGCTGGACGGCACTGCCGGATGCCCGGCAGTGGCGGTGCATGGCGTGCTGGCGCGCCCGCAGCAGGTGTTGCAGGAAGGCGACCGCATCGAGCTGCTACGCCCGTTGCTGGCCGACCCCAAGGACAACCGCCGGCGGCGCGCGCTCGGCGGTTGATGCCCGCGACCCGTCCGAGTGGACGGGCAGGGCGCCTCAGCGGCCCTTCTTCTTCTTGTCCTTCGGCAGGTTGCGGCCGAACTGGCGCACGGTCTGCTGGGCCAGGGCCTTGTCGTTGCCCGGGAAGTAGTCGCCTTCCCAGCGGGTCACGGTGTCGTTGTCGAAGAACACGACGAAATTCTTCACCTCGGTACGGCCCAGGCGGTTCACGCGCTGGCTGGAGGTGTAGTCCCAGCGCTGGGCGTGGAACGGGTCGGGGATGGACGGGGTGCCCAGCAGCGCGGTGACCTGCTGCTTGCTCTGCCCGACCTGCAGCTTGGCCACGGCATCTTCCCGGATCAGGTTGCCCTGATAGATGGGTTGCTTGTAGATGATGCCGCACCCGGTGGTGGACAGGGCGACGGCGGCGACCAACAGGAGATTGCGCATCGGGACTGGCGGTTGGGGAAATCAAACCGATGATACACTCCCGGCGTGCCACCGCGACCCAATCCGAGGCAGCTGGCGCTAAATCGCCAATGAACGGAGACCTATGGAAACCCACGACCTGCGTAAAGTCGGCCTGAAGGTGACCCATCCGCGGATGCGGATCCTGGCGCTGCTCGAGCAGCGCAATGCCCAGCACCACATGACCGCCGAAGACATCTACCGCCAGCTGCTGGAGCATGGTGACGAGATCGGCCTGGCCACGGTCTACCGGGTGCTGACCCAGTTCGAGGCTGCCGGCCTCGTGCTCAAGCACAATTTCGAAGGCGGCCAGGCCGTCTACGAGCTGGACCGCGGCGGCCACCACGACCACATGGTCGACGTGGACAGCGGCAAGATCATCGAGTTTGAAAGCCACGAGATCGAAGAGCTGCAGCGCAAGATCGCGGCCGATCACGGCTACGAGCTGGAAGAGCACTCGCTGGTGCTGTACGTGCGCAAGAAGCGCAAGTAAGCCGTTCCGGCCAGCCGGACGCGACAGAACCCCGGGCTTGCCCGGGGTTTTTCGTTGTTCACAGTAGATCCACGCCATGCGTGGACGGCCCCATCAGCACCTCCAGATCCACCGCCTCGGCCATCGCCTGGTTGCCGGCATCGCCCGGATGCAGGTGGTCGCCGGAGTCGTAGGCGGCGGCCATCCGTGACGGATCGGCCGGGTCGCGCAGGGCCGTGTCCAGATCGATCACCGCGTCGAACGGGCTGCGTGTGCGCAGCCAGGTGTTGAGCTGTTGGCGCAGCGCCTCCTTGCCGGGCTGGTAGTAGTCGTCCAGCGGCGTGCCGGGCAGGGCGCCGGCGAAGGGCGGCAGGGTGGCGCCCAGGATGCGCAGTCCGCGCCGATGGGCCTGTTCGGCCAGCGCCCGATAGCCGTCCTGCAGCTCGGCCAGCGTAGGACGCGCCTGTTGCCGGACGAAGGCGGTGCCGGGCCAGCTGATGTCGTTGATGCCGATCAGCACGATCACGCTGGCCACGCCGGGCTGATCCAATGCATCGCGCTGCAGGCGGGCCAGAACCGACTCGCCCATGCCGTCACGCAGCAGCCGGCCGCCGGAGATGCCAGCGTTGACCACCGCGACGCCTCGGGGTGCCAGCCGCGCGGCCAGATGGTCGGTCCAGCGCTGGTCCTGGTCGAGGCTGGCGGTGGCGCCGTCAGTGATCGAGTCGCCGATCACCACCACGCTGCGTGCGCCGGGTGCGGCCTCGACTTCAATCCCGGTCAGGAACAGGCGTGCGGTGGTGGGGGTGGCTCGATCCAGGTCGCGCGCCAGGCTCTGGTTGCCGCCGGCGATCCAACTGGTCTGGCGGCCGTCCCAGTGGAAGGTCTGCAGCGGCGTCGGCCCCGGCACGAAAACGCTGACCTGCAGGGCCTGCTGATTGCCGGTGGGCAGTGCCAGCGGATCGCTCAGCCGTTCCTGGCCCGCGCCGATCAGCACGCCGGGCTGGCCGTCGAAGTGGAGCGGCCGTGGTGCCGCGCCCGGTCGTGCGGCCACGCTGGCCGCTCCTATCCGCAGCGGCTGCGTGCCGTAGGCATTGCTCAACCTTACCCGCAGGCGCGGCCCGCCCAGGCTGATGCGCGCGGCCTGGCGGAAGGTCTGGTCGTGCAGCGATGCCGGGATCAGGGCCGGGAACAGGAAGTCTGCGCCCCACACCGGTTGCGGGCTGGCCTGCCAGCTGGCCACCCAGTGCGGGGCAGGGGTTGCGCTGGCGGCGCCGGACAGGGCGAGCAGGGTGCTTGCAGCGAGCTTGCGGAGGCGGTCCATGGAGCGATTCCGGGGAAAGGAGCCGCCATGGTGATTCCGCCCTCATCTGTGAACTAGACTGCGCATGGACAATCATCTGTGAACTGGATTCATCGCCATGGCGCGACCCGACATCAACCGATCCGGCGAACTGGAAGTCTTCGTGCGGGTGATCGAGACCGGTGGCTTTTCCGCGGCCGCCCGCACCCTGGACATGACCCCGTCGGCGGTCAGCAAGCTGGTGGCGCGGCTGGAACAGCGGCTGGGCACCCGCCTGCTGCAGCGGTCCACCCGCCAGCTGCAGCTGACCCCGGAAGGCTGCGCGTTCTACGAGCGCGGCCTGCGCGTGCTGGCCGACCTGGAGGAAGCCGAACGCTGTGCCAGCGCCCACGCCGAGCCGCGCGGGCGGCTGCGGGTCAATTCCAACGTGCCGTTCGGCCAGCACTTCCTGTTGCCGCTGCTGCCGGCGTTCCTCGAGCGCAACCCGCAGGTGGGGGTGGACGTGACCCTCAATGACGAAGTGATCGACCTGCTTGAGCAGCGCACCGACGTGGCGGTGCGCGCCGGCCCGCTGAAGAGTTCCAGCCTGGTGGCGCGGCGATTGGGCGCGACGCGGATGATGATCGTGGCCGCACCGGCCTACGCGCAGCGGCACGGCCTGCCGGCCAGCGTCGAGGAGCTGCAGGCGCACAACCGCCTGGACATCGGCCATGCGCGGGCGATGCAGGGCTGGCCGCTGCTGCAGGACGGTCGTGAGCGCATGCTGCTGCCCAGCGGCAACGCCCGTGCCAGCAATGGCGATGCGCTGCGCCAACTGGTGCTGGGCGGGCTGGGCATGGCGCGGCTGGCCGCGTTCCAGGTGCAGGCCGACATCGCCGCCGGGCGGCTGCTGCCGGTGCTGGAAGAGGCCAATCCCGGTGACCTGGAGGAGGTGCACGCGGTGTTCCTGGGGCAGGGCGGCTACCTGCCGCTGCGAGTGCGCGCGTTCCTCGATTTCCTGGTGGAAAACGTCGATCTGACGCAGCCACGGGGGTAGTGCCGGCCGCTGGCCGGCAACCTCACGATCTTCTTCCACACAGGTCCGGTTGCCGGCCAGCGGCCGGCACTACCTGTAGATCCACGCCATGCGTGGATGAACGCGTACGCGCGTCAGACCTGCAGCAGCTTGCGGGCGGCGGCGCGCGCTTCCTTGCTCACTTCCACGCCGCCGAGCATGCGCGCCAGTTCTTCCTCGCGTGCCTTGCTGTCCAGCTTCTCCACCGCACTCTGGGTCATGCCTTCCACCGGCGCCTTGCTCACCCGGTAATGCGCGTGGCCCTTGGAGGCGACCTGCGGCAGGTGGGTCACGCACAACACCTGGCGCTTCTCGCCCAGCGCGCGCAGCTTCTGGCCGACGATGTCGGCCACCGCGCCGCCGATGCCGGAGTCGACTTCGTCGAATACCATGGTCGGCACCGCATCCAGGTCCAGCGCCGCCACTTCGATGGCCAGCGAGATGCGCGACAGTTCACCGCCCGAGGCGACCTTGCGCAGGGCGCGCGGCGGCTGGCCGGCGTTGGCCGCGACCAGGAACTCCACGCGCTCGGCACCCTGCGGATCGGGTTTGCCGTTGTCCTGCGGCTCCAGTTCGATCAGGAACTGGCCGCCGCCCATGCCCAGCTCGGCGATGATGCCGGTGGTGGTGGCCGACAGTTCGGCGGCGGCACCGCGACGGCTGGCGGTCAGTACTTCGGCCTGTACGCGCCAGGCGGCGGCGGCCTTGTCGATCTCGCCGGCCAGGCGCTGCAGGCGCTCGTCGGCGCCGCGCAACTGTTCCACTTCGGCATGCATGCGTTCGCGCTGCGCGCCCAGCTCGTCCATCGGCACGCGATGCTTGCGCGCCAGGTCGTGCAGGCGGCCGAGGCGCCGCTCGTTCTCTTCGAACTGCTCGGGGTCGGCGTCGAGGTCGTCATGCACGCGGTCCAGCAGCGAAAGGGCTTCGTGCAGCTGGATCGAGGCATTCTCGATCAGGCCGTCCACCTCGCCCAGGCGCGGGTCATGTTCGATCAGGCGCGACAGCTCGTGGCGCACCTGCTGCAGCAGGTCCAGCGCGGAACTGCCGTCGTCGCCGTTGAGCTGGTTGCTGGCTGCCTGGCAGGCGGTCAGCAGGGCGCTGGCATGGGCCTGGCGGCGGTGGCTGGCGCCGAGCGCGGCGATCGACTCCGGTTCCAGGTCCTCGCGGTCCAGTTCGCGCAGCTGGTGCTCCAGGAAGCCGATCCGGTCACTCACGTCGCCCTGTTGCGACAGCGCCAGTGATTCGTCGACCAGTGCCTGCCACGCGGCGGCGGCGCGGCGCACCTGGCGGCGCGCGTCCTCGTTGCGGGCGTAGGCATCGAGCAGGGCCAGCTGCGACGGACGGGTCAGCAACGCCTGTTGTTCATGCTGGCCATGGATCTCCACCAGCAGCGCGGCCAGGTCGGCCAGCTGTGCGAGGGTCACCGGGCGGCCATTGATCCAGGACCGCGAGCCGCCGTCGGCACGGATCACGCGGCGCAGCTGGCACTGATCTTCATCGTCCAGCTCGTTGTCGGCCAGCCACTGGCGCGCGGCCTGCAGCTGGTCCAGCGCGAACTCGGCGGAAAGCTCGGCGCGGGCCGCGCCATGGCGGACCACGCCGCTGTCGGCGCGCAGGCCGGACAGGAAGCCCAGCGCGTCGACCATCAGCGACTTGCCGGCGCCGGTCTCGCCCGAAACCACGGTCATGCCGGGCCCGAACTCCAGTTCGGTGGCGCGGACGACGGCGAAATCCTTGATCGAAAGATGTCTGAGCATGGGTAAGAGGTATCAGCAGCCGCGCAACGCTAGCACGCGGGCGAGGGAGGTCCAATGACTTGCCAAGGGGATGCGCCGCCATTATCTAGTGTCCGTGTCTCACAGGTTGATTCCATGCACGGTTCTCCCGACCAGCTTGCCCCGCGTGCGCGCCATCTGCTGCGCACGCTGATCGCGCGTTACATCCAGGACGGCGAGCCGGTCGGCTCGCAGACGCTGGCGCGTGTGGCCGGCCTGGAGGTCAGCCCGGCCACCATCCGCAACATCCTCGGTGACCTGGAGGACCTGGGGCTGCTGGCCTCGCCGCATACCTCGGCCGGGCGCATTCCGACCGCGCATGGCTACCGGGTGTTCGTCGACAGCCTGCTGCAGATGCAGCCGCCGGGGGAGGGCGAACTGGCCCGCCTGCGCCAGGAGCTGGCCGGCGGCGGCAGCACCCAGGCCCTGCTGGGCAGCGCCTCGGAGCTGCTGTCGGCGATGAGCCACTTCGTCGGCGTGGTCAGCGCGCCACGGCGCGAGCAGTTCGCCTTCCGCCAGATCGATTTCGTGGCGCTGGACGGGCGCCGGGTGCTGGCGATCCTGGTGTTCGCCGACAACGAGGTACAAAACCGGGTCATCGAGACCCGCCAGGAGTTCGCGCCGGGGCAGCTGGAGCAGGTCGCCAACTACCTCAACGCCCATTTCGCCGGGCTGCCGATGGCCGAGATCCGCACCCGCCTGCTGCTGGAGCTGCGCGACGCCCGTTCCGAACTGGAGCAGCTGCTGGCGCACAGCATCGAGCTGGCTGAGCAGGCCCTGCAGCCAGCGGCCGACGACATGCTGGTGGCCGGCCAGACCCGGCTGATGGGCGTGCAGGACCTGTCCGACCTGGAGCGCCTGCGCGAGCTGTTCGAGCTGTTCTCCAGCAAGCGCGAGATCCTGCAGCTGCTGGAGCGGACCATCCAGGCCCCGGGCGTGCGCATCTTCATCGGCGAGGAGACCGGAATGATGCCGCTGCAGGGCGTTTCGCTGGTCACGGCCCCCTATACCGCCAACGGCCAGGTGCTGGGCGTGCTGGGCGTGATCGGGCCCAAGCGCATGGCCTATGACCGCATGATCCCGCTGGTCCAGGCCACCGCTGATGTGCTGGGCGCGGCCTTTTCGCCGGCCGGTCGCACGCCGGGGACATCCGACGCTTGAAACGCAGCATCCCGCCCACACTAGGGTGGGTGGAGGCGGAGATTGACCGCCAGGGACCCAGACATGAACCACGAACATCCAGATATCGAATCCCAGCAGACCGCCGCCGATGCGGCCGCCACCGCCGGCGTCAACGACGAACTGGAGCGCCTGCGCGCCGAAGTTGAACAGGTCAGGGCCGATGCGCTGCGTGAGCGCGCCGACCTGGAGAACCAGCGCAAGCGCGTCGCCCGTGACATCGAGCAGGCCCGCAAGTTCGCCAACGAGAAGCTGCTGGGCGAGCTGCTGCCGGTATTCGACAGCCTGGATGCCGGCCTCAAGGCCGCCGGCGATGATCCGCACCCGCTGCGCGAGGGCCTGGAGCTGACCTACAAGCAGCTGCTGAAGGTCGCCGCCGACAACGGCCTGGTCCTGCTGGACCCGACCGGCCAGCCGTTCAACCCGGAACACCACCAGGCCATCAGCCAGGTGCCGACCCCGGGCGCCGCCCCCGGCACCGTGGTGACCGTGTTCCAGAAGGGCTACCTGCTCAACGAGCGTCTGCTGCGGCCGGCGCTGGTGGTGGTGGCCGCCGACTGACGGCAGCGCCGGGCCTTGCCCGGCAACGTTTTCCAGGCGCTGAACACAGCGTTCGGGAGATGGCTTGAATGTTCCACGAGCCTCCCCCACATCGTATTCATCCACCGGCCGAACGGCCGGACTGACCCCAACAAGCATCCTCAGGAGTCTCCCCCATGGGCAAGATCATTGGTATCGACCTCGGCACCACCAACTCGTGCGTGGCGATCATGGACGGCGGCAAGGCCCGCGTCATCGAGAATTCGGAAGGCGATCGCACCACCCCGTCGATCGTCGCCTACACCAAGGACGGCGAAGTCCTGGTCGGCGCCTCGGCCAAGCGCCAGGCCGTGACCAACCCGAAGAACACCTTCTACGCGGTGAAGCGCCTGATCGGCCGCAAGTTCACCGACGCCGAAGTGCAGAAGGACATCGCGCACGTCCCGTACGGCATCCTGGCCCATGACAATGGCGACGCCTGGGTGTCGACCAGCGACGGCAAGAAGATGGCGCCGCAGGAAATCTCGGCCAAGGTGCTGGAAAAGATGAAGAAGACCGCCGAGGACTTCCTCGGTGAGAAGGTCACCGAAGCGGTCATCACCGTGCCGGCCTACTTCAACGACAGCCAGCGCCAGGCGACCAAGGACGCCGGCCGCATCGCCGGCCTGGACGTCAAGCGCATCATCAACGAGCCGACCGCGGCCGCGCTGGCCTATGGCCTGGACAAGGGCGACAACAAGGATCGCAAGATCGTGGTGTACGACCTGGGCGGCGGTACCTTCGACGTCTCGGTGATCGAGATCGCCAACGTCGACGGTGAGAAGCAGTTCGAAGTGCTGGCCACCAACGGCGACACCTTCCTGGGCGGCGAAGATTTCGACAACCGCGTCATCGAGTACCTGGTTGAAGAATTCAACAAGGACCAGGGCATCGACCTGCGCAAGGACCCGCTGGCCCTGCAGCGCCTGAAGGACGCCGCCGAGCGTGCCAAGATCGAGCTGTCCAGCGCCCAGCAGACCGAAGTGAACCTGCCGTACGTCACCGCCGACGCCTCGGGCCCGAAGCACCTGAACATCAAGCTGACCCGCGCCAAGCTGGAAGCGCTGGTGGAAGACCTGATCAAGAAGTCGATCGAGCCGTGCCGCGTCGCCCTGAACGATGCCGGCCTGCGTTCGAGCGACATCAGCGAAGTGATCCTGGTCGGTGGCCAGACCCGCATGCCGAAGGTGCAGCAGGCGGTGACCGAGTTCTTCGGCAAGGAACCGCGCAAGGACGTCAACCCGGACGAAGCCGTGGCACTGGGTGCGGCGATCCAGGGCGGCGTGCTCGGCGGCGACGTCAAGGACGTGCTGCTGCTGGACGTGACCCCGCTGTCGCTGGGCATCGAGACCATGGGTGGCGTGTTCACCAAGATCATCGAGAAGAACACCACCATTCCGACCAAGGCCTCGCAGGTGTTCTCCACCGCCGAGGACAACCAGTCGGCCGTGACCGTGCACGTGCTGCAGGGTGAGCGCGAACAGGCCCGCTTCAACAAGTCGCTGGCCAAGTTCGACCTGTCCGGCATCGAGCCGGCCCCGCGCGGCCTGCCGCAGGTGGAAGTGTCCTTCGACATCGACGCCAACGGCATCCTGCACGTGTCGGCCAAGGACAAGAAGACCAACAAGGAACAGAAGGTCGAGATCAAGGCCGGTTCGGGCCTGTCCGAGGAAGAGATCGCACGCATGGTCGCCGACGCGGAAGCCAACCGCGAGGAAGACAAGAAGTTCCAGGAGCTGGTGCAGGCCCGCAACCAGGCCGATGCCCTGATCCACGGCACCCGCAGCGCGATCACCGAGCACGGCAGCAAGGTCGGCGGCGAAGTGATCGGCAAGGTCGAGGCGGCCCTGGCCGACCTGGAAACCGCGATGAAGGGTGACGACAAGGCGCAGATCGAAGCCAAGTCGAAGGTGCTGGAAGAAGCCGGCCAGTCGCTGTTCGCCGCGGCTTCGGCCGACCAGGGCGGTGCCGCCCCGGGTGCCGACGCCGGCAACGCTGGCAAGGGCAACGACGATGTGGTCGATGCCGAGTTCACCGAAGTCAAGGACGACAAGAAGTCCTGATCCGGACCGACGCGGGACGCTGCCTGGCAGCGTCCCGTTGTCGCATCAGGGTCCTGGCCGCCACCGGCGTGTCGGGGCGCCCGACGCAAGAGCGGACCTGGTTCCGCTCTTCCGCTTTGACGAATCCCGACTTTCCGGAACCAGATTCACGATATGAGCAAGCGCGATTACTACGAAGTGCTGGGCGTTGCCCGCACCGCCACCGACGACGAGCTGAAGAAGGCCTACCGTCGCTGCGCGATGAAGTTCCACCCGGACCGCAACCCGGGTGATGCGGCGGCCGAAGCCTCCTTCAAGGAGTGCAAGGAAGCCTACGAAGTGCTGTCCGACGGCAACAAGCGCCGCATGTACGACAGCCACGGCCACGCTGCGTTCGAGCACGGCATGGGCGGTGGTGGCGGTCCGGGCGGCCCGGACATGAACGATATCTTCGGCGATATCTTCGGCAACATCTTTGGTGGAGCAGGCGGTGGCCCGCGCCAGGCCCGTCGCGGCGCCGACATCGGCTACGTGATGGAGCTGGACCTGGAAGAAGCGGTGCGTGGCGTTGAGCGCCGCATCGAGATTCCGACCCTGGCCGAATGCGGCGACTGCGATGGCAGTGGCTCCGAAGACGGCAAGGTCGAGACCTGCAATGTGTGCCATGGCCGCGGCCAGGTGCGCATCCAGCGCGGCATCTTCGCCATGCAGCAGGCCTGCCACAACTGCGGCGGCCGCGGCCAGATCATCGCCAAGCCCTGCAAGACATGCCACGGCAACGGCCGTGTCGAGGAAGACAAGGTGCTGTCGGTGAAGGTGCCGGCCGGCGTCGATACCGGCGACCGCATCCGCCTGCAGGGTGAGGGCGAGGCCGGTCCGGCCGGTACCCCGCCGGGTGACCTGTACGTGGAAGTGCGCGTGCGCGAGCATGCCATCTTCCAGCGCGATGGCGACGACCTGCACTGCGAAGTGCCGATCCGCATCTCGCAGGCCGCATTGGGCGACACCGTGCGCGTGGCCACCCTGGGGGGTGAGGCGGAGATCCGCATCCCGGCCGAGACCCAGACCGGCAAGCTGTTCCGTCTGCGCGGCAAGGGCGTGCGTTCGGTGCGCAGCCGCAGCGAGGGCGATCTGTACTGCCGCGTGGTGGTGGAGACCCCGGTCAACCTCACCAACGAACAGCGCAAGCTGCTGGAGCAGTTCGAAGCCACCTTCGTCGGCGAGGAAGCACGCAAGCACTCGCCGAAGTCGGCCACCTTCATGGATGGCGTGAAGGGCTTCTGGGACCGCATGACGTCCTGAGTTTTTCAACGGAAAAGTTGAACGAAAGCGCCGGGCCAAGCCCGGCGTTGTCGTATGCGGTCAACGGAAAAACGCCGCCGGCGTCTGCCCCAGCTGCCGCTTGAACATGCTGGTGAACGCGCTCGGGCTGTCGTAGCCCATCGCCAGCGCCACATCGATGACCTTGTCGCCGACCGCCAGTCGCTCCAGGGCGGCCAGAAGCCGCGCCTGCTGCCGCCATTGCCCGAAGGTCATGCCCAGTTCGCTGGCAAAATGGCGCTGGATGGTCTTCACGTCCACCTCCAGTGCCTGCGCCCAGTCCTGCAGCGTGGCGTCATCGCCAAGGTGCTTCTGGATGTGCTGGCAGATCCGCTGCAGGCGCGGGTCGGTCGCGGCGGGCAGATGCAGTGGCAGCACGTCCATGCGATGCAGTTCGTCCAGCAGCAGGCGCACCACGCGGCCATCTCGGCTGTCTTCGATGTGCTCGCCCTTGATCAGCGTGGCAGCCTGCAGCAGCTCGCGCAGCAGGGGTGCCACCTGTACCGCGAACGGTTCGGCCGGCAACTGCGGCGCGAACAACGGGTCGATGTACAGGCTGCGCATGTGCACGGCGGCGATGCAGTCGACCGCGTGCACCATGCCGGCCGGCATCCAGATCGCACGGGTCGAGGGCACCACCCAGCGGCCCACTTCCGAGCGCACCACCATCAGCCCCGAGATGGCATAGACCAGCTGGTGGCGCTGGTGCTTGTGGCCTGCGATGTGGGTACCGGCCGGGTACTGGGTGACCCGATAGGTGACCGGGCGATGCTGGGGGACGTCGCGCCAGGGCGCCGCCGGATCGACGTCGCTGGCAATGTCCTTTTTGCGATAGGCCATGACCCGAACGCGGCAGAAGGGAGGGGAGGGCAACCGTAGCATGCGTGGCTCGCCCCCAACCTGACTGCGTCCATGTCCGCCCTGGCTTCTCCCGCAACGACCTCACGCCCGGTGGCTCCCGGTGTGCTGGCTGCCATTTCCACCTCGCATGTCGTCAACGACATGATGCAGTCGCTGATCCTGGCCATCTATCCGGTGATCAAGGGCGGCTTCAATCTCAGCTTCACCCAGATCGGCCTGATCACGCTGACCTACCAGCTCACCGCCTCGATCTTCCAGCCGTTGGTCGGCATGGCCACCGACCGGCGCCCGGCGCCGTACTCGCTGCCGATCGGCATGGCCTCGACCCTGTGCGGCATGCTGCTGCTCGGCTTCGCGTCGAGCTACGCCGTGGTGCTGCTGGCCGCCGCGATGGTCGGCATCGGTTCGGCGATCTTCCACCCCGAGGCCTCTCGCATCGCGCGGCTGGCCTCGGGCGGCCGTCATGGCTTCGCGCAGTCGGTGTTCCAGGTCGGCGGCAATTTCGGTACCGCGCTCGGCCCGCTGATCGCCGCTGCGGTGATCGTGCCGTATGGCCAGCACGCCGCCTCGTGGTTCGCCGGTGCGGCCCTGATCGGCATCGCGCTGCTGACCTATGTCGGCCGCTGGTATGCGCTGCACCTGGGCACGCCGCGTCCGGCCAGCACCGCGTCGATGGCGCCTCGGCATCCGCCGCGCACCGTGGCCAAGGTGCTGGCGATCCTGCTGGTGCTGATCTTCAGCAAGTACTTCTACATGGCCAGCATCGGCAGCTACTTCACTTTCTACCTGATCCACCACTTCGGCATTCCGGTGGCGCAGGCGCAGCTGCACCTGTTCGCATTCCTGGTGGCGTCAGCCGCAGGTGGTTTCCTGGGTGGCCCGCTGGGTGATCGCATCGGTCGCAAGCCGATCATCTGGACGTCGATCCTGGGTGTGGCGCCGTTCGCGCTGATGTTGCCGCATGCGGATCTGTTCTGGACGACGGTGCTGGCGGTGCTGATCGGCTTCGTGCTGTCCTCGGCGTTCTCGGCGATCGTGGTCTACGCGCAGGAGATGATGCCGCACCGCATCGGCATGGTGTCGGGCCTGTTCTTCGGCTTCGCGTTCGGCATGGGCGGATTGGGCGCGGCCGTGCTCGGCCTGCTGGCAGACAAGACCAGCATCGAGTACGTCTACCAGCTGACCGCGTTCCTGCCGCTGCTGGGCATCGTGGCTGCGTGGCTGCCGCCGTCGCGGCCTGCTGCTCACTGAGGGGTTTTGCTTTGCAGGGCTTGCAGCCCTGCACCTGCTTAAAGCCGAAGCAACAGCCGAAGCTGGTTTCCTGAGGGTTGGCGGGGTGGGTCCGGTTGAGGGGGACGCCGTAAATACGTCCATGTAGGCTTGGTCGCGGCATCCATGCCGCTCACACCCCCTCAACCGGACCTACCCCGCCTTCGACAGTTTTCCGCGATCTGGCAGAGCGGCGTTTTGCTCTGGTAGGTGTCGACCTTGGTCGACACGGATGAATTCATTCGATGTCACACAGATGTGCCGACCAAGGTCGACACCTACCAACAGCACACGGAATCTGTCAGAGGTGGGGCGGTGTCGGAGTGCGGGGTGTCAGCCGCATGGATGCGGCTGCCAAGCCCCCATGGATGGGTTCACGGCGTCCCCGCACTCCGACACCGCCCCTCCATCCCAGGGAATGCGAGCTTTTGACGTTGCCGTTGCTGTTGCTTCGGCAGGTGCAGGGCGCAGCCCTGCCGAACCCTCCACCGGGCGTAGAATGCTGGCATGAGCGAATCCCTTGACAACCACCTGGTCCACGGCCGCCGCCAGCGGCCCGACGGCCCATCGCCGATCGATGTCATCTCGGTCCAGTCGCAACTTGTCTACGGCCACGCCGGCAACAGCGCCGCCGTTCCGCCGATGCGCGCGCTCGGCGTTCGCGTGGCGGAAATCCCGACCGTGCTGCTCAGCAACGCGCCGTTCTACGACACCACCCGCGGCCGCGTGCTGCCCGCCGACTGGTTCGCCGACCTGCTGCTCGGTACCTACGAACGCGGCCTGCCGCAGCGGGCCAGGATGCTGGTGTCCGGCTACTTCGGCAGTACCGCCAACGGTGCCGCGTTCGCCGACTGGCTGGACGAGATCCTGCCGGCCTGCCCACAGCTGCGCTACTGCCTCGACCCGGTGATCGGCGATACCCATACCGGGCCCTATGTCGAGCCTGGCCTGGAAGCGATCTTCGCCGAGCGCCTGCTGCCGCATGCCTGGCTGGTCACGCCGAATGCATTCGAACTGAACCGCCTCACCGGCATGCCGGCGTTGGCGGAGGCCGATGCCATCGCCGCCGCCCGTACGTTGCTCGACCGTGGTCCGCAATGGGTGATCGCGCACAGCGTCGGTGGAAACCCCGGCGAGCTGGTGACCCTGGCGGTCGGTCGCGGGGAAACCTGGCGCTGGACCTCGCCGTTGCTGCCGGTGGATGTGGCCGGCACCGGCGATGTGCTGATGTCACTGGTGGTGTCGTTCCTGCTGCGCGGCGAATCGATGCAGCAGGCGATCTCGCGCGCCATTGCCGGTACCCATGCAGCGCTGGAGGCGACCCTGGACAACGGCTTCGAAGAGTTCGACGTGATCGCCGCGGCGCCTGCCGCACTGGCCGAAGGCACGCGCTTCCGCGCCGAACGCGTGGCATGAGCGATCTGCACAAACGCACGCCGCGCACGGTCGGTATCGTCGGCAGCGCCGGCGCCTACGGGCGCTGGCTGAGCCGCTTCTTCCAGCAGCACATGCAGCTGCAGGTGATCGGCCATGATCCAGCGGACCCGGCCTCGCACACGCCGGAGCAGCTGCTGGCGCAGGCTGACGTGCTGGTGTTCTCGGCACCGATCCGGCACACGCCTGCGCTGATTGCCCAGTACGTGCAGCAGTCGGCGGGGCGCGAGCAGGACCGCCTGTGGCTGGACGTGACGTCGGTGAAGGAAGCGCCGGTGCAGGCGATGCTGGCCTCGCAGGCTGAAGTGGTCGGCCTGCATCCGATGACCGCGCCGCCCAAGGCACCGACGCTGAAAGGCCGGGTGATGGTGGTGTGCGAAGCGCGGCTGCAGCACTGGCAGCCGTGGGTCGACGCGTTGTGCGCGGCGCTGCAGGCCGAGTGCGTGCGCGCCACCCCGCAGCACCACGACCAGATGATGGCGCTGGTACAGGCGATGGTGCATGCCAGCCACCTGGCCCAGGCTGGCGTGCTGCGCCAGTACCAGCCGCAGCTGGGCGATCTGGCCGCGATGATGCCGTATCGTTCGGCGTCGTTCGAGCTGGATACCGCGATCATTTCGCGCATCCTGTCGTTGAATCCGGCCATCTACGAAGATATCCAGTTCGGCAACCCGTACGTGGCGCCGATGCTGGAGCGGCTGATCGGCCAGTTGCAGTCCCTGCAGGCACAGGTCGGGCAGGGCGACGACGGCGCACGCGGCGCATTCCGTGAGCAGCTGTTGTCGGCCAACCGCAGCGCCTTCGGCGAGCAGGCACTGTCTGACGGCAACTACACCTTCGAGCGGGTGGGCTACCTGCTGGCGGACCTGACCGAGCGCAATGCGCTGTCGGTGCATCTACCAGAAGACCGGCCCGGTTCGCTGCGTGAGCTGCTGAATGTGTTCGAGCAGCACCGCATCAGCCTGGCCTCGATCCACTCCTCGCGCACGCCAGGCGGCGAAGTGCATTTCCGTATCGGGTTCGTGGCGGGTAGCGACCCGGCAGCGATCGCAGCGGCGGCGGCCGAGGTGGACGCCAGCGGCATCGGCCGGGTGCTGGGCTGAATTCATCCACAGGCAGTGTGGATGATTTCTGCGCAAACGTGTGGATAACCGTGCGCAGGCCTTGGTCCGCAAGGCTGTCAAGATGCCTGGCGATAAATTGGCCACGCCTCTTGTATGGTCGAGCGATGCTCGACCGCCCTTGGCAGAAAGCGTGTCGACCAAGGTCGACACCTACCAGAGCGGGGCGATGCGGAATCCCCAGAGCGGGGCGATGCGGAATCCGGTGGCGCCGGGCCATGCCCGGCAAACCTCAGATCGTCAGCCGCAGCTCGCCGCCGCTGGTGGTGAACTCGCGGCCGTTGCGCACCAGCTGGCGGCCATCATCCAGCTCGTAGCGCGGCGTGGCCTCGGAGTGGTGCCCGCTGCCATTCGCCTCGGGCTTGAACTCGATGATGATGTGGCTTTCGCCATTGCTGTCGACGGCGGGAAACTGACGGAACGACATCGTGCACCTCCTTCTACGGACTGCGAACGCTGCTTTTGGTCGCCAGCTTGGTCCGGCCGATGTTAGGCGACCGTCATCAATCGATGAACTGCAGCCTAGCCAGTTCAGCGTACAGACCGCCTTCGGCCAGCAACTGTGCGTGCGTGCCCTCGGCCACGATACGGCCCTGGTCCATCACCACGATGCGGTCGGCCTTGAGCACGGTGGCCAGGCGGTGGGCGATCACCAGCGTCGTGCGGCCGGCCATCAGCCGCTCCAGCGCCTGCTGCACGCTGTACTCGCTCTGCGCGTCCAGCGCGCTGGTGGCTTCGTCCAGCAGCAGGATCGGTGCGTCCTTCAGCAGCGCACGGGCAATCGCCACGCGCTGCTGCTGGCCGCCGGAGAGGCGGGCGCCGCGCTCACCCAGTTCACTTTCGTAGCCCTGCGGCAACGCACGCAGGAAGCCATCGGCCTCGGCCGCGCGTGCGGCCTGCTCGACCTCGTCGTCGCTGGCCTGCAGACGGCCATAGCGGATGTTCTCGCGCGCACTGGCCGCGAACAACGTCGGCTGCTGCGGTACCAGTGCCAGCTGCGCGCGCAGTTCGGCAGGGTCGGCCTGGCGCACGTCGACGCCATCCACGCAGATGCGGCCGCTGGCCGGATCGTGGAAACGCAGCAGCATCGACAGCACCGTGCTCTTGCCGGCGCCGGACGGGCCGACCAGGGCCACGGTTTCGCCGGGCCGCACGTGCAGGGTGAAATGATCCAGCGCGGCCTGGTCCGGCCGCTGCGGGTAATGGAACACCACATCGTCGAACTGGATTTCGCCACGCAGCGGCTGCGGCAGTGCGTGCGGCTGTGCCGGCGCACGGATCTCGATGTCTTCCTGCAGCAGTTCACCGATGCGGCCCATGCCACCGGCCGCCCGCTGCAGCTCGTTCCAGACTTCGGCCAGCGCGCCGACCGAGCCGCCGCCGATCAGCGCGTACAGCACGAACTGGCCCAGCGTGCCGGCGCTCAGGCGCCCGTCGATCACGTCGTGAGCGCCCAGCCAGAGCACCCCCACGATGGCGCCGAACACCAGCAGGATGGCGCTGGCGGTGACCAGCGACTGCGCACCGATGCGGCGGCGCGCGGCCTTGATCGCGTCGCCAAGCGCGTGGTCGAAGCGGCCGCGTTCGTATGGCTCACGGGCATGGGCCTGCACCGTACGCACCGCACCGAGGGTCTCGCTGGCCAGGCTGTTGGCATCGGCGATGCGGTCCTGGCTGTTGCGCGCGACGGTGCGCAGCTTGCGCGCGCCGATGATGATCGGCAGCACCGCCAGCGGGATGCCGAGCAGCGACCACGCTGCCAGCCTCGGGCTGGTGACGAACAGCATCGCCAGGCTGCCGACCACGGTCACGCTGCTGCGCAGGGCGACCGACATCGTCGAACCGACCACGCTGCGCAGCAGTTCGGTGTCGGCGGTCAGCCGCGAGACCAGCTCACCGCTGCGGCTGCGATCGTGGAAGCCGGCGCCCAGCTGGATCAGGTGCGCGTACAGCTGGCTGCGCAGGTCGGCGACGACCTTTTCGCCCAGCAGCGACACGAAGTAGAAGCGCGCGGCGGTGCCCAGCGCCATCACCACCGCCACCAGCATCAGCAGGGCGAAGGCACGGTTGATCTGGCCGCCGCTGCTGAAGCCGTGGTCGATCATCTGCTTCACGGCCGGTGGCAGGCTCAGCGTGGCGGCCGAAGAGACAGCCAGGGCCAGCAGCCAGGCCGTGAACAGGCCGCTGTGGCGGCGCACGAACGGCCATAGCGTGCGCAGGCTGCCAAGGCGGCGCAGCGGCGGGGTCGAAGCGGGGGCGTCGTCCTTGTCAGTCATCCTGGTCGTCGTCTTCTATGCGGATACGGTCACGGGTGGCGTCGCGCAGGCGGATTTTCAATGCGTCGACCTGATCGGCAGGCAATTCGATCCGCAGGCACACGCCATTGGCATCGAACTGTTCATCACGCTTCCCGGCACCAAAGGCGGGAAGGGTGGCATGCAGGCTGCCCAGGTCCTCGAAGCCGGCCAGCAGCTGCAGGCGGGCCATGGTGACCAGCGGCAGGCGTGGCGCGGTGCGCAGGCACTCGGCGGCGGCACCGCCGTAGGCGCGGACCAGGCCGCCGGCACCGAGCTTGATGCCGCCGAACCAGCGCGTCACCACCACCATCACCCGGTCGAAACCCTGGCCATCGATGGCGGCCAGGATCGGCCGCCCGGCGGTGCCTGCGGGCTCGCCATCGTCGCTGGAGCGGTAGTCCTGCCCATGGCGGTAAGCCCAGCAGTTGTGCGTGGCATCGGCCACTGCAACCTGCTGCAGGAACGCCATCGCCGCCGCGGCGCCATCAATCGGCGTGGCATGGGCAATGAAGCGGCTGTGTTTGACTTCCAGCGTGTGACTGACCGGCTGGGCGAGGGTATCGGGCATCTCCACCATTCTACGGTGTTGCGCCCGACCTCCGTGGGTCTCAGTCGTCCAGCAACGGGCGAAGGTCGCGCGGCAGGCGCGATTCTGGATACTGCTCGATGTAGCGTTCCAGGCTGGCGCGGGCAAGGTCGCGCTGGCCCGCATCGCGGCGCTCACGGATTTTTTCCAGCCACTGCCGGCGTGGCAGGCGCGCGTCGGCGCCGACTTCTGCCTGCACCGCATCGGCACTCAGGCTGGCATCGCTGCTGCGGCGCATGACGCCCGCCGCGGAACGGCTGGCGGCCTCGCGCTTCATCGAGGTGATCTGTACCCGATCCAGTGCCTGCGCCGGCTCGGCGTTGGCTGCGGCGTTGTCCATGGCCGCTTCGGCCGTGCGTGCCTTGAGCGCCGCTGCCGGAGCGGGCGCGAATGCCGGAGCAGGTGCCGAGTAGGCTGCCGGGGCCGGTGGCGCAGGCGGAGCCGCTGCTGGTGCGGCTGACGGTGTGGCAAAAGGCGTATCGGCGGCGGCCTCTGCCGCCCTTGAGCGCGCGGCGCGTGCCGGTGCGTCCACGGGTGCAGGCTGGGGTGCTGCCGCCACTGCGGGTGCACGCTCGGCGGAAGCCGGTGCGGGCGTGGGGGTGGCCATCGGAGCAGCCATCGGAGCAGCCTCGGGCGTTGCCGGCGGTGCAGCCGGTTCTGCGGCTGCCGCCGTACGGTCCGCGGCGCCGCCTGCAGCAGGCGGCGCGTCGGCTGCGATCTCGGCAGCAGCAGGTGCTGCAGCGACGGCTGCTTCACCTGCCGGGACCGGCGGTGGTTCCGGGCGCAGTTGCCAGGCGATGCCGATGGCGAACACCATCGAGGCGGCGATACCGAACACGGCCGGCCAGCGCGAGCGTGAGCGCCGTGCGCGGGGTGCTTCCGGGGAGGCGGCGGTTGCGGCGGCCGGTGCGTCCACGGCGGCGCGCGCCGCGGCCAGGATGGCGGCGTCGAGCGCGGCCGGCGGCGCCTGTTCGGCGCGACGGCCGAGCAGGCGGGCCAGCTCGCGTTCTTCCGGCGTCAGCGGTTCGTCTCGGTTCATGCGTTCAATCCCGCACGCAGCTTGTCCATCGCATAGCGCAGCCGCGATTTCACTGTTTCCCGGCCTACGCCGGTGATCTGGCCGATCTCCTCCAGGCTCAGTTCCTGATCCAGCCGCAGCTGCAGCACTTCGCGCTGCTCGGGCGGCAGTTGTTCCATCGCCAGTTGGATGCGGCGACGTTGTTCGAATTCGGAAAGTTCGGCTTCCGGGGTCTGCCCATCCTCGATGGCGGCCAGGCGCAGGTCGGCGTCGGCCGGTGCGGAGGGACGATGGCGGGCGGCACGCCAGTGATCGTTCAAGCGGTTATGGGCGATGCGGAACAGCCAGGTGCTGAATGCCGCCTCGGGCTGCCAGCCGGCGCGGGCGCTGATCACCCGCTGCCAGACGTCCTGGAAGATCTCCTCGGCCAGCGCGTTGTCGCGCAGTTGCCGCAGCAGGAAGCCGAACAGCCGCTTGCGATGGCGCGCATACAGGCTTTCGAACGCGCGCAGGTCGCCACCGGCCCAGGCCAGCATCAAGGCTTCATCGGTTGGCAATGCGCTGGCTTCCACGGCGTACAGGGTAAGGCCTGCAGGCGATGGCGCATAGCCGGTGGCGAGGGCGGGCAGGGCAGGGTTCATGGCGCGCAAGGGGCTACGGACAGCAGGAAAAACGTACGGGCGCACGATTCGGGGTTTGCGGGCTTCCATTGCCCCCCGGGTGGCGCGCTATGCTCGACGGCTCAGGGGAGGCGACGCACAGACGGCGCCAAGAGATTGTCATTTGTCCACGTATGCTGAACCGGCGGAAGAGCCACCACACGAGGTCGTGCTGAGCACGGCGCTGGTGCGCGCGCTGCATGCGCTGTTGCCGGAATCGGCGGTGGTCCGCGTGGGCTGGGATGACCCGCAGCTGGGCTGTGGCCAGGGCGGATGGCCCTTGCTGGCGGTGACGGGGTGCGCCTCCGGGGAACCTGGCATCGGCGATGGCCAGCACGGCTGGGAGTACGACGGTGCGCGGCTGCTGCTGTCGGTGGCCGGCGCGGCGCCCTCGTCCGCGTGGTGGGGGCTGGCCCGGCAGGCGATGGAACTGGCCCTGCAGCGTGGCCGCCAGGCCGGGCAGATCAAGGCGCTGGAAGAGGCCGAGCGCCTGCAGCAGGCGTTGTTCCAGATCGCCGACCTGGCCGGTGCCGACCTTGAGATGGGCGAGATGCTGCGCCACGTGCACGGCGTGCTGGGCACGCTGATGTACGCGGAGAACTGCTACATCGTCGAGTACGACGATGTGCGGGACCAGATCCGCTTCCTGTACTTCGCCGACCAGGTGGATGATTTCGTTGCCGATCCATCGCAGAGCCACGCCGCCAGCGAGATGCCTCGCAGTCTGACCGTAGCGCTGCTGCGCCATGGCAGGCCGCTCAGTGGCCCGTCGCGCGAACTGCTGGCGCGGGTGATGGAGCAGGAGCACGACCCCCAGCGCGGGCCGGAAAGCCTGGACTGGCTGGGCGTGCCGATGCTGCGCGATGGCCGCGTATGCGGCGCCATCGTGGTGCAGAGCTATGAACAGGCTGCCCGCTATGGTGAGGCCGAGCGGGCCCTGCTGGGGTTCGTGGCCCAGCACGTGCAGACCGCCATGGACCGGCGCCAGGCGCAGGTACGGCTGGAGCAGCAGGTGGAAAGGCGCACGCAGGAACTGCAGCGCGCCAACCACAGCCTGCAGGATGAAGTGACCGAGCGCCGTCGCGCCGAACAGCTGCAGACCGCGCTGTACAACATTGCCGAGATGGCGATGTCGGCCGACAGCCTGGCCCAGTTCTACGGGCAGGTGCATGGCGTGGTCGGGCGCCTGCTTGATGCGCGCAACTTCTACATCGCACTGGTCAACCCGGCGGGCAATGGACTGGATTTCGTCTATTCGGTGGACGAGCACAATGCCAGTCGTGCGCCACGGCCGTTCAGCCGCGGCCTGACCGAGTACGTGGTGCGCAACCGGCGCCCGCTGCTGGCCTCGCGTGCGCAGATCGACGCGCTGCTGGCCACCGGCGAAGTGCGCGAATCCGGCGCCCGCTCGCATTGCTGGCTGGGCGTGCCCCTGCTGCGCGACGATGAAGTGGTCGGCGCGATCGTGGTGCAGAGCTACAGCGAGAACAGCACGTTCAGCGTGCACGACCAGCGCCTGCTGACCTTCGTCGCGCAGAACATCGGCACCGGCCTGGCCCGCCAGCGAGACCAGCAGCGGCTGCGCTCGGCGCATGCCGAGCTGGAAAAGCGGGTGGAGGAGCGTACCCGCGAACTGGCCGAGGTGAACGAAAAACTGCTCGGCCAGATCGGCGAGCGCCTGCGTGCCGAACAGCGCCTGACCCATCAGGCCATGCATGACGCGTTGACCGGCCTGCCCAACCGGTTGCACCTGCTCGACCGCCTGCAAGATGCGCTGGCGCTGGCCAGGCGCGAGGGCGGCCCGGTGTTCGCCGTGCTGTTCCTCGACCTGGACCGTTTCAAGCTGGTCAACGACAGCATCGGCCATGCGGCCGGTGACCGCATGCTGGTGGAAGTGGCCAAGCGCATCGTGTCGATGGCCGGCCCCGAGGATGTGGTGGCGCGGCTGGGTGGCGACGAGTTTGCCGTGTTGCTGCAGTGCCCGCAGGGCCTGGCACAGGCATTGGACTTCGGCCAGCGGTTGCTGCTGGCGCTGCAGGAATCGATGTGGATCGCCGGGCGCGAGCTGTTCCCGTCCGGCAGCCTGGGCATCGCCTTGTGGAACCCGCGCTACCGCACCGGTGAAGAACTGCTGCGCGATGCCGATGCCGCGATGTACCGGGCCAAGGCACAGGGCCACGATCGTTGCTCGATCTTCGATGAGGACATGCGCGAACAGGCAATGCGCAGCCTCGACCTGGAAGCCGATCTGCGCCGCGCGATCAACAACCGCGATTTCGTTCCCTTCTACCAGCCGATCGTGCGCCTGTCCGATGGCGAAGTGGTCGGGCACGAAGCGCTGCTGCGCTGGCAGCACGAGCGCCGTGGCCTGCTGCTGCCGGGTGCGTTCCTGGAACTGGGTGAGGAAAGCGGGCTGATCGAACAGGTCGACTGGCTGATCTACGAGCAGGTCATCGCCGGCCTCGGCAAGGGCGGCCAGGGCTACGTCTCGGTGAACGTGTCGCCGCGCCATTTCCGTTCGGCGGAATTCAGTGATCGCCTGTTCGGCCTGCTCGACACCTGCGGTGCCGATCCGCGCAGGCTGCGCCTGGAGATCACCGAGGTGGCGCTGCTGGACGATGGCCCGCATACGCTGCGCATCCTGCAGGGCCTGCGCGAGCGTGGCATCCAGGTGCAGCTGGACGATTTCGGTACCGGTTTCTCGGCGCTGTCCTACCTGCACCGCTTCCCGATCAGCACGTTGAAGATCGACCAGAGTTTCATCGCCGGCCTGCACGGCCCGGAAGTGCAGAGCACGCGCGCGCTGGTTGAAGGCGTGCTGTCGCTGGCGCGCACGCTGGGCATCGAGACCATCGGTGAAGGCATCGAGACCGAGGCGCAGCGGCAGACCCTGCGCGAACTCGGCTGTGATTACGGCCAGGGCTACCTGCTGGGCCGGCCTGCGCCCCGGGTGCACGCGGTGGCCTGAGCCGCCGCGTGCTGTTGCATCAGCGCAGGGCGGCGCGGCGTTTTTCGTCAATCCACTTCGAGGCCTGTGCCGGCTGGTAGTTCTGCATCCAGGTCAGCATCTCCTCGATGTCCGAGCCGTACCACAGGTCCTGGCGCTGGTCCGGATGCAGGAAGCGCTCCTCCACCATGCGATCGATCATGCCGATCAGCGGTGCATAGAAGCCATCCACATCGAGGAACGCGCACGGCTTGTTGCCGATGCCCAGCTGGCGCCAGGTCAGCATCTCGAAGATTTCTTCCATTGTCCCGAAGCCGCCGGGCAGGGCCACGAAGCCATCGGCCAGGTCGAACATGCGCGACTTGCGCTCGTGCATCGAGCCGACGATTTCCAGTTCGGTCAGGCCGCGATGGGCCACTTCCCAGTCGGCCAGCTGGCGCGGGATCACGCCGGTTACTTCACCGCCGGCGGCAAGTACGGCGTTGGCCACGGTTCCCATCAGGCCGACGTTGCCGCCGCCGTACACCAGGCGCAGGCCGTCGCGGGCGATGCGGTCACCCAGGGCAATGGCGCGTTCGGTGTAGGCCGGCTTGCTGCCCGCGTTGGAACCACAGTACACACAGATCGATTTCATGGATCTTCCTGTCTCTAGGCCGGAAACGAAAACGCCCCGCCGGCAACCGGATCAGCGGTTGCGGGCGGGGTATCCATGGAGTATGACGCGTTGGGCGTTCTTACGCTGCGGCGGCCTGCTCGCGGCGTGGGCCTTCGCGCAGGGCGCGGCCGACCATGCCCACCAGCAGGTCCAGCTCTTCGCTGTCCATGCCGAAGTGCGGGGTGAACCGCAGCGAGTTCTCGCCGCCGTGGATCACGTTGATGCCGTGCTGGCGCAGCCATTCCTCGGTGGAATTGGCGCCGTAGCACTTGAACTGCGGGGCCAGCTCGCAGGAGAACAGCAGGCCGGTGCCCTGCACCTTGGTGATCAGCCCGCCCAGTTCGCCCTTCAGCTGCTCCAGCTTGCGCACCGCTTCGGCACCCCGTTCGGCGATGTTGGCACGCACCTGCGGGGTCAGCTGGGCGAGGGTGGCGCAGGCCACATCCAGTGCACGCGGGTTGCTGGTCATGGTGTTGCCATAGATGCCCTTGCGGTACAGCTGCGCGGCATGCTCGGTCACCGCCAGCACCGAGAGCGGGTACTGTGCAGCGTTGAGGGCCTTGGAGTAGGTCTCCATGTCCGGCGGGTCCAGGCCTTCGAAGCCCGGGTAGTCGACCACCGACAACACGCCATGCGCGCGCAGGCCGGCCTGGATCGAATCGAGCAGCAGCAGGCTGCCGTGTGCACGGGTCAGTTCACGGGCCAGCGCATAGAACGCCGGCGGCACCGAACGGCCCGGGTCGCCTTCGCCCATCACCGGTTCCAGGAACACGGCTTCGACGAACCAGTGGTTGCGCGCAGCATCTTCGAACACCTTGCGCAGGCCAGCCTCATCGTAGGGCGCAACGGTGATCACCGAGTCTTCGCCGCGGTAGCTGGCCAGGTGCTGCATGTAGCTCTTGCGGCTGGAATCTGAGTACAGCGCCGGGCGGTCGGTACGGCCATGGAAGCTGCCCTTGACCACCACGCGCTTGATTGCCGCGCCAGCGTGGCGGGCGCCCGGGTCGGTCTGCAGCTTGGCGTTGACGTCGGCGATGCGGGCCGCCAGGCCGACCGCCTCGGAGCCGGAGTTCAGGCACATGAACCGGGCGAACGGGCAGCCGCCACGGCGATGGCCGATCTCGGCGCGCAGGGCCGTGATGAAACGCTGCTGCGACAGGCTCGGGGTCATGATGTTGGCCATCACCTGCGGGCGGGCCATCGCCTCCAGCACGGCATCCGGGGTGTGCCCGAAGCCGAGCATGCCGTAGCCGCCGGCGTCGTACAGCACCGCACCCTTCAGGGTCACCACCCAAGGACCGCGCGCGGCCAGCGCCACATACGGGGTCACTGCGTCATCGGCGTAGAAATTGACGAAGCCGTCCTGCATCGCGTCGATCTGCGCCTGCTCGTCCTGCGCCAGCAGCGGCCCCAGGTCGGCCTGCACGCGCGCGAATTCCTCGGCGGCAGCCTCCACCGCGGCAACCAGCTGCGGATGGCGGGCGGACAGGGCGGTCAGGGTGGCGTCGTCCAGACCAGTAGTGAGGCGGGTGCCGGGCTGGTTGCGCAGGGGGGCGAGGCGTTCGATGAAGCTCATTGCAGATCTCCTGAAACAATGGGTCGCACGGGTCTTCAAAAGCAAAACGCGCGTCATCACGCGCGCTTGGGGGCAGGCTCGTGCAGCGGACTTCCGGCTCGATGCTAGCACTTGTTTTTTTGCGCGATAACCCCGCAAAAGCCTGCTGCATAGCAGCATTTTGCGCGACGTTCGCCGCGAAGCGCGCCGGCTCGCAGACGCTGGACGTACAATGCGCGCCATTGTCGACCTGTTGCCGCCCACTGCCTTGAAGAAGTCCGATTTCAACTACGACCTGCCGGCCGAACTGATCGCGCAGGCGCCCCTGGCTGAACGTTCCGCCAGCCGCCTGCTGCTGGTGCCACCCGCCCCGGCAGGCTTCACCGACCTGCAGGTGCGTGACCTGCCGTCACAGCTGCAGCCGGGCGACCTGCTGGTGTTCAACGACACCCGGGTGATTCCGGCCCGCCTGTTCGGGCAGAAGGCCAGCGGTGGCCGCGTGGAGATCCTGATCGAGCGCCTGCTCGGCGGCCAGCAGGCGCGTGCGCAGGTGGGTGCCAGCAAGTCGCCGAAGGCCGGCAGCCGCATCGCGCTGGATGCCGGCGGCGAAGCCGAGGTGCTGGGCCGCGACGGCGAGTTCTACGTGCTGCAGTTCCATGTGCCCGAGTCACTGGAGCAGTGGCTGCTGCACGCCGGCCGCCTGCCGTTGCCGCCGTACATCCAGCGCGAGCCGGGCGTGGACGACCGCGAGCGCTACCAGACCGTGTTCGCGCGTGAAGTGGGCGCGGTGGCCGCGCCGACCGCCGGCCTGCATTTCGACGAACCGCTGCTGGCCGCGCTGAAGGAGAAGGGCGTGGACTTCGGCCACGTCACCCTGCACGTGGGCGCGGGCACCTTCCAGCCGGTGCGTGCCGATGACCTGAAGGACCACGTGATGCACCGCGAGTGGCTGAACGTCGGCGCGGAGCTGGTGCAGCAGGTGCGGCGCACGCGTGCGGCCGGTGGCCGGGTGATCGGCGTCGGCACCACCGTGGTGCGGGCGCTGGAAAGCGCGATGCGCGATGGCGAGCTGCTGCCGTTCGCTGGCGAGACGCAGATCTTCATCACCCCGGGCTACCGCATCTGCAGCGTCGACGCGATGGTGACCAACTTCCACCTGCCGGAGAGCACGCTGCTGATGATGATTTCCGCGTTCGCCGGCAAGCAGCGCGTGTTCGAGGCCTACCAGCACGCGATCGAGCAGCGCTACCGCTTCTTCAGCTACGGCGACGCGATGCTGCTGTTCCCGCAGGCGGGTTGAGGCGCCGCGCCTGCTACTTGCAGTGCTTGCTGGTGAACGCCCCGGTGCCGGCTGGCTGCACGTCCGCCGCGAGGCGGAAGGCGCTGCCACGTAGCAGGCCTTCGGCCTCCGTCCACGGTGCAGTGCGTTCGCGGAGTGCGATCAGCTCGCGACCCATCTCGATTGCCGCGCGCAGGTTGGCCGCCAGCGGCTTCTTTTCCTCCGGGCCCTTGCGATCGGCCTTGGCGTGGCAGTGGCTGGACTGCCCGCGATAGGTCAACAGGCGTTCGATGGGTAAGCCATCGGCAGCGTAGTCGCGCTGGACATGACTCTGCGAGTAGGAATCCTGCAGCAGATGCAGCAGGGAGCCGAATGCCATGTCGCGTATCAATGGTTCGTCGTACTCGTGGCCGAACATGAAAAGGTCGGCGCCGGTCCAGTGGCGCTTTTCGGCCTGGAACCAGGGCGCCAGGCCGGCGAACTGACGTACCGGTGCCTCCACATCCAACTGCTCCAGGCCTCCGCGCAGGGAAAGGCGGTAGCTGTACTCGGCCCAGGCCATCATGTGTTCCAGCGTGGTCGACGCCGCTACACCGGGCTCGCTCGCCATGGCATGCAGGAACTGCATGTCGCCGTAGTGCGAGCGCTGCGCCATCAGTGACGCTTCGCCGTAACCGGCATCGGGATTGCGCTTGGCCTTCAGCATATGAGCCAGCCAGCAGTTTCCGCTCCGGTGCGGCATCATCACTACCTTCCCCTGGCAGGCGCCAAGGGAGGGCACATCCGGGGGATTGTCGTTCCATTGCAGCCCCATGCTGATATGGCCGCGCTCGGAATGGGCCGCGCAGGATGGTTGGCCGGGGCAGCCGTACGACATCAGCATGATGCGCTCGTGCACGGGCTCGTAGCCGCTATCCAGGATCATCTGCAACGAGACGCCGCGAACGCCAAGCTGGTCCAGCCTGGTGCGCAGATCCTTGGCTTGGGCACGGGTCACCATCTGCAGTTCGAAGGCCGCGCAGGGCGCGCAGGCCAGGGCAGCGGCCAGAATCAGGCAGCCGGCCCGCAGTGCTGGGTGCAGCATCGTTCCCCCCGGTTCGATACATCGCAGCGGCAGTCTGGACCTTCCGACAGGCGGTCGTCCAGTGCCCGTGACCGCAGGCTAGGATCGCAGCGCGCAGGCCCCGGGGAGGGGCCTGTGCCCCACCAAGGAGAACGCTCATGCGGCGGATTGCCGGCCTGTGCCTGATCGTGTGCGGTCTTTCGTCCTGTACCAGCGTGCCCGATGTCGCCTACTGGCCCGAGCACGAGGCCGTGCGACTCGACGCACCGGCGCGCAGCGAGCGCATGGTGATCGAGATCGATGATGCAGGGCGGTTCCATTGGCCGGGCCAGTTCGACCGCCTGCAGCACTGGCTGGCGGAGGAGCCGGCCGACCTGCCTGTGGTGGTATTCATCAACGGCTGGCACCACAACGCATCGCCCAACGACAGCAATTTCACCGATTTTGACCGGTTCCTTGCGAGCGTCGAGGCCAAGGCTGGAGCGCCGGTGAGAGGGCTGTACGTGGGCTGGCGGGGCGATTCCATCGACACCCCACTGGCCTGGGAGCCGAGCGACTTCCTGACCGTATGGGACCGGAAGAACGCGTCTATAGCCGTTGGTGAGGGTGGGCTGGCGCAGGTGGTGACGATGCTGCGCGAGCAGCACCCCGAGCGTGCGGTCTACATGATCGGCCACAGCTTTGGCGGCTCGGCGTTGTTCCATGCGATCAAGGACGGACTGGCGCAGGAGCAGTTGCACGGCTTCGAGTACTTCATGCTCAACCCGGCGGTGGCCGAACGCGAATTCGACGCGGTCGAGCAGGCGCTGGTCGCAGCGTGGGCGGCATCGCCGGCGTTCAGCGGCGCGGTCTCGATCACAGCAGCAGACGCTTTGCGCCAGCATCGCAAGGTCACGGTGCTGCAGGCGCAGGGCGACAAGGCGGTGGGCTGGGGCTACCGGATCGCCTTCCGCGATACCCCGATCGGCTTTGACCGCCAGCGGCAGACCCACCGTGCCAAGGTCTGCAATACAGGGGATGCCTGTCGACCCTCGCCAGCGGATACCTGTACCGCGACCCTGGCCGATGGCCGCTTCGTGCTGCGCGCGGTCAGCATACCCGGCCAGGGCTGCGTGCCGATGCAGCAGCGGCCGGTATGGGTGATTGCCGGCGAGGACAGCGTCTCCGCCAACCATAACGACATCCTGAATTCGATCCAGGCCGAGGCCTTGGCCGACCTGCTGGCGCAGCGTTGGCGCCAGCGGGCAGGGCGCTGAACGGCGCAGACAGGTCACGGGTTCGTCGGCGCCCGGTTTTGGGAGACAATGGGCGACTATTTGCCTGAATGACCGCTCCATGTCCCGACTGCAGTTCCAGCTCAAGACCCGCGACGGCCGTGCCCGCCGTGGCCGCCTGACCTTCCCGCGTGGCACGGTGGAAACGCCGGCCTTCATGCCGGTGGGAACCTATGGCTCGGTCAAGGGCATCCTGCCGGACCAGGTGCGCGCGCTGGGTGCCGAGATCATCCTCGGCAACACCTTCCACCTGTACCTGCGCCCGGGCCTGGACATCATTGCCGACCACGGCGGCCTGCACGGCTTCTGCCGCTGGAATGGCCCGATCCTGACCGACTCGGGCGGCTTCCAGGTGTTCTCGCTGGCCCATCGCCGCAAGATCACCGAGCAGGGCGTGACCTTCGCCTCACCGACCGACGGTGCCCGCGTGTTCCTGGGCCCGGAAGAGAGCATGAAGATCCAGAAAGTGCTCGATTCGGACGTGGTGATGATCTTCGACGAGTGCACCCCGTACCCGGCCACCGAAGATGTCGCCCGCCGCTCGATGGAACTGAGCCTGCGCTGGGCCCAGCGCAGCCGCAACGCGCATGACGAGCTTGGCAACGATGCGGCCCTGTTCGGCATCGTCCAGGGCGGCGTGCACACCGACCTGCGCAGCCGCTCGGCCGAAGCCCTGCAGGCGATCGGCTTCGACGGCTACGCCATCGGCGGCCTGGCCGTGGGCGAGCCGGAGCACGAGCGCAATGCCATGCTGGACCACCTGGATCCGGAACTGCCGGGCGACCGCCCGCGCTATCTGATGGGCGTGGGCCGGCCGGAGGATCTGGTCGAGGGTGTCGCACGCGGCGTGGACATGTTCGATTGCGTGATGCCGACCCGCAACGCCCGCAACGGCCACTATTTCACCTCGTTCGGTACCGTCCGCATCCGCAACTCCCAGTACGCGCGCGACATGGACCCGATCGAGCCGGGCTGCGGCTGCGTGGCCTGCACCGGCGGCTACACCCGCTCCTACCTGCGCCACCTGGACCGCTGCAACGAGATGCTGGCGCCGATGCTGGGCACCCTGCACAACCTGTTCTATTACGAAAAGCTGATGGCCGACATCCGTGCGGCGATCGAGGCGGGAACCTTCCTGGCCTTCCGTGAGTCTTTCTACGCGGCACGGGGGGCGGTCGCGCCGCCCCTGTAACCGGACACCCCCTGCCAAACGGCCCAAGGACGAACGCCCGGGGCCGTGGCATACTTCAAGGCTGACCCAGATCCGCGGTCGACACGCCGTGCCCGTGAAAGGGCCGGAGCGCCGCCCAACCAAAGGACCAACGATGAACCTGCTTGCTTTCCTGATTCCCGCCGCCCACGCCCAGGCCGCCGGCGGCCAACCGCAGGGCATGGGCCTGACCACGCTGCTGTTCCCGATCATCCTGATCGCCATCATGTACTTCCTGATGATCCGCCCGCAGATGAAGCGGCAGAAGGAGCACAAGGCCATGCTGGAGAAGATCAAGCGTGGCGACGAAGTGCTGACCAACGGCGGCATCGCCGGCATCGTCACCGACATCGGCGACAACTTCATCACCATCGAAGTGGCTGACAACGTGCGCATCCGCGTGCAGAAGGGCGCTGTCGGCAACGTGCTGCCGGCCGGTACCCTGAAGTCGGCCCAGTAAGCCACTCCCTTTCCGAAGCACAACCGCGGCGCCGGGGATGGCGCCGCGCGGGACCCAAGCAATGCTCGAATTTCCACGCTGGAAGTACGTCGTCATCCTGATCGTACTGGCGCTCAGCGCGCTGTACGCGCTGCCCAACATCTACCAGAAGGACCCGGCCATCCAGATCACCGCCAACCGTGGCGGGCAGGTCGACGATGCGCTGCGCGACCGCGTGCTGGCCGACCTGAACAAGGCCGGTATCACCACCATTGGCGCCGAGAAGGAAGGGGAGAGCCTGATCGTCCGCCTGCCGGACCTGAAGGCGCAGTCCGCTGCCAGCGACGCCCTGCGTGACACCATCGGCGAGCAGTACACCGTGGCGCTGAACCTGGCCTCGACCGTGCCGGACTGGCTGGCCAACCTCGGCGGTCGCCCGATGGTGCTGGGCCTGGACCTGCAGGGCGGTGTGCACTTCGTGCTGCAGGTCGACCAGAAGGCCGCCCTGGACAAGCGCCTGGACGCCTACACCGAAGACGTGCGCAGCACGCTGCGTGACGCCCGCATCGCCTACCAGTCGGTGGAGCGTCGTGCCGACAACAGCATCGTGGCCAACCTGAGCCCGTCGGCCGGTGATGACGCGGCACAGCTCGCCCGTACCGCGCTGGTCAAGGCTCAGCCGACCCTCGGTTACGACGTCAGCGGCAGCCGCATCACGGTGACCATCCCGGAGGCCGAGATCACCCAGATCGCCAACGGTGCCATCGAGCAGAACATCAACACCCTGCGCAACCGCGTGAACCAGCTGGGCGTGGCCGAGCCGATCATCCAGCGCCAGGGTGCCGACCGCGTGGTCGTGCAGCTGCCGGGCGTGCAGGACACCGCCGAAGCCAAGCGCATGATCGGCGCCACCGCCACCCTGGAATACCGTGCGGTAGTCGAAGGCAATGCGCAGGACGCGATCGCCTCTGGCCGCATCCCGCCGGAAGCGAAGGTCTACCAGCGCCGTGATGGCGGTGGCCCGGTGCTGCTGAACAAGCGCGTGATTGTCACCGGCGACCAGATGGTCGGCGCGCAGGCGGTGACCGATTCGAACAGTGGCTCGCCGGCGGTCAGCGTCACGCTGAACAATGTCGGCGGCCAGCGCATGTTCGACTTCACCAGCGCCAACGTGAACAAGCCGATGGCGGTGGTCTACACCGAGCGCGTGCCGACCGTGACCGTCGTCGACGGCCAGGAAGTGCGTGGCTTCAAGGTCAACGAGGAAGTGATCTCGGTGGCCAACATCAACGGCGTGTTCGGCAAGAACTTCCAGACCACCGGCCTGCAGAAGAAGGAAGCCGAAGACCTAGCCAAGCTGCTGAAGTCCGGCTCGCTGGCGGCGCCGATGGACTTCGTCGAAGAGCGCGTGGTCGGCCCGAGCCTGGGCGCCGAGAACGTCAAGAACGGTATGCGCGCAGTGGTGTTCGCGTTCCTGTTCACCCTGGTGTTCTTCAGCATCTACTACCGCATGTTCGGCGTGATCACCTCGATCGCGATGCTGTTCAACCTGCTGATCGTGGTGGCGGTGATGTCGATGTTCGGCGCGACCATGACCTTGCCGGGCTTTGCCGGCCTGGCGTTGTCGGTCGGCCTGTCGGTGGACGCCAACGTGCTGATCAACGAGCGTATCCGTGAAGAACTGCGTGCCGGCGTGCCGGGCAAGACCGCGATCGTGACCGGTTACGAGCGTGCCTCCGGCACCATCCTCGACGCCAACCTGACCGGCCTGATCGTCGGTGTGGCGCTGTTCGCATTCGGTACCGGTCCGCTGAAGGGCTTCGCGCTGACCATGATCATCGGTATTTTCGCCTCCATGTTCACCGCGATCACCGTGTCGCGCGCGCTGGCGACGCTGATCTACGGCAGCCGCAAGAAGCTCCAGAACGTGGCCATCTGACGGGACGACACGCACATGAAACTGTTTCCGCTGCACATCCTCCCGAACGACACCAAGATCGACTTCATGCGCTGGCGCCATGTCGCCATGGCGGTCACCATCGTGGTGTTCCTGGCCTCGGTCGCCATCATCGGCTTCAAGGGCTTCAACTATGCGCTGGACTTCACCGGCGGCACGCTGATCGAAGCCCGCTTCGACAAGGCGGTGGACGTCGAGCAGGTGCGTACCAAGCTCGAGGAAAACGGCTTTGACGGCGCGCAGGTACAGAGTGTCGGTGGCAACACCGACCTGCTGATCCGCCTGGCCCCGCACGGTGAGCATGCCCCGGGCACCGGCGACGCCGCTGCCGAGGACAAGGCCACCGCCGCGGCCGTGGTGAAGGCACTGTCCACCGCCGACAACCAGGCCACCGTGCTGCGCAACGAGTTCGTTGGCCCGCAGATCGGCAAGGACCTGGCGATGAATGGCCTGTACGCCACCATCTTCATGCTGGCCGGCTTCCTGATCTACATCGCGGTGCGCTTCGAATGGAAGTTCGCGGTCACCGCCAGCATCGTGGCGATGTTCGACCTGATCGTGACGGTGGCTTACGTGTCCCTGCTGGGCCGTGAGTTCGACCTGACCGTGCTGGCCGGCCTGCTGTCGGTGATGGGCTTTGCGATCAACGACATCATCGTGGTGTTCGATCGCGTCCGCGAGAACTTCCGCAGCCTGCGCGTGGACTCGATGGAAGTGCTGAACCGTTCGATCAACCAGACGCTGTCGCGTACGGTGATCACGGCGGTGATGTTCTTCCTGTCGGCGCTTGCCCTGTACATGTATGGCGGCAGCTCGATGGAAGGCCTGGCCGAGACGCACATGATCGGTGCGGTGATCGTGGTGCTGTCCTCGATCCTGGTGGCGGTGCCGATGCTGACGATCGGCTTCCTGCGCGTCAGCAAGCAGGACCTGCTGCCGAAGGCGAAGGACGTCGAGGCTCTGGCCCGTCGCCCGTAATCACCTGTTGCACGCAACACACAGAGAACCCCGCGCAAGCGGGGTTTTTTGTGTTGCAGGGCTTGCAGCCCTGCACCTGCAGAAGCCAAAGCCAAAGCCAAAGCCAAAGCCAGAGCAGCATTCCGTAGGATGGCGGGGCGGTGTCGGAGTGCGGGGACGCCGTGAACCCATCCCTGGGGGCTTGGCAGCCGCATCCATGCGGCTGACACCCCGCACTCCGACACCGCCCCACCTTCGACAGGTTCATGCGGCTGTTGGACCGCGCGCTGTCGGTAGGTGTCGACCTTGGTCGACACATCTGTCAGATATCGAATGAATTCATCCGTGTCGACCAAGGTCGACACCTACCAGAACAGGGTGCCGTTCCGGCAGATCGCGGGAATCTGTCGAAGGCGGGGTGGGTCCGGTTGCGGGGGCGTGAGCCGCATGGATGCGGCGACCGAGCTTACATGGACGTACTTGCAGCGCCCCCCGCAACCGGACCCACCCCGCCAACCCACAGGAACCCAGCTTTTGACGTTGACGTTGCTCTGGCTTCCGGCGGGTGCAGGGCGCAGCCCTGCAGAACAAAATCCCACCCTACGCCAGCGTCGGTTGTGCAATCTTCCCCCGCGCACTACGATCCTGCGGTTCGCGCGCGCAGGCGCGCGCCCGTATTCCTGCTGAGCGCCCCGTGCGCCGCATCTGCCAACCCGAGGTATCCATGGTCATCAAACCGCGCGTCCGCGGCTTCATCTGCGTCACCACCCACCCGACCGGCTGCGAGGCCGCGGTCAAGCAGCAGATCGACTACATCCGTGCGCGCCCGCCGATCCAGAACGGCCCCAAGCGCGTGCTGGTGATCGGCGCGTCCACTGGCTACGGCCTGGCTGCGCGCATCACCGCTGCGTTCGGTAGCGGCGCGGCGACCTTGGGCATCTTCTTCGAACGTCCGGGCAGCGAGTCCAAGCCCGGCACCGCCGGCTGGTACAACTCGGCCGCGTTCCACAAGTACGCCGACGAAGCCGGCCTGTACGCCAAGAGCATCAACGGCGATGCCTTCTCCGATGAGGTGAAGGCCAAGGCCATCGAGATGATCAAGGCCGATCTTGGCCAGGTCGACCAGGTGGTCTATAGCCTGGCTGCACCGCGCCGCAAGCACCCGAAGACCGGCGAAATCATCAGCTCCACGCTGAAGCCGATCGGTGAGCCGATCACGCTGCGTGGCCTGGATACCGACAAGGAAGTGCTGACCGAGACCCACCTGCAGCCGGCTACCGCCGAAGAAATCGCCGGCACCGTCGCGGTCATGGGCGGTGAAGACTGGCAGATGTGGATCGATGCGCTGGCCGATGCCGGTGTGCTGGCCAACGGCTGCACCACCACCGCCTTCACCTACGTGGGCGAAGAGATCACCCAGGCCATCTACTGGAATGGCTCGATCGGTGCCGCCAAGAAGGACCTGGACACCAAGGTGCTGGGCCTGCGCGAGAAGCTGGCAAAGATCGGTGGCGATGCGCGCGTGTCGGTGCTGAAGGCCGTGGTCACCCAGGCCAGCTCGGCCATTCCGACCATGCCGCTGTACCTGTCGCTGCTGTTCAAGGTGATGAAGGAAAAGGGCACCCATGAAGGCTGCATCGAGCAGCTGGACGTGCTGTACGACATCCTCTACGGCGGCAAGGCTGACGGCGTGGCGGTCGATCGCCTGCGCCACGACCTGGTCGATGCCGATGGCCACACCGTCGCGCTGGTCGATGAGGAAGGCCGCCTGCGTGCCGACTACAAGGAAATGGCCGCGGACGTGCAGGGCAAGGTGGTTGCGCTGTGGCCGCAGGTGACCAACGAGAACCTGTACGAGATCAGCGACCTGGCCGGCTACAAGGCCGACTTCCTGCGCCTGTTCGGTTTCGGCGTGGAAGGTGTCGACTACGAAGCCGACGTCAATCCGGACGTCAGGATCGAGAATCTGGTCGACATGACCTGATCAATGAAAAGGCCGGCGAAAGCCGGCCTTTTCGTTGGGTAGTGCCGGCCGCTGGCCGGCAGCCCCGTGGGTCAACCAAACTCGAACCCCATCTCCGGCAAGGCCGGGCCGACGAAGTCGCCCTGCACATAGTCCACGCCGGCACTGAACAGCAGGGTCATCGAATTGGCGTCGCTGACGAACTCGGCGATGGTGCGGATACCGGCTTCCTGCGCACGCGCGGTGATCTGGCTGATGCGGTCGATGTTCTCGCGGGTGGCGGCCAGATCGCTGGTGAAACCGCGGTCCAGCTTGAGGAACTGCGGCTGGAAGTGGGCCAGCAACTGGAACGAATCCAGCCCCGAACCGAACTGCTCCAGGCCGATGCGGCAGCCCAGGGGCGCGACCTCGGCAAGGAACTGCTGCGCGCTGCGCAGATGGGTGAACACCTTCGCTTCCGGTGCATGCAGCCACAGCCGTTCGCCTGGCACGCCCTGTGCCTGCAGTTCGCGGCGCAGGGTGGCGATCATCTGCGGATCGTCGAACGATTCCGGGGTGACCTTCACCAGCACCTGGGTGGCATGGCCTTCGCGCGCACGTTGGCCCAGCACCGCGATGGCCCGCGAAACCACCCAGCGGTTGATGTCGGCCAGCAGCCCGTGCTCCTCGGCAATGCCCAGGAACGCGGTCGGGCTCAGCAGCTCGCCGTTGTGCTCCAGGCGCAGGTAGGCCTCGTACAGTTCCAGCGGCTCGCCCTGCAGATTCAGCACCGGCTGGTAGTGCAGCTGGAAGCCGTCGCCGGCCAGCGCTTCACGGATGCGTGCCACCCAGCGCAGCACGCGCTCTTCCTCCACGCGGTCGGCAGCGGCGGGGTCGAAGATGCGGCAGGTATTGCCCAGCTCGGCAGCGGCCTGCGTGCATTCGCTGGCACGTGCCAGCACCTGGCCGATGCTGGCGATCTTCTCGCCCACCTGCACGCCGCCGATGCTGACCGTCACCGTGGCCGAGCGTGCGCCGATGCTGAAGACATGCGCGGCATAGGCTTCGCGGATGCGCTCGGCCAGCGCAACGGTCTGCGCATAGGGCCCAGCCTGCAGCACGGCGAAGTTGTGTTCGCCGAAGCGGGCCAGCTGCGCGTCCTCGCCGACCACCTCGGCCAGCAGGGCGGCGAGCGCGCCGATCAGCGCGTCGGCCGAGGCCAGGCCGATGTCCGGCAGCAGGCGTGCGTAATGGTCCGGTTCGATCAACAGCAGGCCGAACTGGCCTTCGCTGCGACCGGCCTGGGCCACCGCGCTTTCCAGCTGCAGCATGAAGGTCGGGCGGTTGAGCAGGCCGGTGACCTGGTCACGCTGGCGCAGGTCTTCAACTTCGCGTGCCAGCTCCGGATCGAATTCCATGCGGCGGCGGAGCACCACCTGCAGGCAGGATTCGCCCTCGTAGGTCGCCGCCGTGAATTCCATCGTTGCCGGGAACGCGCTGCCATCTTCGTGACGGGCGTCGAGCTGATACTGCGGCGGCGGCGCTTCGCCACGGCTGAGGCCTTTCAGCAGCTGCTTGAAGCCTTCCACATGCTGCGCGGCGACCATGTCGAGCAGCGAAATGCCTTCGATGTCGTCGAAATGCTCGTAGCCGAACATCTCCAGATAGGCGTCGTTGGCCCGGATGTGCATGCCTTCATGCACATAGGCGATGGGGTCGCGCGAGGAGGCGATCAGCGCGTCGCAGCGGCGCTCGGTTTCGCGCATCTGTGCCTCGATGCGGCGCAGGCCACGGCGGGCCTGCAGGTCCACCCACTGGTCGCGGACCACGGCCAGCAGATGCTCGGGGCGCTGGCGCAGGGCGAGGGCGCGGATGCCATGGCTGCTGGCCTGCACCAGCTCGTCCTCATCGATGCGCTCGGCCAGCAGCACCAGCGGAATATCCTTGCCGCTGGCGGCGATGTGCTGGGCCACCAGCGGCAGTGGAATGCCCGGCGACGGCGAGGCCAGCACCAGGTCGATGGCCTGGCTGTCCAGCACCTGGGCCAGCTCGGCCGCATCCTGCGGGCGCCACGGGCGCACCGCGATGCCACTGTTGCGCAGGGCGCTGACGATGGCTTCGGCATTCTCGCCGCTGTCATCGACGATCAGCAGGCGGATGGTGATGTCGTTCGCGTTCTGCATGCACTGCTCCCCAATCTGCAAATCTAGATACACGATGCGCGCCGAACCGTCCATGCGCGCCCCCCTTGCGCGCATCGAACGGCGATGTGGTTCACACCACGCCGCCGGCGGCGTGGCCGCTGGCCCAGGCCCACTGGAAGTTGTACCCGCCCAGCCAGCCGGTCACGTCCAGTACCTCGCCAACGAAGTGCAGGCCGGGCACGCGCCTGGATTCCATCGTCGAGGACGAAACCTCGGCGGTGTCCACGCCGCCCAGGGTGACCTCGGCGGTGCGATAGCCTTCGGTGCCGCTGGCCACCAACGGGAACGCGCCCAGCAGCTGCGCGGCCTGGCGCAGCACCGGCTCGTCCAGCTGGCGCACCGGGCGGTCGGGCAGCCAGTGTTCGCACAGGCGCTGCGCAAGCCGCTTGGGCAGTACCTCGCCCAGCACCGTGCGCAGCTCGGCGGCCGGCCGCTCGCGCTTCATCTGGCGCAGCCACTCGCCGGCATCCTGGCCGGGCAGCAGGTCCAGTTCCAGCGTGTCGCCAGGCTGCCAGAAGGACGAAATCTGCAGCATCGCCGGGCCGCTCACGCCGCGATGGGTCAGCAGCATGAAGTTCTGGAAGCTCTTTCCGTTGCAGCGCGCCTCGATCGGCAGGGCGACACCGCTGAGCTCGGCCAGCCGCTCCTGGTGCTTGCCGCTGAGCGTCAGCGGCACCAGCCCGGCGCGGGTCGGCAGCACCGCGTGGCCGAACTGGCGTGCGATCTCATAGCCGAAACCGGTGGCACCCATGCTGGGAATGGACAGCCCGCCGGTCGCGACCACCAGCGAGGCACAGTGGAACAGGCCGTGGCTGGTGTGTACGCGGAAGCCGTCGCTGCCGTGCTCGATGCGCTGCACGCTGCAGTCGGTACGGACCTGCACGCCAGCCGCCTGGCATTCGTCCACCAGCATCTTCACGATCTGCTTGGACGAGACATCGCAGAACAGCTGGCCCAGCTCTTTCTCGTGGTAGGCGATGCCGTGCTTGCTGACCAGCTCGATGAAATGCCAGGGCGTGTAGCGGGCCAGCGCCGACTTGCAGAAGTGCGGGTTGGCCGACAGGAAGTTGGCCGGGGTGGTGCCGGTGTTGGTGAAGTTGCAGCGGCCACCGCCAGACATCAGGATCTTCTTGCCGATCTTGTTGGCATGGTCGATCACCTGCACCTGGCGGCCGCGCTGGCCGGCGGTGATCGCAGTCATCAGCCCGGCCGCGCCGGCGCCGATGACCACTACATCGCAGCGGATCGTGCTCATGCCTTGGCGCGCTTGCGCCAGTTCGGGATGATGTCGAGCTGGATCTGGTCGTTGAGAATCTGCACTTCGCCATCCTGGATCAGCACGCTGAAGCGCATCGCACGCTGGATCTGCTGGCCCCACTGCTCGACGAAGGCACCGTCGAGGTCGACCACCGACAGGTTGTCGAAACGCGCCAGTCCCTTGCCCTGCTTGGTCCACCAGATCTCGGAGGCGTTGCCACCGTAGTTCACCACCTGCACCTGGCGGCTGCGGTTGCTGGCCTTGCGGATGCGCGATTCGTCCGGATGGCCCAGGTCGATCCACTGCAGGATGTCGCCGGTGTAGTCGTGTTCCCACAGGTCGGGCTCGTCATCGGTGCTCAGGCCGCGGCCGAATTCGAGGCGATCACCGGCGTTGAGGGCGAAGGCGAGCAGGCGCACCATCAGGCGCTCGTCGGTCTCGGACGGGTGCTGGGCCAGGGTCAGGTTGTGGGTCGCGTAGTAGCCGCGATCCATGTCGCTGATCTGTAGTTCGGCCTTGCGGATGGTGGCGGTAAGAGCCATGGGGGATCCGTGGACTAAAGAGGACAATGATAGAGGTTTGCTCTTGGGGTGTCCGTTGCCGGGCTGTCGGCAGAGCGTCAACGTGGCACGCTTGCCGTCCTTGTCCGCCGCAGGAATGGACCCGATGACCCCTCCCAGCCGGTTGCAGCTGCCGCCCGGCCACTGGCCCAGCCTGCTTGATGGCCTGTGTGCGCGATTCCCGCGCATCGACCGCGCGCAATGGCAGGACCGCTTCGCCCGTGGTCGCGTGCAGGACACGCAGGGCAGGGCACTGGCGCCGGATCTGCCCTGGCAGGTGGGGCTGGAGATCCAGTACTTCCGCGAGGTGGCCGACGAGCCGGTGATTCCGTTCGCCGAGACCATCGTCCATCTGGATGCGCACCTGCTGGTGGCCGACAAGCCGCACTTCCTGCCGGTGACGCCGGCCGGCCGGCACGTGCGCGAAACCCTGCTGGCGCGTCTGATCGTCCGCACCGGCAACCCCGAGCTGGTGCCGCTGCATCGGCTGGATCGGCTGACGGCCGGGCTGGTGCTGTTCTCCACGCAGCCGGCCTCACGCGATGCCTACCAGCGGCTGTTCCGCGAACGGCGCATCGAGAAGATCTATGAGGCACTGGCACCGGCCCTGCCGGGCGTGGCGTTCCCACTGCAGCGGCATAGCCGGCTGGTGCCGGGCGAGCCGTTCTTCCGCATGGCCGAAGCGCCGGGCGAGCCCAATGCGCGGAGCCGGATCGAACTGATCGAGGCGGAGGGACCGATCTGGCACTACCGGCTGCGGCCAGCGACCGGCCGCAAGCACCAGCTGCGCGTGCACATGGCCGCGCTGGGCGCGCCGATCGAGGGCGATGACCTGTATCCGCAACTGAGGTCGCGCCCGGAGGGGGCGGTCGAGCCGCCCCTGCAGCTGCTGGCACAGGGGCTGGCCTTCGATGATCCGCTCAGCGGGGAACGGCGGCAGTTCAGCAGCCAGCGCCGCCTGTGCCTGCCGGATCAGGCGGGGTAGCGCCGTTCAGCGGCCGGGACGCCGGGCCAGCCAACGGTCCAGTTCGGCGGCGAACAGCTGCCGGTCGCGTGGGCCGAGGGGCGGCGGGCCCCCGGTCTGGACCCCGGCGCCGCGCAGCTCTTCCATGAAATTGCGCATCGACAGGCGCTCGGCCATGTTGTTCGGGGTGTACAGCTGGCCGCGCGGGTTCAGTGCGACGGCCTTCTTCTCCAGCACCAGCGCGGCCAGCGGGATGTCCTGGGTGACCACCAGGTCGCCAGCGGCAACCCGCTCGACGATGGCACTGTCGGCCACGTCCAGGCCCTGCGGCACCTGGATCGAGCGCAACCAGCGCGAGGGCGGGGTGCGGATCCACTGGTTGGCGACCAGGGTCAGCTCGATCCCGACCCGTTCAGCGGCCCGGAACAGGATGTCGCGAATGACGCCAGGACAGGCGTCTGCATCCACCCAGATGCGGGGGAGGGCGGGTTCAGCTTGGGTTTCAGCTTCAGTCATTTACCCAGTGTAGGGTAGGAAAAACCTGAATGGGGACTCGGAGTTAGCCACGATCGGCTGCCAGCCCTTGTCACGCCTAGCGGGCGGGCCCTGCCCATGAACGTCCGGGCTATCGCTTTTTGCAGAAAACACGCGTATCGTTCGTCCCACTGTGTTTGCTAGGGTCACCGTGAATCGTGGCCTGGTGCAGTTGATCTCACGATCCGCTCATCGATCCGCTTTACCAACGCCTGCAACTCAGTCTCGGCCCCGATACCCGGTGGCTGCGATTTTTTCAACATGTGTTTCAGGAGTTAGTCAAATGTCTGATCGTCAGACCGGCACCGTCAAGTGGTTCAACGACGCCAAGGGCTTCGGCTTCATCACCCCGGAAAGCGGCCCGGACCTGTTTGTGCACTTCCGTGCCATCCAGGGCACCGGCTTCAAGACCCTGCAGGAAGGCCAGAAGGTTACCTTCATCGCCGTCCAGGGTCAGAAGGGTATGCAGGCTGACCAGGTGCAGGCGGTCTAATCCGTCTGCTACCGTTGGGTAGCCAGAACGCCGGAAGCGAAAGCTTCCGGCGTTTTTTATTGCCCGCCGTTTTGTAGAGTCGAGCTTGCTCGACTGCTTTCAACGACAGTCGAGCAAGCTCGACTCTACGAGGGGCATGCATCCAGCGCGGTACGATGCAGGTCTTCCCAAGGATCATCCTCATGCGCATCGTCCACCACCTGGAAAACTCCCGTTCGCTGCGCGTGCTGTGGATGCTTGAAGAGTTGGGGCTGGACTACGAGCTCCGTCGCTATCCGCGCGATCCGAAAACGCTGCTGGCGCCGCCCGAGCTGCGCAACGTGCATCCACTCGGCAAGTCGCCGGTACTGCAGGATGGCGAGCTGGTGCTGGCCGAATCCGGTGCGATCCTCGACTACCTTGCCGACCGCTACGACACCCAGCGCCAGCTGTCGCCGTCAGCGATGCCAGCCGAGGGCGCCGAGCGCATCGCCTACCGCTACTGGCTGCACTACGCCGAAGGCTCGGCGATGCCGCCGTTGCTGCTGACCCTGGTGATGGGGCGCATCCGCAACGCGCCGATGCCGTTCTTCGCGCGCCCGATCGCGCGCAGCATTGCCGACAAGGCCGAGCGGGGCTTCATTGGCCCGCAGCGGCGCCTGCACCTGGACTGGATGGAACGCCGCCTCGCCGAAAGCCCATGGTTTGCGGGTGAGCGGTTCAGCGCGGCCGACATCCAGATGAGCTTCCCGATCCAGGCCGCCGCTGCACGTGGCGGTGGCCTCGACGACAAGCCTGCACTGCGTGGTTTCCTGAAGCGCATCGGCGAGCGCCCGGCCTACCAGCGCGCCGAGGCCCACGGTGGTCACCTGCAGGCGCTCAGCGGCAATTGAGGCGGGCGGCGGTCGCCCCCATCTTCAAGGCCATGGATACCGACAGCCCCCGTTTCGACAACCGCCTGCTGCACAGTCTGCCGGGTGACCCCGAATCCGGCCCGCGCCGCCGTGAAGTGCTGGCCGCGGCCTGGTCACCGGTGATGCCGACCCCGGTGGCGGCGCCCACGTTGCTGGCGTGGTCGCCGGAGGTGGCCACGCTGCTCGGTTTCGATGCCGCTGACGTCGAGAGCGAAGGCTTCGCCCGCGTGTTCGGCGGCAATGCGCTGTACGCCGGCATGCAGCCGTGGGCGGCGAACTACGGCGGGCATCAGTTCGGCCATTGGGCCGGGCAGCTGGGCGATGGCCGTGCGATCTCACTGGGTGAACTGGTTGCGCCCGACGGCCGTCACTGGGAGCTGCAGCTGAAGGGCGCGGGCCCGACGCCGTATTCGCGCGGTGCCGATGGTCGCGCGGTACTGCGCTCGTCGATCCGCGAATTCCTGTGCAGCGAAGCGATGCACCACCTCGGCGTGCCGACCACGCGTGCGTTGTCGCTGGTCGGCACCGGCGAAGACGTGGTGCGCGACATGTTCTATGACGGCCATCCGCGTGCCGAGCCTGGCGCCATCGTGTGCCGCGTGTCGCCCTCGTTCCTGCGTTTCGGTTCGTTCGAACTGCCGGCTTCGCGCGGTGAAACCGCGTTGCTGCAGCTGCTGGTGGATGCCTGCATCGCCCGCGATTTCCCCGAGCTGGAGGGGCAGGGCGAGGCGCTGTATGGCGACTGGTTCGCGCAGGTCGCGGTGCGCACCGCCGAGATGATCGCGCACTGGATGCGCGTGGGTTTCGTGCATGGTGTGATGAATACCGACAACCTGTCCGTGCTCGGCCTCACGCTCGATTACGGCCCTTACGGCTGGGTCGAGGACTTCGACCCGGACTGGACGCCGAACACCACCGACGCGCAGGGCCGCCGTTACCGCTTTGGTACGCAGCCACAGGTGGCGTACTGGAACCTGAGCCGGTTGGCACAGGCGCTGGCGCCGCTGTTTGCCGATGTGGCACCGCTGCAGGCCGGTCTGGCCGCCTACCAGTCCACCTTCGTGGCATGTACGCGCCGCGATGCCGCCGCCAAGCTCGGCCTGGCCGCGGCCGACGACGACGACCTGCAGCTCTACCTGCGCTGGCAGCAACTGATGCAGGACGGCGCGATGGACATGACCCTGGCCTGGCGCGCGCTGATGCGCATCGATCCGGCGGCACCGGATGCGGCGGTGCTGGACGCGGTGTACTACGACGAGACGCGCCAGCAGGCGCTGCGGGCGCCGTTGCAGCAGTGGCTGCAGAACTACGCGACGCGGTTGCGCGCCGATCCGCTGTCGGCCAGCGAACGCAGGGCGAAGATGGGCGCCGCCAATCCGCTGTACGTGCTGCGCAACTGGCTGGCGCAGGAGGCGATCGACCGCGCGGAGCAGGGTGACCCCGGTGGCGTGCACGCCCTGCAGGAGGTGCTGCGCGACCCGTATACCGAGCGCCCGGGGCTTGAACACTTCGCCGGCAAGCGCCCGGCGTGGGCCGACAACCGCGCCGGCTGCTCGATGCTGTCCTGCAGTTCCTGAGGATGGGTGTTGGCAGGGCTGCGCCCTGCACCTGCAGAGGCCAGGTCAACAGCCAGAGCAAAAGCTGGATTCCGTGGTTTGGCGGGGCGGTGTCGGAGTGCGGGGACGCCGCAAGTACGTCCCTGTAGGCTTGGCAGCCGCATCCATGCGGCTGACACCCCGCACTCCGACACCGCCCCACCTCCGACAGATTCCCGCTGCTGCGGGTAGGTGTCGACCTTGGTCGACACGTGGATACATTTCATTCAATTCTCGAAATATTCGATTCCGATGGAGATTCATCCACGCATGGCGTGGATCTACTGCAGATCGCAGAAATCTGTCGAAGGCGGGGTGGGTCCGGTTGCGGGGGCGTGAGGCGCATGGATGCGGCGACCGAGCCTACATGGATGTATTTACGGCGCCCCCCGCAACCGGACCCACCCCGCCATCCCTCAGGAAACCAGCTCTTGCCGTTGCCGTTGCTTGAAGCCTCTGCAGGTGCCGGGCGCAGCCCGGCCGATACCCCTCAACAGGCAGGCAACGGCCGGAACAGGTACCCTATGCCGCCATCAGATAGCCAACGTGACATGACCGACGCCCTCGTCGCTCCGCAGTGGGCCTCCCGCCTGCGCGACATCGCCGACTTCCCCAAGCCCGGCATCCTCTTCAAGGACATCATGCCGCTGCTCGCCCACGGCGAGGACTTCCGTGGTGCGATCACCGCGATGGCCGACCGTTGGCGCGACCAGAAGCTGGACGCGGTGGTCGGCATTGAATCGCGTGGCTTCATCCTCGGCGCCGCGATGGCGCTGGAACTGGGCGTGGGCTTCGTGCCGGTACGCAAGCCGGGCAAGCTGCCGGGCCAGGTGCTGCGCGAGGAGTACACGCTGGAATACCGCAGCGACTGCATCGAGGTGCACGCCGATGCGCTGCCGGCTGGCGCCCGCGTCGCGATCATCGACGACGTGCTGGCGACCGGCGGCACGCTGGTCGCCGCGTTGTCGCTGGTGCGCCGCCTGGGTGTCGACGTGGTCGGCGCCGGCGTGCTGGTCGAGCTGGACGGCCTGGGTGGCCGTGCCCGCTGGGAAGCGGATCTGCCGCTGCACACTGAACTGGTGTTCTGATCGTAGGGTGAGTGCCAACCAAGGTTGGCACCTACCAGAGCGAACCGCCGTGAACCGGTAGTTGCCAACCTGGGTTGGCATCGCTTTTCGCAACCGACGCCATGGACGGGCCAACCAAGGTTGGCCGCTACCAGGTCATGCCGTTGCCAACCGTGGTTGGCAACGCTGCTTCAATCACATCATCCGCACGCGGAATCGACGGCCCTTGATCTTGCCGGCTTCCAGCTTCGCCACGGCCTTGTTGGCCTGCTCGCGCGCGATCGCCACGTAGGAGCGGGTCGGGAAGATCGCGATCTTGCCGATGAACTTGCTCGACAGGCCGGCGTCACCGGTCAGTGCGCCGAGGATATCGCCCGGGCGCAGCTTGTCGGTCTTGCCACCATCGATGCGCAGCGTGCGCATTGCCGCCTGCGGCAGCTCGGCCGGGCGCGAGGTTGCCAGCGGCGTTTTCTGCCAGTCCAGCGGCTGACCCATCTGCGCTTCGATCGCTTCGGCACGGGTCTTCTCGCGGCCGGCCACCAGGCTGATCGCCAGGCCACTGGCACCGGCACGGCCGGTACGGCCCACGCGGTGCTGGTAGCTCTCCACGTCGGTCGGCAGTTCGTAGTTGATCACCGCCGCCAGCTCTTCCACGTCCAGCCCGCGCGCGGCCACGTCGCTGGCCACCAACACGTTGCAGCTGCGGTTGGCCAGCAGCAGCAGCACTTCCTCGCGGTCGCGCTGTTCCATGTCACCGTGCAGGGCGAGGGCGGAGAAGCCGAACTGCTGCAGCGAGTTGGCTACTTCGTCCACGTCCTTGCGGGTGTTGCAGAACACCACCGCCGATTCGGGCGTGTACTTCAGCAGCAGGCCGGCCAGTGCCTTCTGGCGGTGCGCCGGTTCCACCTCGCAGAACAGGTGGCGGATTGCCGGTGCCTGGTCGGCGCCTTCCACGGTCACTTCCACCGCGTCGCGCAGCAGGTCACGCGCCATGGCGCGGATGCTGTCGGGGAAGGTGGCCGAGAACAGCAGGCTCTGGCGGTCCTTGTGGGTGCGGCCGGCGATCTCGCGGATCGGCTCCTCGAAGCCCATGTCGAGCATGCGGTCGGCCTCGTCCAGCACCAGCGTGCGCACCGCACCCAGGTTCAACGCGC